>NZ_JAAHHS010000072.1 GCF_010692395.1 Moorena sp. SIO3H5
TCTCAGGGCTCATCATTTTAGAGCGTTGGAGGATTTGGGTATAGCCAAGGATGCCATTGAGGGGAGTGCGCAGTTCATGACTCATATTGGCCAGGAACTCGCTTTTGGCACGGTTGGCAATTTCAGCGCTTTCTTTAGCTGCTTGTAATTCTTGGCTGAGGAGCTGTTGACGTTGAACTTCTGCTTCTTTGGATGCCAAAAGATGCTTTACTTGTTTAATCAGATGATTCAAAGAAGTGCCTAAGACTCCTATTTCATCTTGGGATATGGTAGGGGCTTGTAGAGTAAAATCATCATCTTTACTGACGCGCTGGGCTACCTCTGTTACTTGTTTAATGTTACGGATAATCAACAACGTGACCCTGTTGGCAACTAAGCTGGTAATTGCTGACCCCAGCAAGCACAAAGCACTGATACTTAACCACAACTGTCCCTGCACCTGCTCAAGAGTGGCGGCGGAGTATAGTAAAACCAGTTTGCCCGCCTTGCCATTGATCCCGGTGATCTTTACACTTTTGGCAATGTAGTTCTTCTCGGCAATAGTGACCTGCACTGGCAGGGATTGGACTGGCGGTGGCTCCCAAGGAGTGTTTTTAGCATCGGTTAAGGTAGAGGCAGTAACCTGAGAATCGTAGAAGGTAACCAGGTGATGGTGGGTATGGGGGCGTAATTGTTCAAGCCATTCATCGCTAATGGTAATCCCAACGATTATTCCCCCTAAGATTTCCTGGGCAGACTTCACCGAGGTTAGACCGACTAGAAGCGATGCAGCATTGTCTTGAGCTGGCAGGAAATCGAACAAATCCATGCCAATGCTTGCCGCTTGGTTGACTGTCTCGTCAATTAGCTCAACTTGGTTAAGGTCTGCCTGTCGCAGTTCCAGCAATACAGACCCGTTCTTGTCTACGATTTTAAGCAGATCGAGCTGATAAGATAACTGTATCGGGAGTAAATACTGAAATAGCTTTTCCCGGTTCCCTGTCGCAACCAATGTGGAAACATCCTGTATGTCTGCTATCCACCTTGCCTTCAAAAATAGAGTTTCTTTTTCCTGTTCAAAGGCATGCAATTGTACGGATGAGAAGTTCTGGATCTTATTTTTCAGTTGCAGTTCTATACGCTTAGTGAAAAAATAGCCCAAACTAAAGGTTCCTACTATCCACATTCCTAGGAACACAGAGAGCATCGGCAATAGTATTTTTGCTCTGAGGGAAAGTTTCGAGTACATCTGTCGGAACATATCACTACTACTCCTGTTCCTGGCTAGATGGTATAAACCCTGATTCGAGCAGATGGTTGCCTCCTTCTTTGGTAAAGGCGAAGTCAATAAAGGGTTGGGCATTATCTGAAGGGGTCTGGGGGTAGACGATGCCAAGGCGACGCGCCATTTTATACTTACCTGATTTAATGTTTTCAGGGATGGGTTCTACGCCATCGAGGCTGAGGCGGTTCACAGGTAACTGATTAGCGATCGCATAGGCCAGGGAGAAAGCACCGATGCTGTAGGGTGTACTCTGAACTGCTGCAATTAAATCAGCTTCGTGGCGCAAAATCACTGCTTCTGGAGCATTCTTGAGGTCTGACCCAAGGTAATATTTCCGCAATAGTTTCTTGGCTGACTCATCCTCATGTCGATCCAGTACGATAATTGTTGCCTCTGGTCCCCCTAGCTTTTGCCAATTGGTCACCTTTCCGCTGTAGATGGCCTTGAGTTGTTCGGTTTGTAAATTAGTCACTCCTAGGACACTAGGGTGAGTTGCTACTACTAAACCATCTTTGGCGATTTCCCGATATACTAAAGAGCCATCATCCTCCTCTGGTTTCAAGGTCCTGGTAACAGTACCAATATCAACTAATTTTTCTTTAGCGCCAGCGATGCCACCAGGGGATTGACTTTTTGGCAAAAAGGTAATGACTGTGTTTTCAGTCTTAGCTTCATAGGCAGTAGCTAATACCTTCATGGCTGGATAGGGACTCCCTGCCCCAGTAATCTTAATTTCCTGCTGGGCTTGTTCGACATTGGTTGCTTGGTTGGTAGTGTTGGGGGTGCAGCTTACCAACATGGCTAGGCTCGTCCCTATAGCGAGGGGAAACCAGCTATTTAACTTCATTAGACATCTCCAATAAACTATTAATTTTACCCTTGATAATCACAGGTTTTTGGTCAGCCTCAGATATGCCTTGAGCAACTTAGGTTCTAGTGCCAGAGTCAATGGCATAAAAGTGCAACACGACCCTTTCACCAACCAGACAAAGGCAGTTGTTAAAGGTTGGGATGAATTGGTTGAAACCGTCTTTTACAATTACGATTCAGTCACGATTCAGTGGTTAAGTTCATTTTTAATCTAGTCATAGAATATCCTCCTCAAGAGAGATGCGGCCATTGTCTGTTATTACTATTCTCTATTGTAAAACTATTGCGAATAGTTTACAGTTGTGGAAATCTACAATAGCCATATTATAGAATTCCCAGTTAATCTTACCCAAGTAACAGTTTCAGGTTAATTTATAGTTTATTTTATTGGTATGTGATCGGAAAAATTTCCTAAATAAAACTATTTTATTGATTAGCTATTAATAGTTAATTTCAATATTGCGTTTCTTATACTTATAAGCTACATTTAATTTGATTACCTCTACTACCGACTGCCTGCTCCCTTTGCTATAATTATTATTTATCCCGATATTGCTGAATAAACTGTCGGATTTTCTTGAGTTTAAAGTCTTCGGCTAATTGACGGAGATGTTGGCTAAATGGGATTAACTTATCATCAGATTTTTCCAGGATTTCCACTTGTTTTAAAATCTCGCTAATTAAGCCAGTCTTAGCCAGATCGTACAGCTGGTCTAGTGATTCTTTTGAGGGCGGCACTATCGAGTTTTCAGTTTTGAGGGAGGATGGTGCCTTGGTGCTTAGGTTTTTATCTTTATCTTCTTCTCCTTCATAAACCCATTCTAGTTTCAGATATTTCCGCAACTTCTCTAATAGCTTTTTTGACTCTACTGGCTTGGGCAGAAAATCATCGGCTCCCGCCTCAATACTGTGATGCTGGTGATCATCAAACACACTGGCTGAACAAGCGATCAGTGGCACTGATGAGAATTGGGAGGATTCTCGCAACTGTCGGATCATCTCAAAACCATCCATCTGTGGCATCAACAAGTCAGTAATAATCATATCCGGTTGGAACTGTTTAGCTTTCTCCAAACCTTCTTTACCATTGGTCGCTTCTTTTAGTTCAAAGCCAAAGGGAGTGAGCAGATTCACCAGTACCCAGCGATTTTCTTGTTTATCATCCACCACCAGAATTTTGCGGCTTTGGCCAAGGAAACCAATAATTGTCTGATCAGGAACAATCACATCAGTTACCCCTGTGGCTTCTGGCAACTCCAAATCGAACCAAAATACACTACCAACACCGAGCTGGCTTTGCACTTCCAACGTAGACTCCATCATCTCCAGCAGTTTCTGAGTAATGGCTAATCCTAATCCAGTCCCTTCGGCTCGAGTTAAGGCATTCCCCACCTGCTCAAACGGCAACACTATCCGTTCGATGTGTTCCGGACTCATACCAATACCGGTGTCTTCAATTTCAAACCGAATTGTTCTGATCACTCCATTGTTCATGGTTTTTTTGTCTTCCCCCGTTGTTAAGGGCTTTGACTCCAGTACATTGACCTTGAAGGTCACTGCCCCAGTGTCAGTAAACTTAATGCCATTACCCAGTAAGTTAATTAGTACTTGTCGCAGGCGTTTTTCATCCCCATGGATGTGATTGGGGAGTTGAGTCTGGGGTTGGTAAGTAAAGGAAATTTCCTTCTGATCAGCGCGGATACGGCAGATGTCAACTAGGTTTTCTAGAAAGGAGGGAAAATGAAAATTATTTGGGTACAGTTCCATTTTCTTGGCCTCGATTTTAGAAATGTCTAAAATATCGTTAATCAAGGTAAGTAGGTGGTTGCCACATTGGTGGATGACACGGATGCCCTTGAGTTCTTCAGGACTGATGATTTTAGAGCGTTGGAGGATTTGGGTATAGCCGAGGATGCCATTG
The DNA here is from genome assembly GCF_010692395.1 of Moorena sp. SIO3H5. GTDB lineage: Bacteria > Cyanobacteriota > Cyanobacteriia > Cyanobacteriales > Coleofasciculaceae > Moorena. The sequence goes on from NZ_JAAHHS010000072.1 coordinate 4,056, forward strand.
AGGGGAGTGCGCAGTTCATGACTCATATTGGCCAGGAACTCACTTTTAGCACGGTTGGCAATTTCGGCGGTTTCTTTAGCTACTTGTAATTCTTGGCTGAGGAGCTGTTGACGTTGAATTTCTACGTCTTGAGCTGCTAACAGTGTTTTACTGGTATAGAAGGCTAATAGGGCTGCGCTTGAAATTGAGGCAATCATGCTAATCAAAATGATTCGAGTCCGAAGCCTTTCAGAAGCCTCTAGCACAGCTTTGGCATGTGGTCTTTCCTCCTCAACCTCCTCTATTATTTCCTCAAGGTCATACACGAAACTTCTGAGGTTTAGCCCTAAAGGACTCTTGTTTAAATCTAGAAACTTTTTTTGGGCTGCTTCAATTTCTTCTGGCTTCAAATTCGAGGGATCGATGTGCTTCAATAGTGCCTCTATCCGTTGGGAGTATACTTGTATTAGGCTGTCATAATTTTTGATCAGGTTATTTACAAGTTCAAGTTCCTCTTCTAGCTCATCCACCTCTGGATTTTTGTAAGATTCTTTTAATCCCAACCAGTTGTGCTGGGCTAATCGGGAATGCTTTTTAAAACGAGAATACTCTTCCTGAAAAAGGTCTGGTTGCTGCAACAATACAGCAAAGTATTGATGGTGTATTTGTACTTCCAGCAGGTAACGTTGCAAGTCCATGAGAAGCTCACTTTCTTCTAAGGTATCTTCTCTTAAGTTCTGGGCATAGTTTTGGTAGTTATTGCCAATAAGGAGTCCAACTGTTGTTCCCAGGACAGCAATCCCAAGGGCAATACCATACCCATAGGCAATCTTTTGAGTGATAGTAAGGCGATTTAGCTGCTTTCTGAACCAGGCAAGGGGACTTGTCAAAGGTTGGGATGAGTTGGTTAAAACCATATTTGAGAATGAAGATTCGGTGGTTGGGTCTGTTTTTAATTTAGTCATATTATTTTTCTATATCCTCCTCAAGGGAGATGCAGCCATTGTTTTTTAGTACTATTACCAAACTATTGCGAGTTATTTAATGATTGTGGGGTTGTACATACAGGGATTGTACATAGAGTTGTAAATAACGTGGTAAATACAATAGTTATATTATAGAATTCCCAACCAGTCCTACCCAAGCAACCGTTTCAGTCTCTTATCAATTATCCTTGCTTTCTTCCTTTGGCATTTCTAGTGTTCTCCACCAGGTTTATTTCATTAAATTACAGGTATTGTTTGATAAACTCTCGAATTTTTTTAATTTGAAATTTTTCGGATAATTGACGGATAGATTGGGAAAATGGTATAAATATATCATCATTTTTTTCTAGTTCATCGACTTCCTCTAAAAGGTCATTGATTAAGCCTGACATAGCCAGATCGTAAAGGTAGACTAGTTTTTCTTTTGGAGGACTAACAATTTCTGTTGTTTCAACTGATGTATTTTTATTATTATTATTTTCTTGAAAATTAACTACTTGTTGCTGATTTGGATTTTTGTGAAAATTGATTTCATAGGAATTGGGATAAGTTTGTAGGTCTAAATCTATAGTAAAAATACTACCTTGCCCTGGGTTACTCTCGACATTAATGTCACCTCCCATGATCTTGACAAGTTTCTGAGTAATTGCTAAACCGAGTCCAGTGCCTTCCACAAAACCAGAGGTATTTTCTAGCTTTTCAAAGGGTAAAAATAGTTTAGATAATTGCTCGCTATTCATCCCAATGCCGGTATCTGCAACTTCAAAGCGAATAGTGGTAATTTCTTCGAGTTTATTTGTTATTTTATTTTTGGCATTTTTCCTTGATTTCAGCACACTAACCGTAAAGGCTACTCCTCCTATTTCAGTAAATTTAATGCCATTGTCGAGTAAGTTGATAAGCATTTGTTTCAAGCGTTTTTCGTCAACAATAATTGCTGTAGGTAGTCGAGAAGTCGCTTGGTAACTATAGGAAATACCCTTTTGTTCTGCTTTCACCTGACAAATTTCTACGATGTCCTTCAAGAAGGTACCAAAATCAACCGTTTGGGAATGGAGTTCTAATTTATTAGCTTCAATTGTACAGAGGTCTAAAATCTCATTGATCAGGCTGAGCAGATCAGAGCCGCACTGCTCGATAATATCAATACCTTTCTTCTCGTTAGCAGTTAGACTAGTTGATTTTTTCAGGATTTGAGCATAACCCAAAATACCGTTGAGAGGAGTACGGACTTCGTGGCTGATGTTGGCAAGAAATGTACTTTTAGCGCGGTTGGCAGCTTCACTTTCCACTGCTGCCTGAACTGCGGCTTCTTTGGCCTTCTGGAGTTCCACTGTCCGTTGCTCAACTCGTTGTTCTAGCTGTCTTTCACTCTCCACCAGTGCTGCTACTGCTGAAATGCGATCGCTAATATAGATAGCCAGCAATATGGTCAGTAATAGTCCTCCCAAGGAAACAGTCCAGGGATACCAGGTTCTTCGACTCCTGATATATTCAGAATTGGGCTTAGACAGAATCAACCATTTCTGTCCTGATACATCAAGAATTACAGTATGATGTAACCCATTTCTGAGGGTAGCAAGGTCTTCCTCCTTCAAGTCCTTTGATGCTTTGGGTGTACTAGATGAATAGGTATAGAGCAATCGCTTCTGTGTTGGCGTAGATTCGTGAAATAGGTAAACATCAATCTCCCTGGGTTGTCGATACTTTAAAGCCCTATCTACAATATCTCCAATCAAAAACACACTTGAGGCAAAACCTTGCAGATTTTGGCGACGGGATATAATTGAATTAGTAGGTGTATTCTGTCGATAAATTGGCCATAAAATTAGGAATCCTAGTTTGTGCTGGGGACTTTGACGCATTAATGTCATGGGTGCGGTGGCGATCGCTTTGCCACTATCTCGTGATAATTGCAAAGCTTCCAAACTGACAGAATTCGAGGCTAGGTCAAATCCCAACATTGTCTCATTATCGTGGTATGGCTCAACAAAATAGACAGGAAAATACTCTGCTCTGGGTTTAGCTTTAATCAGCTTTTCCTGAGGATTCTGTTCTGTAATTTTAAAGTTAAGAAAACCCTCTTGTTTGGCAGCTTGTTCGTAAGCGGCTCTTTGGTCATGGGGTACCCGAGGAATCCACTGTAGGGCTTGGATATCTGAATTATTTGATAAGTAAGGATTTACAAAAGTCCGAAATTCCTGACGAGTAACTTTTGTGGAGGCAGCATAGACCCCAACAATCGATTCCAGTTGGTGTAGATTTTTTTCAAGGCTTCTTTTGAGCAAGGAAACAATATCGGTTGCATCTTGTTCAAACTCTTTTTCGATCGTTTTATTTTCCAAATCCCAAGTTCCCATGAAGGTTAGTAGGGAAAACATAACCCCTGTAAAAATAGTCAGTGCTAGGGGCAGAGAGTGGACGTTTTTTTTGAGCGGTAGTAGAGGATTAATTACTTTTAGCTTATTCATTAAATTACCTTTGTTTAGTCCCTGATTACATAAATTTTCATGCTTGGTATTAGTCAGTCTATGAAATATCATAAATAGGCGATAGATAACTGGTTTTGAAAGTAAACAAGCATAGTCTAAATTCAATGAATATAGTCGTTAAGGAAAGAGCGTATTTTTTTTAACTGAAACTTTTGAGCTAATTCACGGATGTGTTTGACAAAATCACTAGTGTTTGGATCGGATTTTTCTAGGTTATTGATTTCTTTTAAAAGGTCATTAATTAAGCCTGCCCTAGCCAGATCGTAAAGTTGGGCAAGTTTCTCCACTGGAGGAGGCACCATCTCTATGGTTTGAGATGAGATATTTTTCTTTTTCCTACTTCCTCTTTCCTGCTTTGCTTGATAAATCCATTCCAGTTTCAGATGCACTTGTAACATCTCTATTAGCTTTTCTGCCTCTACTGGTTTGGGCAGAAAATCATCGGCTCCAGCCTCACTACTTTTTTCCTTGTCGGTGTCAAATACACTAGCCGAAGACGCAATCACTACTTTTGAGTTCAATTGGGGGGATTGTCGCAACTGTCGGATCATCTCAAAGCCATCCATCTGTGGCATCAACAAGTCAGTGATAATCAGGTCTGGTGGAAATGCTGTGGCTTCCTCTAAACCCTCTTGACCATTGCTAGCCTCCATCAGTTCAAATCCCAGGGGAGCCAGCAGATTAACAATCACCCAGCGATTTTCCTGTTTATCATCCACCACCAGAATTGTGGGTGGCTGACCTTTGAAGCCAATAATCCCTGTGTTAGGAGTCATGGCTTTGGATACAGCTGTGGTTTCTTTTAAGTGCAAATCGAACCAAAACACAGTGCCAATGCCCAACTCGCTGCTTACTTCTAACTTAGACCCCATCATCTGAACCAGTTTCTGAGTAATGGCTAATCCCAATCCCGTCCCTTGTGCTTTATTTAAGGGATTCCCCACCTGCTCAAAAGGCAAAAATATTCGTTCGATTTGTTCCGGACTCATGCCAATACCGGTGTCTTCAATTTTAAATCGAATTGTTGTTAACAGTTCTTGGCTATTGGTGATGTGTCCATTCTCATTTTCCCTGTATTTCAGGACACTTACTGTAAATTTAACTTCTCCACTGTCAGTAAACTTAATCCCATTACCCAGTAAGTTAATCAGCACTTGTCGCAGGCGTTTTTCATCAGCATAGATGCCGGTGGGAAGTTCATAAAGGGCTTGGTAAGTAAACAAAATATCTTTGTTTTGAACTCTGATTTTGCAGATGTCAATCAGGTTCTGAAGAAAAGACGGAAAATGAAAATCTGTCCGGTAGAGTTCCATTTTACCAGCTTCAATTTTGGACAGGTCTAAAATGTCATTAATCAGGGTGAGCAGATGACTACCACATTGATGGATAATGTCAATCCCCTTGAGAGACTGAGGAGTCAAGGTTTTGGAGCGTTTCAGGATTTGGGTGTAACCGAGGATGCCATTAAGAGGGGTGCGCAGTTCATGGCTGATGTTGGCGAGAAATTCGCTTTTGGCACGGTTGGCAACTGCGCTTTGGGCCGCAGCGCGAACTGCCGCTTCTTTTGCCTGTTTTAGGTCTTTCTCAGCTTGTTTGCGATCGCTAATATCGGTTCTGATCGCCAAATACTGGTAAGGTTTGTCTGTATCATCCAAGAAAGGTACAATGGTAGTATCGACCCAGTAATAGGTGCCATCTTTGGCTTGATTCTTAATTTCTCCCCGCCAAACTTGACCACTGACAATAATTGACCAGAGGTTTTGGAAAAATTCCTTGGGGTGATAATTGGAATTGATCAGTATATGGGTTTGTCCAATCAGTTCTTCCCTAGAATATTGAGAAATCTGACAAAACCGATCATTTACATAGGTAATTACCCCTTTTTGGTCAGTAATTGCTAGGATTGAGACTTGATCTAAAGCATACTTAAAATCGGAGACTTCTTTGATTGATATTTGCAGTTTTTCCTCTGTTTTTTGTTGTTTATCAATCTCTTCTATCAGACGTTGATTGACCTGTTCTAGTGTACAATAGGTATGCTGATAATCTAGTATTAATCCTACTAGGGGGATCAGGTAGGCAATAATTTTGAGGAAATGGGCGATTTGGAAATGACTGTCGAACAGTGCTTGTGAACCAAAAGCCATGTGGAGTTGGACTACTGTATCCGGAATAGTACTCACAATTAAGGAGTAAGATAACAGACTGGGATACCGTTGGTGAAAGCTTGGGTAAATAAAAATGCCAGCAGCAATAAACAGAAGCAATGGCAGAATGTCCCATGGTCGGGTGATAATGGAGTTGGGAAATGTTGTTTCCGGCAGAAGCTCGCTGGTTGCACAGATGTGAATTATGCCATAGCCAATCAACCCAAACCCCAAGCTGACAATAATGACAAAACCCAAGCTCCTGGTTTGGTTTTTTTCTACCCAGCTTCTCCTTGAGCAAAGGCTAGTTCCTAGAATCAGGATTAGTGCATTGAAAAGCCGAGAGAGTGCCCAGGTAAATGGAATTAAATTCCGATTATCGGCGACAACATCAATTAAGCGGTCAGCAGCCAGAGTATGAAAGGCATCCATCACACCAGCAAAAAAAAGCGATACGCCGATGATAGGAACGATTGGGTCTTTGGTGATGCTGTAGTTCGCGAAGGCTAAGCAAACCGTAAAAAACGCCGTACAGACAGCACTCCACTCCAGGAGTGTGTGTGCAAAACTTCCGGACAGGACGGAGTGCATGGCATCATTAAGTTCATGGGGTTCCCATTCAGAGGCTACCGAGGGGTCAAACAGTTCCTGATGGGTACTAAAATCAACCCCTAATTGATGCAGAAGATAGGGTAAAATGCAGATAAAAATGACTGTCCAAACCATTGGTTTGGGGAATCTAGTGTTGCCGACAAGCCTGGCGTTTATCATAGTTTTCATTCCCAATATGGCTTTCGGTTTGATGAGTGATCAAGATCAGGAAGGTCTTTAGGTAAGACTTGGCTAAATCATGGCAGCAATAAGCAATGCCCAGTAGGGTTCTAGTGCCAGAGTCAATTGAGTCAGTGATAGGATAGCCTGGAGCTGTAATCATTATGGGTTCCATTCATTGAATAACATGGACGTCTGTGATGCTAGTTAGATATACCAGTTACATATAGAGTTCCCGACTAGTCCGACCCAAATAACGGCGTTGTAATTGTAGCGGGATGATTTATGGAGATCGGGAAGAAACGAGAAGTGGGGGAAGATACTGCAAGAAGGGGAAGTAACCTGTGAGGCATCTAATCTGAATTAGCACTATGAATTAGCACTATGAATTAGCACTATGAATGCTACAAATGATTTCTCTGCCTGCCCCTGAGGCTCCAAAGCTATTCTGCTGCTATCGGTAGCAAAGGTAAAACCATTTGATATAATGGACATCTGGGAAAAAGATTAACGGAACCCTAGTCAAGCTTAATATGAAACCTAATTTCCCTCAGATGTCTAATTGATCTATCTAATTGATCTAATTTATAGATTGAATCGGCTTACTCAAAAATTGACAATTTAAGTGGGCGACATCGTCAATTAAGCGGTATCCAGTGGGAAAACGTAGCCCCTTGACCACAATAGTTATTTTCCTGATCAATAAGATTCCAGACTATACAATCTGAAATCTGGAACCGTTTACCAGTGCTAGAAATGCGGACACCTTGATAGTTGCTAATATAGCCCTGGCTTGTCACTTGGTTAAGCAGGCTTAATCGCTCCTCCCTTTCCATTGGCTCAGCTGAATATCTCGAAGGCATCTGAGTCAATTGGTTCCAATCTATTTCCCACAATTCTAAAGCTTTTCGATTGCCATAGTTGTAAATGGGGTCTGATTCAGTGTTGTGAGATAGGACGACAAAGGGAGCTTCAAATAGTGCCTGTGCAATTTCCATAGGTGAGCCACTAGTATCGATTAGAGAACGCCCTGTCCAATGATGAAAGCTATGGATTAGACGTTGGCTCTGGCGAATTACGGCGTCTTGTTGCCAAGGAAATTGGAGCTCAGTGTTCATCGGTTTATTATTGTGTACAGATTTATCACGGTGATGGAACTATAGTAATGCTAGGTGCGCCTGTTTTCAACATCCCGATCATGCCGTAAACATATCAATAATTACTCCAACTACTGTTAGTTAAAAAAAACTTAGTTAACTTCGATTACCTAGCAGTTTATCCCGCAGCTGCTTAATGCGATCGCGTAACTTGGCTGCCGTTTCAAATTCCAAGGTTTTTGCTGCTTCCTTCATCTGTTCTTCTAACTGATTAATCAACTCCGGAATCTTCTCTAAAGGTACATCATCCACCTGTTCAAACACCGATTCCAACTGTTGAGCATTCAACCGTCGGGAGACATCCAAAAATGTCAAAATCGGATTATTTGCGGTTTTGCGAATGGGCTGTGGTATAATGTTATTATTGCTGTTATATTCACTTTGAATCTTACGACGGCGATTAGTCTCATCAATCGCTTTTCTCATGCTTTTTGTAAGGGTATCAGCATACATAATGGCTTGCCCTCGGACATGACGTGCTGCTCTGCCTATAGTTTGAATAAGCGATCGCTCTGCCCTGAGGAACCCTTCCTTATCTGCATCCAAAATTGCTACCAGAGAGACTTCCGGCAAATCCAACCCTTCTCGCAACAAGTTAACCCCAACCAATACATCAAATTCACCCTGGCGCAACGCCTGCAAGATTTCAATCCGTTCAATAGAGTTAATATCCGAGTGTAAGTAGCTTATCCGAATATCCCGTTCTTGCAGATACTCTGTCAAATCCTCAGCCATGCGCTTGGTTAAGGTTGTTACCAGCACCCTTTCCTGAAAATCCACCCGCTGCTTAATCTCAGCCAACAAATCATCTACTTGACCTACTGTAGGACGGACAAAGATTTCTGGGTCAAGCACTCCAGTAGGACGAATGATCTGTTCCACGACTCGCCCTTGAGATTGTTCAATCTCCCAATCCCCAGGAGTAGCAGAGACAAAAATACACTGATTCACCTTTGCCCAGAATTCCTTTGCCTTCAGGGGTCGATTATCTGCTGCACTGGGTAAGCGAAAGCCATGGTCAATCAACACTTGCTTTCGAGCGCGATCGCCATTGTACATTCCCCGAATTTGCGGCACCGTAACATGGGATTCATCCACTACCAAAAGCCAATCTTCGGGAAAATAATCAATCAAACACTCTGGTGGTTCCCCAAGCTTGCGTCCAGCCAAGTGACGAGAATAGTTTTCTACACCATTGCAGTAACCAATTTCGAGCAACATTTCCAAATCATAGCGGGTACGCTGTTCCAACCGTTGCGCTTCTAGCAAGTTACCAGTTTGCTCCAATTGAGCCAAACGTTCCTCAAGTTCTGCCTTAATAGCATTACAAGCTTCTTCCAACCGTTCATCGGGAGTAACAAAGTGACGAGCAGGGTAAATATTTACGCCCTCTACACTTTGGAAAATTCCACCGGTAACTGGGTCAACGTAGTGAATAGCATCAATTTCATCTCCGAAGAATTCTACCCGAATAATTCGGTCTTCATAAGCCGGGCCAATTTCTAATACATCCCCCTTCACCCGGAACCGTCCGCGTCCCAATTCTAAATCATTCCGGGAATACTGTACTGAGACTAAATCCCGTAAGAGTTGGCGTTGGTCAACTTCGGTATTTACCCGCAGAGGAATCGAAGCTTTTAAATATTCTGAGGGAATACCCAAGCCATAGATACAGCTAATGGAAGCCACCACTATTACATCCCGTCGTTCAAAAAGCGATCGCGTAGCTGAGTGCCTCAGCATATCAATTTCATCATTAATTGACGCGGTTTTTTCGATGTACGTGTCAGTGACCGGGATATAAGCTTCCGGCTGGTAGTAATCATAGTAGGAAATGAAATACTCCACCGCGTTATGGGGAAAAAACCCCCGCAATTCGTTACATAACTGTGCAGCTAAGGTTTTGTTGTGGGCAAGTACTAGGGTTGGTTTGCCGACTTTTTCAATTACCGATGCCACGGAGAAAGTCTTGCCTGTACCCGTAGCACCCAGTAGAGTTTGGATAGGGTTGCCAGCCTTGAGGTAAGTGGTGAGTTGGGAAATAGCTTGGGGTTGGTCCCCTGTTGGTTGAAAAGGGGCTTCGAGGTTAAATAGCATCTTAGACACTTCTGGCACAGCTAAAAAAAAAATCCGTAAAAATACTATCTATAATTTCATCATAATTTTTGTACATTTATAGGTACTGATGAATAGATTATTACCCAAATTCATTGTCTTGATGCAGTCGCTCATGGGGGAAACCCCCAAGACCGCGCTGCATCGCTAGATAGTTTTAATATTTGCCCAAAATCCAGAGGGGAGCATGAAAACTATCTGGTTAACTGCTAATTGCTTAAAGGGTTATCGTTACGGATAAAGGACATCGATCATGGGTAATAATTAACGGGTAATTATACCGATTTTTTAGCCATCACCATTTATCATTTACCATCGACTCTCCCGTCTTTAAGTGGAGAGTATTTTTATTTTTTACTTAATCAGCTTTTTTTAAATAATTAATTGATTATTAATTCTAGGATTATATCCTGAAAATTATGAAACAATAATCATATATATTCTCAAAGTTTGCAAAAACAAATATTGTTAATTTTGGTGATGATTAATCGGTAATTGCGAGTGATATAAGTATTACCGATTATACCTGAAAACGCCCCAATTAATCGAAACTTGTATGTAGTCCAAAAAATAAACTCTAAACTCCAGAAAATTTGATTAATTTAATCTCAACACAAAAAACTTTTTTTTAGTAATTATGAACTATAGAAATTCTAGTCAGCGCATTGAAATATTGCTAGTGGAAGACAATCATGGTGACGTAGACCTTACCAAAGCTACTTTGAACAATAGCAAGATCCGCAACAATCTACAGACTGTTACCAATGGTAAGGAAGCTATGGCATTTCTGCGTCAAGAGTCTCCTTATACTAAGGCACCCCGTCCCGACGTAATTTTACTGGATTTGAATCTACCAGTGATGGATGGTCGTGAAGTGTTAGCACAGATTAAATCTGATCCAAAATTGAGTCTGATTCCCGTGATTATTCTCACCAGCTCAGATTCTGACCAGGACATCCTCACAAGCTACAAGCTAAACGCAAATGCCTACGTCACTAAGCCCCTTGAATTAGAACAGTTTGTCAAAGTATTGAAGTCAATTGAAAACTTCTGGCTAAGTATTGTTAAACTGCCACCCAAAAATTAACCATTGCCAATTCCTGAACTGGATTGGGTAATAGCTAATGGAGAGTTGGTAGTTGACGATTACCAATTATCCATTACCCATTACCCAAAAATCCCGAGACTATGTCAGCCATGCAAAGCGCGAGTGGGGGAAACCCCCGCAGGTCGGCGCTGCATCGCTTTCATAACTGATTAAACTGATTAATCGGACTTGATAGTAATAGTCAATTTGCAATTAACAATTTTAAATTGCTGTTGGTATACTACAAATCTTCACTGAGAACTTCATGGAAAGCAAACCCAGGAGCAGCCAGTACAAAGACAATGGTAGGAAGACCAGCAGTTTTTAGCTGTAAACTTTCGTAATATTGAGTAAACTTATCGTCTGGTGTAGCCATACCCATAAAGATTAAGTCAGCATCAGTCGATGACTCATGAAGAATAGTATTAAAAGAACGCCCTTGGGAAACCAGCACCTGACAAATAACCCCAATCCGCAACTGTTTCACCCAATTACTTAGGTTTGCCCGTGCTGCTTGAGCTGCTATTTCATTAGGAAGCACCAACTTGAGGTAAATCTCAGCATTTTGCCACTTCAGATCGCTGCGCAATAGATAAGCGAGGAGCAACATCAGGCTACCATTGGCTTGCTTACCGCCCCACCAAACATCAATCCGTTGACGACTACCGAAACCCTGCTCCCGATTTTCCCGCAGAATCACTACATTACGCTTTGCCTGGTGTATGTGAGTAATCAAGCGACAGTAAGGCTGGCGACGGCTAAGGCTTTCGTTATCCCCTAGTAAAACTGTATTGGGAACTAGTGGTCCTATACCGTAAGTTTCCACAAGTTGCCGGGCTCCGGTAAAGGGATCCGGTGCTGTTACCAAGCGCACCAGAGCTTGTACACTGCGCCGTTCGAGATACTCACTGATGGTTTGTTCTAACTGTGCCTGCTTAGCCACACTATGGGAACTACTAGGTAAAATACTCGAAACGGTAACTAAACCGCGATTATGGGTCAGGGCATCGGCTAACTCTATCAAAGACCATCGTTTAGTGGGAGCTCCCGACAGCACCAAGATGTGGGGTCGCCAGTTTTTCGGATCAGGGTGATGACTAATCTGAAAAATACCAGTGCGCAACAGTGCCATCCAAATGCCCCGGCGTACATCTCCCCAAGCCGTGCGCAGTTCCCGCTGCTGTAACCAAAGGTAAACCCCCAAGACAATAACAGCTGCTGCCACTGTGGCAAAGGCATTGATCAAAAACATTACGATCAGGCAACCCAATGCCCCTAACAGTGACAGAAACCAGTTAACTTTAAAGGAGGGTCGGAACGAAGGACTTTGCAAAAAGCCCTCAATGGCAGCTGCTACATTCAACACCAGATAGGTGGTCAGAAAGAACATACTTAGCACTGGTGCAATGATATCTAATTGACCAAGGCAAACTGCAGCAGTAGCTATTCCCAACGTTACAGCGGTACCAATCCGTGGTTCATCATCTCGTCCACTACCCGTACCTAGAAATCGCATCCAACGGGGTAATACCCCATCTCTAGCTAGTGCCTGTAAAATCCGGGGAGCACCCAGAATACTGCCTAAGGCACTGCTGAGAGTAGCACCCCATACCCCGAGTAGGATTGACGGACCCCAAAATGCCATCTGCCTCATAATCAGAGGATTGGCAATTAGGGCATCTCCCCCTATCCGCATCGATAAAATAATTGGTACGATCATATAAACGGCATATCCTGTTCCTACTGCTGCCAGAGTACCGATGGGAATGGCGCGGATCGGGTTGCGTAGATCACCGGACATATTCACCCCAGCCATGATACCGGTCACGGCAGGGAAGAAGACAGCAAACACACGCCAAAAGGATTCTTTGGAGGTCACCCACAGCTCAATATTAGCTACATCATAAGGGTAATCATGGTTACCGACGAATAGAGCAATCAGGGATAGCACTATCGCAGCCATAATAAAGTATTGAATGCGGATGGCGAGGCTAGCGGAAGTCAAAGCCAGTATTGCCACTAAAATAGTAGTAATTAGCGCTACATAAAGCTGGTTGAGGTGGGGAAAGGTCTGAACTACGCTCTCGGCAAAACCAATAGTGTATAAGGCGACTGACAGAGCTTGGGCAAAGTAAAGGGGAATTCCTACGGCACCGCCAGTTTCAATTCCTAGGGAACGGCTAATCATGTAATACGCACCACCAGCCCTAACAATGCGGTCAGTTGCGATCGCAGAAATAGACAGAGCCGTCAAAAAGGTAATACTGGTGGAGAGGGTAACAATGATGAGGGTACCCACTAAACCAACATTACCAAGTACCCAACCAAAGCGCAGGTACATAATAACCCCCAGGATGGTGAGAATCGACGGAGTATAGACCCCACCGAATGTTCCCAAACCTGAAGTTTTTTCCTGAGTAGGCTCGACAACAGGAGATGAGCGGCGACCAAAGAATAACTTCATATGTCTAAAACACGAATATAGTGCATTAAGCTAATCTGACTATAGGGAATAGGGAATAGGGAACAGAGATTTTCATTCCTTTGGTGTGGGCGTTTCGCCCATGAATTTCTGACTTGAAAAAGCCGTCGAGGCAAGCAAGTGCGAAGCGTTCTCGGTGACATACCAGAGATGTTCATACTTTGTTCTTTGTTTTAAATTCATTTTTGATGGGGGTATAGCTGGAAAATTTTTCAAGTCCTTGGCAGACAATGTCAGTTGGTGAATTGATAATGCTCCATGAACAACTCCACCAGTTCTACCCCCAAGCCACCAACATTGCAACTCAAGGATGTTACAAGGTTGGTAGCCTCGGCTTTTGGTTCAACATTGGATGAATTTCACACCACAGGACTAACTGCTGTCATGGGGTTTTGGGCAAACAAGTAGAAACTGCTAATGGAACGAAGAGAACAGAAACGATAGTCTTTTAATCTGACAGTTTTTTAAGCTGACTACAGAATTAACTTGCGCGCATTCCCAACTTTATGCACCCCAATCACGAATTTAAGACATTTTTTGCTCAATGACCAATTATTCAATATCGGTAATATCAACTCCGGTTAATCACTTCGTTGATCAATCCAGTCTTCAAGAAGAGCGCCAGTGTGTTGTACTTAACCGGACAATTGTATGTAGAATTCTGTTGGGCTAGATAGTCAGCCCACAGCCTGCGATACCATTCAACTGTAGCGTGAATGACAATAAGCACTATGGAGCCTGATTCTCTACCGACAGAGTTAATTTTGATCCACCCACCTCAGACCATTGGCAATGTTCAACTGGATTGGATACCTCAACCCGGTAACTATCTCGACTTTAAAGGTAAAACCTACACAGTTTTAGAGCGCCACCACCGCTACTGTCTTAAGTCAGGGCGCTATCGTTTGCATAAAATTGCTCTGTATGTGCAGTCTTCTCGACACCCTAGTGAAAAAAGCCTGGTCCAGGGGCGTTGGGTGATTGGGGATGCCAGCTGTTATTTCAATGCTCACTCTGAATTGATTCGTTGTGCTGTCAATCCAGAGGGACCCTGTGATTCTTGTCGCTTTTACAAACCTTTGAAAACCGAAACTAACTAACTAACCATTACCTAGAACTTCTCCTACTTCTAAACGCATACCATTGGCAAAATCCCAAGCAGATTGAGCACGTTTGCCAGCTAGTTGCACTTGCTGCAACAACAACAGTCCCTTTCCAGTTTGAATAATTGGACCGATTGCCTTGGCAATCTTGACAACTTCTCCAGGAGGAGCATTACCAACATCAAGAGTAGACCACTCCTGCGATCGCATTTTTAACTGTGAAGGCAACTCGGATAAGTAAGCCGAATCTAAGGGAGCAGTGGCACTGATTTTCAGAGATTTACCCCGAAATGAGGTGACGCAGTTTGGGAAAAATCCCCGGATCTGATTGTGTAAGTCCAAGTTAGACCGTGACCAATCTAGGCAATAATCTGACTTTTGAATCAGTGGTGCATAGTTCGCCTCAGAGTCATCTTGAGGAATTGGTTGGATTTGCTGTAACTCTTGCTTCAGTAGGGTTTCAATCAACAAATCAGCTCCCAAATTACTCAGAGTTTGTGCCAAATGCTCGGCAGTATCCAATAGTTTGATTGGTGTATACGCTTTCAAGAGCATTGCTCCAGTATCCATGCCAGCATCCATCAACATCGTTGTGATGCCAGTTTGGGCTTCTCCATTATATAGACACCACTGGATCGGAGCTGCTCCCCTATACTTAGGCAAAATTGAGCCATGTACATTGATACAACCTACCGTAGGCATATCCAGAATCTCTTGGGAGAGAATCTGCCCATAGGCAACCACCACAAAAACATCAGCCTTTACCTGCCTTAGCTGAGTTAGGGTTTCCCTATGCTTTTTCAGGCGCTGCGGTTGCCAAACTGGTAGTTGATGTGCTAATGCCATTGATTTCACTGGGGAAGGAATCAGCTGGTTACCACGTCCTCGACGCTTATCCGGCTGAGTCACCACACCCACCACCTCAAATTCAGGATGGTTCAACAAACCTTCCAAACAAGGTAGAGCAAATTGGGGAGTACCAAAGAATACAACTCGCATCTAGAAATTACCAATAACTAATGACTAATGAGTAATGAGTAATTACTAATCCACAGCAATTTCCACCCGACGATTACGTTGCTGATTAACCTCAGTATCATTAGCTACCAGAGGACGAGTTTCTCCGTAGCCAATAATCAACCAACGGTATGGATCGTCTAAAGCGCTACTAAGATACTGCTGAACTGCTTTGGCACGCTTAAATGAAAGGTTTCGATTCTCTTTGGCTTCGCGGGGGTTGTCGGTGTGGATAGCAATCCGGATTGTACTGCCGGGATAGGCTTGCAAATCTGTGACAATTTTGTCTAGGATCAAACCTGCTTCTGGGCGTAACGTACTGTTACTTTTCTGAAATAAAATATCACTGGGCAACGTGACTTTCAACTTGTTGGCAGCCGAGGCAGCTAATCGATTGCCATTGCTATTACCAACTAATGGAGCATCGCTACTTAGAGTCGATGGTTCCTTGAGGAGCAAAGTGATCCCTTGGATGCGCCTTTCGAGAGATTCATTCCCTCCCGAGGTTCCCAATTGAGTTTCCAACATTGTCACGTCCTCACTCAATCTCTTCAGTCGCTTGTCTAACTCACTTAGCTGAGCTTTGACCTGGACTCTTTGAACCGGTGTCAATTGTTTTAGTAGATTGGCTTCCGTTGGTTCCCGAATTGAACTAAAATTGAAAAACCTTGATTCTCCCTTGTTATCCAGATGCTCCAGTAATTTTAAGATCAGGGGTTTTTCTGGATTCGGGTTAGGGTAAGCATTGGCAACAACAATGCCAAATATCAAGGCCAAGCCACTCCCTACGCCTAGCAGTAGTAGCCTGAAAATTAAGATCAGTAGGCAGTTCAGTATACTTATTGAGGTTTCAGGTCTGGTATTGGTGTTGGAAGTAGCGGGTTGAGTCACACCGAATTTTGTTAGATCTCCTTCAACATAATGAGGCAGGATTATCCAATTGTAATCCGTTACGGGTCAAGGGCGGGTATTTAACATTATATAAGAATTCAAGAAAACAAGGTTGAATTAAAAATGATTATCATAACACTAAAACCTCCAAACCAACCAGTGAATTCCAATTCCAAGCCTAACAACTTTTGTGTGAGGGCTACCCACTTTAGCCAAGACCTCTTAGGGGAAGGAAAGAGTGTTAATTGTTAATTTTTCCCTGGCTTATTTTCTTTGTCTGCCAACGGTTGCTTGATAGTCGAGGATTTAGGCAACTGACTGAGTCCAAGTTTAACAAACCCCGTTCGTAATGCCACGGTCCGACGGGGTAGTTGATCACTTTTTAACCTTTTACACCTAAAGTTAAGGAACTATATTCTAGTTTCTTGGGGTTCCTCCTCTAACTAGAAACGCTAATTAGTAACTGAAAGACCAATCAATGTTGAAAAGGCAATTGAGTTTATCAGGATGGCTTAAAAATCAACCACTAGGACTCTTGTTAGCAACTTTGATGTTGATAACATCTAGCCTATTTTCTGAGAAAGCCAAGGCTAATGAATCCTTCGTAGCCAGTCAATCATCGGTGCTATCTTCCCAGCCTTTAAAGGAAGTAACAGAAGCTATCAAACCTGATCTAACCGAACCATACGTTCAGAGTGACCCACTCAATAGTCCTTATCCTATTCCTTGGAATTGGGTCTTGGAAACCCACGCTGAACTGGTTGCTAATCAGAGTTTTGGGTTTAGGTACTATCGCAGCCAATCACTAGTGTCTCCTGATGGCAAGTATGCTGCTTATAGTCGTATTCAACTACAAGGACAGCCAGAACTGTACCGCAGCCGCATCAGTAGTGTGATGTTTCTAGAAAATTTGCAGACTGGAGATTTGCGCATCATAACTGCATCTTCTCCCTTAGCTAACCATTACAATGATGATACATTGAGCGGCGCAATCGCTATTCTGATTCCCGTGTCTTGGACAGAGTCAAGCGATCGCCTTCTAGGGCGGCAATTTGAAGGTTTTTTTAATACGTCAGATGGTTCTGATTACGCAGTAATTTGGGATCGGAACCAAAATACTGTCACCACCTTGGCTCCTGAGCGCATCCATTATACTAACGCAATGTTGCTAGGCTGGAGTCACGCTAATCCAGATCAAGTTCTATTTCAGGCTGGTGAGTTGGGCAATGAGTATTGGCCAATGTGGTCTGTTGAACCCAATGGTTACACTGCTCTTACCTTTGAAGATCAACCTATGGTTTATGGTGAATCAGTAGAACACATTTGGTCTGGTTCCCAGGCACGCTGGTAATGCTCAAGTATTAAGGATAAGGATGAAGGATGAAGGATAAATTTTCAGGGAGCATCCTTCATCCTTCACACTTCATAGTTGACCAATTATCTTTGGTGTTGTGCTACCAATTTTTTTAGGTAAGAGTAAGCTTCTTCTGGTGAAAGAGTGAATATTTGACCTTTGCATAGGATTTCGTACCTTCCTAAGTAATAACCATGTCCACCAATTAAACCCATCTTTGCGGCTTGATTGCCAAGCTTGGTTAATTCCTGTCGAATTGAATAGTCCAATTCTTCTATTTGTTGATCAATAACTTGATTAATAGTTTGTTCTTGCATTTTTGACCGCTCCTAGTATAGTTATAATACTGATTTATGCACCCTACAACCGATCGACCTAGCGATAGCGGTCAACAAATTGGGCACTTGCCTGGATTAACTGCATGAATGCACTCACTTCCTGATGTCGGCCATCCTCGTTTATAGGATGCTTCTTCAGGTTTCCCCCAACCTAGCTGCAATATAATTTCCCAAAAGTTGTAATTCTTATATTCATAGAGATTTGCCCATTCCGTTTTTTGGGCGACCTCTTTTACATCATTGGGCATAATTTTTTGATAGTCTTTACCAAAATTAATACTTAGGTATAAGTCCATACCTTGGATGCCTGTATACCAAAACTCTAAGAGGTCAGCTTTGGCAGCTTTAAGGATGTTCAGGTCACTGTCTAGGGCGGCTAACTGCTCGTCAATAGCAGGATAACGTAGAGTCTTTCCTTTCATAGTCAGTTCGCGCCAAATAATGCCTGAAACTTGGTGTTCCCGTTGGTAGCTGTGAACTGCGGCTTTAAAGTCGTTATAAGCACTGAACTTTTGAATTCCCTCCGGTTTCAGAAAGCGATCAATCACAGGGTTACCAGACACCGAAGCTGCCAGATTAAGACGTTGCCCATTCATGCACGAACGACGTT
Organism: Moorena sp. SIO3H5; assembly: GCF_010692395.1. Taxonomy (GTDB): domain Bacteria; phylum Cyanobacteriota; class Cyanobacteriia; order Cyanobacteriales; family Coleofasciculaceae; genus Moorena. The sequence continues at coordinate 22,585 of NZ_JAAHHS010000072.1, forward strand.
CTTGAGCCAAAATTTCGATTAGCTCCTGTGTGCTGTAAACCTTGGACATCAGCACTGATGTTAACTGTACTTACAAATAGCTTAACCCGTAAACGTGACAAAAAAATAGGGTAAACGCCAATGGCAGTTCACTCATGACTAAAACAATTTTGTTCATGTTACGTTGTGGGAGTTTGATTGGATGGAAGTCTAAGCACTAAGCCAATTAAATCACTCTGATGTTAACTGAGCATTAATATCATTGACAGTGCGCAGCTTTAACTCTACAGATTCTGAACGGGGTAGTAAGTTAAACACTTCCCGAAACACATCATCTATCTGTTCATAAGGAACTTGTCCAATTTCGTTGAGTACTACCTCTGCATTTTGGTCAATCAGTACTGTCTGGGGAATTAAATCTTGGTAGTAGTATCCCGCTTCTGTGGGTGTATAGGTAGCATCAGGTAACAAAGTGTCGATGTTGACTGGAATAAAACTCGCTGCCCTACCATAAGGCTCCTGTAACTTAGAGATAGTCACAGAATATAGCTTGCAATCCCTACTGTCATCTACGTAGAACACCAACAAAGCTGGCTTTGTCCTGCGCAAAGAATCTTCTAAGGTAATTCGTGGTGGGACTATAGAGCCATTACCAGCATACAGAGCAAAAATATTACCATCAAAGCTGTCATCATCGAAACTTGCTAATGCTGATGGTGTTCCCAGTAGATACCAGCAGCTCAGTAAGCCGACAAGAATCAATAGGCATTTGGAAACAAATGTGCGCCTTACACAGGAACTATATGTAATAGTCCTGTATCGGAATCCTGCTAAACCGTCTATCATACCGAATTATTAGCCCTTATCTCAAATCCGAGGTGAATCCAAGTCCAAGGGTTTCAAAAATCCCAACAATCACTATAGCAATTGTAATTCAGTTGTGAACCCTAGTGCAGGCATATTGGCTGCACTACCAGGATAACTATACTTAGACTGGTCAGCTCACTGCTTAGAACAGATCCTCTTGGCTTTCATCTGTTGCAGATGCTCATCTTCCTGTTGCTCTGGCGAGTTACGGGAGTAGTGGTACTATACACCAATCAGGCAAGCGAGTTTAGGGTAGTGGGGTGCGCGGTTATCTTGATTCTCGAGGTTAGATTCGTTACCCTGGCACCGGTTACTGACTCTAACAAAATCCTAGGGCATGGTTGGCTTCGCTGCAAAGCAAGCGCTTCGGATTGGCTTAAACATTGGTCTATGTAAAGGCATTTCAAGTATACTGCTGTGGGCTCCCCTTGTAACTGGATTGCGCTGCCCGATGATGGTGCCAACAAGGGGTGAGGTTTTTCTGAGGACTTGAGCAATTTTGCATCTACTTGATAGACTGGGGGATCCCATGAGATAATAGTAAATTGTGTTTAATTGTAATATTTGAGTTCTTAGAAAAAAAACTATGGCAAGTAAGAAAGGTGTCCGAATCGTTATTACTCTAGAATGTACGGAATGTCGCAGTAACTCCAATAAGCGTTCGGCTGGTGTTTCCCGCTATACCACTAGGAAGAATCGCCGTAACACAACATCACGTCTGGAACTGAAGAAATTTTGCCCCAATTGCAACAGGCACACAATTCACAAAGAAATCAAGTAGATTTGGTCCTTGGTCATTTGTGAATTGAATTTTTTAATGGAAAATGGACTATTGACAAAGAACAAGGACCAAAGAACAAATGACTATAATCAGTAACCAGTAACCCAAATAACTAATCACCAATCATAACCAATCATGACTTACTTTCGTAAACGTCTCTCTCCGATCAAACCCGATGAACCGATCGACTATAAAGATGTTGAGTTGCTGCGCAAGTTCATCACTGAACGGGGAAAAATCCTACCCCGCCGCATTACTAATCTAACGACTCAACAACAACGAAAGCTAACCACAGCCATTAAGCGAGCAAGGTTCTTGGCTTTGCTACCCTATATTAATAAAGAAGGTTAAGGTGAACAATCACGGTCTTCCTCTGGGATATTTCCCGTGTGAAGAATGAAATAAGGATGAAGGATGAAATGGGGTGATCGATGACTGAGGCGCGGGATGCAGTGGCCTCCCCGTGAGGCCACTCGCGCTCTGCATGGCTGACATGGTTAACTAAAAACTGGCGACCCAACTAGGAGTTACACTGACCACTGAGCGCTGACAACTTCAGACTTCAGACTTCAGACTTCAGACTTTAGACTTTAGACTTGACCCCCTCTGCTGAGTTGGGCATCTCAACAACACAGGATAGACTGGGGGGAGGTGGATTTGGTAAACGCTACCCGGGTTATCAGAACTGGTGGAAAAGGGAACACTAATCGAATTTCGCTTACAAGGAGAACGCCATCTCGCTGTTGTCGATCGTCCAGAAGGCAAGAACCACTTGATTGCTTTGGATCAACGGGGGAAACAGCACAAGCTCCATCCTCGACAAGTCACCTACGCAGTGGCCGATTCTACTTATGAGCCATCAGAAATACCAGAGTTTCTCGCTCGAGTAAAACCCTATCTAGACCCAGATAGCTTAGAATTAGCCTGGGAATTATTGGTGGAAGAAGGAGAGGCGGTTACCTGTGCTGACATGGCACAGTTATTATTTTCTGAGCAAAGTCCACCCCAGTGCTATGCGGCACACTGTATTCTGTTTGAAGACAAAATTTATTTTAAACACAAAGCACAAACCTATGAACCCCGCTCCGCTAGCATGGTGGCTGAAATCAAGCATCAACTGGCAGCGGCTCAATCAAAGCACCAGGAACAAGAAGAATTTTTGAAGCGAGTACAACAAAAGCTAGGGGGTGAGGAAGTAGAGTGGCTTGATAGCGATCGCACTCGCTTTGATGCTCTAGAACGGTTCGTTAGTGAACCAGATAAACCCTCTCGTGCAGTTCAGGAAACTCTGGAAGCACTAAAACGCCATCAAAACCCAGAAAATGCCTTCGATTTGTTGATAAATCTGGGTTTGTGGCGTCCTCACCAAAAGTACTTGCTGCGTCATAAAATCCCAACTCAATTTCGTCGTGAGGTACTCGAATTGACCCAGCAATACCTGGCAAATCCTCCTACTGACCCAGATTCAGATCGCTTGGATTTAACACATCTGAAACTCTACACCATAGATGATGAAAGTACCCAAGAAATAGATGATGGGTTGAGTATAGAAGATCTAGAGGATGGCACTCAGCGTCTGTGGA
>NZ_JAAHHS010000720.1 GCF_010692395.1 Moorena sp. SIO3H5
CAGAGGTGTGTGTTTCCGTTTTGAGCTTGGATGTTAGGGTATTTAGTCTTGAGGGTATCGAAGAACCTCTCTCGCAGACTAGGGCGACTAGAGGGTTTTGCTTGGATATTTGAAATAGCTGATTGGATGTTTTTTTTTGGATCCATATTAAGTCTCCTTAAATTAGAACTGAAGGAAACTGATTTATTTTAATACACTTGTGGATTCAAACAATGGGGTAATGGCTTACCCAAAAGTCCAGCAATAAGATTATTCACCGCCATCGTAGCCATTTGCGATCGCGTTTGATAAGTTGCACTGCCAATGTGAGGAGTAATGATCAGATTATCCAAGGTCAACAACGGACTATCCATGGGAATGGGCTCTGGTTTAGTTACGTCCAGAGCAGCCGCAGCGATTTGACCATTCCTCAGAGCTTGGTAAAGTGCTTCTGCATCTACGATTGCTCCTCGTGCCGTGTTGATCATGATCGCTGAGGATTTCATCAGCTCAAACTGGGGAGTACTAAATAAATGGTAGGTTTCTTCAGACAGAGCAGTGTGAATGGTAATAAAGTCTGATTCCCTTAGCAGCACGTCGAATTCAGCATACTTTACACCAAGGGATTGTTCTAATTCTGAGTCCCGTCGATGCCGACTGTAATAAAGAATTTCCATATCAAACCCTCGCCCACGACGAGTAACAGCTTGACCAATGCGTCCAAAGCCAACAATTCCTAAAGTAGCACCGCTGATGTTTGGTCCCAGTAATAAGGTGGGTTCCCAAGTCTGCCAATGACCAGCACGTACAAATTGGTCTGCTTCAATCACTCGCCGTGCTGTTGCCATTAGTAATGTCCAGGCTAAGTCAGCTGTAGCCTCAGTCAGAACACCAGGAGTATGACCAATGGGGATACCCCGGATGGTGGCAGCAGAGATATCAATGTTGTCGTAACCTACTGCTAATTGGCTGATTACCTTCAGGGATGGTGCAGCTTCGATTATTTGCTTGTCAATGGAATCTGTCAGTAGGCACAGTAAGCCATCGATTTCTTTAACTTTGTTGAGCAATACCTCGTAGGGAGGCGGTTGACGCTCTGGCCAGATTTCCACATTGGCGATTTGGTGGAGTTGTTCGAGTCTGGTATCAGGAAGGCGGCGAGTTATGAAGACTTTGGGTTGAGACATGGGGTGGGTCAGTGCTGAGTGGTTTAGTGCTTAGTATTGAGTATTTTAGTATAGGAAGGCAACTAAAAAGATAAATTAATGGGTCATAATTTACCATGGTGATTCTCCTTAGTTAGACCTGGCTGATGGCATTTTAGCCAAACTAGAATTCCCCACACCAAACCTGTCAGCTTATAGTGTGAGGGCGCAAGTGATGGTGCAAGGGAAGCGTTATAAAAATACCCCAAAAATGACTATAAAATCTTATTTTTTTAACTCTATATAATGATTGATTTTATTCCTTGCCACTCAAGGTTTTATGCATAATTATTGAACTTTGGATCAGGTAAATTTGGAGTAATTATTTTTAGATTATACTGTTTTTATTAATACATTTTTTAGCCTCTTTATTCTACTTCCTATAAAGACTTTACTCTGATTTGATGGGATACAGCAGTTGGCCTGGTTGCTGGCCATGGTAAATTGCATAAAAAGAAGGTTTATCCCACATTCCGCAGGTGCGATCACATAATGTTGTATTTTTGACTGAAGTCCTCCCGTTCATTTGTACTACTATACTAGTTAAAGTCTATCCCCATAAGGGATATAATGATTGAACCCAAAAATTGTG
>NZ_JAAHHS010000721.1 GCF_010692395.1 Moorena sp. SIO3H5
TCTTTCGGCTGACAGCTGTTCGCGTAGCGTGCGCGTAGCGCATATGCTTACCTACTAGGTAATAGATAACTGACCCGACTATACTTGAGTTTATTTGTTTGTGCAAGCCTCCTCATTTTTCAATGGTTTAAACTAGGTTACCCTGCACAAAACTCCCATGGGTAATCACAATCTCCTCTCGACCTGAACCATCCCCTGGTATGACAACCATCCGACTATCACCATCACTGAGGCAAAGCCAAACAAAAACCAGAAATGAGACTCGATTTCCACCAAACCATTCCCATCAGCCCATACTCCTAGCAAGGCTTCGTTCATATGATAAATTGGGTTAAACTTAGCGATTTCCAGTAACTGTTCCGGAAACAAAGCAGTTGGTAAAAATGCACCCCCCAAAATTAATAGAGGTACACCGAAGGTTCCCACTAAGGCATTAACGTCCTCAGTCCGCCGCGCTAATTGAGTTCCCAGAAAAAATCCCACTCCCACATAAGCAATAATACTCAGGAAAATAATCAATACCCCTAGCAATACGGAACCTTGAAACCTTGCCCCCAAAAATGCTGCTATGGTATAAACCACTAAGGCTTGACCTGTACCAATGCAGCTGTGAGCCAAAAAAATTCCTAAGAAATAGGATATGCCGCCTAATGGAGAGAGAAATAAACGCTTGAGCATGTGCTGTTCTCGTTCTGAGACTACCGTGGCGACGCTACCCCCCAAGCAGCTAAAAAACAAAGCAGCACCCACAAGAGTAGTTGGGGCAGCACGTTCAAATGCTTCAGCGGTTGATAGCTGAGCCTGTTCTGCCATAATTAAACCGTTGAGAAATAGCACAGTAATTGGAAAAATACTCCAAAATAATAGGCTACGCTGCCTTCGCCATAGTTCAATCAAGATTCGCTGTGCTACAGCACAGGTTTCCCGCCAATATTTCATAATTACAGCAGTTTTCAATGGGGTTAGGTACAGATTCTTGGGTTTTAGGGAACAGGGAACAGAGAATAGGCAAGAGGCAAGAGGCACCCACCCCTAAACCCTCCCAGGAGGGGAAGGCAAGAGGCAAGAGGCAAGATGGAAAACAATTTTTGCACCTCACTAGGCAAGTAAAAAATTTCAACTTTCAACTTTCAACTTTCAACTTTTAACTTTTAACTTTCAACTTTCAACTTTTAACTTTTAACTTTCAACTTTTAACTTGAACGCCAGAAGGAAGATTTTTGTGTTTATCTTACCTATCGTCTATCGATTACAAACAGCGTATCAAGGTCTCTGAGATAATAAAGAGCAAAGCAAGCTGCTAACATTGGCCATGCAGCAAAAAATAGCAAGTTCGGATCAGTAAAGGGGCTTAGATATTGCTGATAAGATGAGAGAGTTGATACCCCATGAAATACTAATACGCTACCATAAGTAAATCGTTTTTTCCACCCTAGTAAAAATCCGATGATGATGACTAACTGGATAGCGCCAATAATAATAAAAATGCTGTTACCGAGTCCACTAATAAAGTAAAAGTTTTCATAGACTGCAGCTGCATGTTCAGGACGCACGAATTTATCTATGGTCCACATCAGCATTACTATAAAAACACTGAGGCGCAGTAGAAACAAAACTAGGAGAATTCGATTAGATGCTCTCATCTTTCTACCTCCTTGGAGACTCCCGTTATACCCGCAGGGTTAACGGTGAGAGGTTCATGAGGACAGAATCTAGTTTGTATAAGCATAACCATCCTTTCTGTGAATAAATCGACAATATTTGTGA
>NZ_JAAHHS010000722.1 GCF_010692395.1 Moorena sp. SIO3H5
TCCCGTTCCACGTTAGATGGCTATTCTACCAAGATGGCTATTCCGGCAAGATACCTATTCCACAAAACTATTACCACCAAACGAAGTCTACTATTCTTTAACTAGTCACACATTGACTAGACTTCGCGGCAGTTGTCTGGAACAGCGGATCACCAGAACAGTAAACAAGAATTGATGCAAAGCGATGCAGCGCGGTCTTGGGGGTTTCCACGGGGCTGGAGAGCGATGCAGCGCGGTCTTGGGGGTTTCCCCCACTCGCTATTGCATCAAGACAGGTGCGGACGCAGGTTCCGCACACAGACCCATGCGCCATGAGCGACTGCATCAAGAACACTATCATAAAACTACTTTTGCGTATAGGTCTACTATCTAGTCCTCCCGACTCCCGATTCCCGATTCCCAATTCCCGACTCCCGACTCCCGATTCCCGATTCCCCACTCCCGATTCCCGATTTATGATGAGTTATCTAGCAATGACCGAATCAGAGAACGTAACATTCTTCCCAAAGCTTCACACTCACCTAAAATCGGATTAACTGCAACCGAGTTAGCCAGTTTAACTCTGACCGATAAGAAAAGATGGGTTTCCAATTCTTTGAGAGAGCCTTGAGCTATTCTAAGAAATTGAACATATTCTCCTCGATATTCTCGCCCATATCCCTCTGCAATATTAGCAGGAATTGATGCAGCTGCTCTCGTTATCTGTGCAGTCATCCCATACATTTCCTGTTTAGGGAATTCTCTGGTGATCACATAACAACTCTCCGCCACATCCATTCCCTTTTGCCAAACTCGCAAATCTCGATAAGACTGAATTTGATTATAATTGCTCATGCTTAAACTAGAGTTCGGGAATCGGGATTCGGGAGTCGGGAGTCGGGAGTGGCTCTATGATAGAAACGCGCTTATCCCTATGGTTGTCAGTCTCCAAAAACATTTGCCATTTATAAAATTATTAGCTTTTGTATACTAAGCGTACCCACTATTTTTTGAAAATCACAAATACAACATCCACCACCCGAAAAATATACCGATTCCCGATTCCCGATTCCCGATTCCCGATTCCCGATTCCCGATTCCCGATTCCCGATTCCCGATTCCCCACTCCCGATTCCCCACTCCCGATTCCCGATTCCCGATTCCCGATTCCCGATTCTTTTATCCTTTTGCCCGACGATACCAACCCACAATCCGGTGAGGAGAAACCCCCAAATGATAAGCAACGATCACCAGTTGGTTAATTAATGTAGTTTTCACAACCCCCAAGGTCTGCCAGCGGCGTCCTGATGTTAGCACAGGTTGACTAAGGATAGTTATTTTACCTAAGTTGCGGAGGCGTCGCATCAAGTCAAAATCTTCCATAATCGGTAGATTCAGAAAACCACCCAGGTCTGTAAACACCTTAGTCTTGATAAAGATGGCTTGATCACCGTAAGGCAGGGAGCAAAAACGCGATCGCAAATTCACCATCCCTTCAATCAACCTTACCCCCCGCAGGTTAGCATCAATGGCTAATTCAAAAGCCCCAGCCACGGTGTCATAGTCTTGTAACCCTTGGCGAACTAAACTATCAAATCCTTTTGGTAAACGGGTATCAGCATGGAGAAACAACAGAATATCTCCGCTAGCCACCGCAGCCCCAGCATTCATTTGACTAGCGCGACCGGTCCCAGCAGCTATAATCTTAGCACCAACTGATTGTGCGATCGCAACAGTTTCATCATCACTGCCCCCATCTACCACAATCACTTCA
>NZ_JAAHHS010000723.1 GCF_010692395.1 Moorena sp. SIO3H5
TCATGAGGACAGAATCTAGTTTGTATAAGCATAACCATCCTTTCTGTGAATAAATCGACAATATTTGTGACTAATCCCTTGCACTAGTCCTCCCAAAGTTGAGATATTGAAAGACCCTGATTTTCTGGTTGCGACCCGTCCTACATAAGTACCAATATTCTTCCCCTTAGTTACCACGGCGCGGACAATATCTCCTGTCTGAAAGCCTTTGTGAAATTTAATTCTGGAGCAATGACGAATGGGGAACCCATACTTATTAGTCCTACAGAGCTGACGAGTGCCGTGTCCTTTGGCTGTTATTACCAAAGGTAGGGTTACTTCAATAATCAGAGTTTCAACTTTTCCAACATTGGCCGCATCTAACCAATGAGTTTTAGGAAGATTTTGGCGGCACCTGTTGAATTTTGTTAATCCGCCGCTACCCACTTCAACAGGCAATCCTATTGATTTCAGTTCGTAGTACAACTTCCAGCGAGTTGAGTTAACAGAAGCCGCATCAGCCAGGGGGCGTAATGATTGACTCAGTATTCGTTTCAAGATACTAGGCTTCTTAGACAAAAAAAGCTCAATATCTTGATTGGATTTAGCCTGGTTACATGGATGACACGCAATAGTTAAATTAGAAACCCGATTGGAACCACCTTTAGATAATGGTTTAATATGCTCGATTTCTAACTGAGTACCTGTTGCCCCACAATAAGCACACTTGCGATTCCATTTTTCAAGTAAATATTCCCGAAGTTCATAGCCGTAAAGTGTACCCTGTTGGTACTCGATACCAGATATTTCAGGATTTTGGAGCTTTTGAGTGTCGAACCTAACCAATTCTTGGGATATGCCGGTGATAGGACAGAATCGAATCAACTTTTTAACCCAAGTTAAAATATTTTGAACCCTAGACGTCAAACTAGGCGCTAACCAACCTTTCGGTCTAGTTCTGTTAAGAAATCTGGGCTTGCGGTATCGAGTTTTGCGATTACGTCTACTGCGCCTTAATTGTCTACGAGAACTCAAAGCAACTCGAATTTGGAAACCTCTATGACTAAGTTCGGCTCCCCAGATTAACCGTGTTCCTTGAACAATAGCTAGACCGCTTGTTTTTGCTCCAGGGTCTATTTTTAATTGGTGCTCGTGAGTTACTGGATCCTTTATCTCCTCCGTCAAGATTATGGTAAATGGGTAACGACGATAAACCTTTGCTTTTCCTGTCGAAAGTAGAATCCTAGCTCTCGCAGGTTTACATGGATCTAAAGGTTGTCGATTTTTGTTGAGTACAAAGACACGCATAATTGTGTTTTCTCCTATTGCTAGGGTTAAGTTCGCTTCGCCAATGTTTTTTGAGTTTGTCTTGTTAACAGCACTGTCTTAACCCATTTATGACTGTTTAACTGTCAACCACAGAGCAGAAGACTAGCGACGCATCTAAAGGTGTGATAGCTCAAAAAACGTAGACTAAAAAGTCTGAGGCTGGTCACGTCGTGAGCTTATTCAAGCCCCCGTTATACCGCGAAGCGCGGTTAACGGTGGGTTCGTGACGGTAGTTAACAAGTCATAGACGGAAGTAATAGATCGGATAACAGAATGATAGATCAGATTATATCTGGTAGCGTCGTTATTTTATGCCTAGGCTTGACACTCGCAATTGGTTTGCATTCTGGTTGTTTGTGTTTCAACAGCCTTTTGTGCCGGTAGAGGATTCAGCGAGTGCGGTTACGTATCGATTTGCTTTCGGTGCTTTGCAGA
>NZ_JAAHHS010000724.1 GCF_010692395.1 Moorena sp. SIO3H5
TCGGTAATTAGCCCTCTGACCCCTCCAAAAAATGGTTGTCCCCGCTGGGAAATTTGTGACCTTGATAGTGTCAATGGCACCTATGTGAATGGCAAATATTTGCAGGGTTGTAAGCAATTGCAGTCAGGGGATCGGATTGAGTTGGGTCACGATGGTCCAAAATTCATCTTTGAGTGCGAGGTAACGACATCCCTTGATTTACCATCTATCCCATCCCAAACTATTGCCATAGAAAAACCCCTAAAACCGATTAGCAAGATACCAAAGCCTCAGACGGATTATGTCACATTTACCCAACTGTTTCCCATCTTGTCAACAGGACGGGATTTAAATCAGAAAGCTTTTTTGGCTCCTGGTATCGTGACTGTACTCTTTGTGGTATCAATGTTTGCTGCAGTTGGTCAACCAGTAGTTTTTAATCTTTTGCTAGCTGCCTACTTGGCAGGATTAGCCTATTATTTTGTTTACCAACTTTGTGGCAAACCTAAACCTTGGTGGGTGCTGCTGGGTATTACTATATCCACCAGTTTAATTTTGGTCAGTCCGCTGCTGCCCCTATTTATCAAAATTTTTCGGGGAATTTTACCTGGCAACATACCACAACTAGGTGAAGTTGTCAACTTAACTACTTTATTCATTCGGATGTTTTTTGGTGCTGGGTTAATGGAAGAGTTGCTCAAGGCTATACCTATGCTTGGACTATATGCTTTGGGACATTTCCTGCGTACTCCTTGGCGAGAAAGAATTGGTGTCTGGGAACCCCTCGATGGAATTTTATTGGGGACAGCATCGGGGGTGGGATTTACCTTGGTAGAAACCTTAGGGCAATATGTGCCTAATATTATAGACGGTGTGATACTGCCAACTACTGAATTGGAGGGTGACCTGTTAGGATTGCAGTTGCTGATTCCTCGGGTTCTTGGGTCAGTAGCAGGACACATGGCTTATAGTGGATACTTCGGATATTTTATTGGGTTAAGCGTTCTCAAACCCCGTAAGCGTTGGCAGATCATAGGTATTGGCTATCTGAATGCTTCTGCTCTGCATGCCTTGTGGAATGCCATGGGATATGTTAATAGTATACTCTTGGCAATAGTTGGGGTTGTGTCCTATGTCTTTTTAACAGCGGCAATTCTCAAAGCAAGGGCACTGTCACCAACGCGATCGCAAAACTTCGCCACCCAATTTTTTAAATAAAAATTAGGGATAATTATTAAAGTTTAAGTTTTAAAGTTTAAGGTTTAAAGTTGACAATTTCAAATTTACCCTTTAAACAGGTTTAGACGTTTAGCGGATCATGTTAACTACAAACTTTAACCACAACTAGGATTTACAATTCATAATTCATAATTGCTAATTCATAATTAGCAGCTGTTGGAAAAACAATGAATTCCATGAACATCAAACTCACAATTTTCACCACTGCGGCTTTACTAAGCACGACCAGCCTCAGCACCATTGCTAAAGCTGAAAATCTAGCTCATACTCAACAGTTACTGTCAAGCAAACAGTGTCAAGGGTGTGATTTAACTAGGGTAGGTTTGATTATGGCTGACTTAGTGGGTGCTAATCTCGCTGGGGCTGACTTGAGTCGTGCTAATCTCAGCCGTGCTAATTTGACAGGTGCTGACCTGAGTGGTGCCAATCTCAGTGGTGCTTCTCTCAATGGTGCTAATCTTACTGGTGCTAATCTCGCTGGTGCTAACTTATTTAGTACTGACCTGAGGGAAGCGTTTTTAA
>NZ_JAAHHS010000725.1 GCF_010692395.1 Moorena sp. SIO3H5
TTCTTGAATTGTTCGGGTGAGTTCTAGGGCTTCTCTCATTAGATTTGGAGGTAAGAATCGGGCCAGCTCTCTCAGCACTCTGGCCCGGGATGATTCATCTTGAATGGTTCGGATGAGTGCTAGGGATTCTCCCATCAGATCTGGTGGTAAGACTCGAGCCAACCCTCTCAGCACTCTGGCCCGGGATGATTCATCTTGAATCGCTCGGATAAGTGCTAGGGCCTCTCCCATCAGTTCTAGCGGTAAGACCGAGATCAGCTCCCCCAGAGCTATGGCTCGGAAGGATTCTTTTTGAATTACTCGAATGAGTTCCAGGGCCTCTCCCATCAGTTCTAGCGGTAAAACTGAGATCAGATCCTTAAGTGCTCTGACCCGAGAAGATTCAGATCGAATCTGGCGGATTACGTCCAGGGCCTCTCCCATCAGCTCCGGAAAGACCGTGGCCAGTGCAATCAGAGCAGCAACCCGGGAGTATTCATCTTGAATCTGGTAGATCACATCCAGGGCCTCTCCCATCAGCTAATCCTGTAGTGGTTTTGAAACAGCCGCAGCGCCTTGTTTTGCAAAGCAGAACCGTTCAAGCGCAGCAGCCAATACTTTGACCCCTGGCAGCGGTTGCGTCTTAGAGGGGGCAAAGCCAACCAACTTCGCTAACGCTAGCGTCGCTTGCCGAAGGGAGTCAACGGGTTGGCCCGATAGCTGATGCAATAGCTGCAATTCATCTGCTTCAAACATATTCTGTGCGGGCTGTTCAGGGTTTTGGCGCAAGGCGTAGGTCAGTCCCAGAAGGTGCCAAGCGACCACAGAGTAAAAGCTCAAGGCGTTGACTAAGGTATGCACGTCGTCAAACTGTAGCTTCTCAACATTCAATGCCCCTGACTTGAGGGTGAAGTGCAGTCGTTCAATGCGCCAACGCAGGGCATAGAAGCGAAGGATGCGCTGCACATCCTCTGCGGTTTCAATCGCTAGACTGGTGAGCAGAGACCAACAGAGGGCATTGTCTGCATCGAAGCAGTCATCACCCGTTTTAACCTCTACACAAGCGACTTCGGTCGCGACCACCAGCGACAGTTCCTGCGTCTTGTGGAGCGCTGCACTCAAGTTCTTGCGGGGGTAGATGTGGACGGTTGCGCCTTGCAATTGCAGAGTCACATTGACCGCTCGTCGCTTGCCGTCAATCTGCCGCTCAATCTGGATTGTATACTGACCGTACTCCTCAAGCTGCGCGGCAACATCGGGCAAGGGGAAAACCGTCCCAGCCGTAACCACTTCGACTCGACGCGGTTGATAAACCCGTACGAGCAAGTCTACATTTGGCTCACGGGAGGCTTTGAAGAACTCAAAGATATCGCCTTCACGATCACAGGTGACGACCCATCGTTTATTCGACCCTTGGGCGTGCTGGTTGACCGCATCCAGCCCATTGAACCACTTCTGAGATTCTTTTTGGTCTGATGGCCAATCGATTGCCCCCTCTCGCGTCCAGTACTGTTGGTCAACCAACCCAAGCGGCTGACCCTGCTCGTCGAGCAGAAACACGTTGTGCTGCATCAGCCCGCGAACCTTGCCCTGAATTCTCCCCAACCCCGTCATCTGGGGTTGCCCCGTGTAATTGTAGTATGTCGTGTCCTGAGCCGCTATTAGATACTCACTCTCGTTCACTTGCGCCCGTGCCTGGGTTTCGGCAAGGTGGCCGGACAACATCGTTGAACTGTTCATATCGTCTCTGGCAAACA
>NZ_JAAHHS010000726.1 GCF_010692395.1 Moorena sp. SIO3H5
CGATCACTTCTAGATGCTCTAAGTTGTCCACAAGCGGCGTCTTTGTCAAGACCACGGGAATGGCGTACACTGACAGCAATGTGTTGCTGTTTGAGAGCTTCAACAAAGCCTTGAATCCTGCGGTAATTAGGACGCTGGTAATCTACTTCACTAATGGGATTGTAGGGAATCAAATTGACATGACTCTGAAACCCCCTCAGGTTCTTAGCCAACTCAACAGCATGTTTTTGAGAGTCATTCAGTCCACCCAAAAGGATGTATTCAAAGGTGACTCGGCGACTTGTTAAGTTTACATAGTCTCGACATTCATCTAATAGTGCTTTGAGAGGATAGTGCTTGGCACTAGGAATCAGTTGCTCCCGTAGCTGCTGATTTGAGGCGTGTAGACTGACAGCAAGGGTAACTTGTAGTTGATGCTCAGCCAGTTGGCGGATACGACCGGGAATACCAACTGTTGAGATTGTAAGCGATCGCGCTCCAATCCCCAGGTCCTGATTAAGAGACTTGACTGCACCTACCACAGCTTCGGTATTCAGCAAGGGTTCTCCCATACCCATAAACACCACATTGCTGACTCGTTGCTGAAAATCTTCCCTTACTGTTAAAACCTGATCGACAATTTCATGGCGAGCCAGATTGCGAGTGAATCCGCCTTTACCAGTAGCACAGAAGTCACAAGCCATGGGACAACCGACCTGGGAAGATACACAAACGGTCAGACGCTTTGGTGTGGGAATACCAACAGTTTCAATAATTTGACCATCTGATAACTGCAGCAGGTATTTTACCGTACCATCCTTTGCTTCTAAGCGGTAGTGTAACCTTGAGCGACCAATGGGGACATCGGTGACGGTGTTACGCCACTGTTTAGGAAAGACGGAAATTTCAGAAAGCGATCGCACTCCTTTGTCATAAATCCATCCGTGTAACTGACGACCTCGATAAGCCGGTTGTCCCTGTTGTTGTATCCAGCTGGTTAACTCTGTTAAAGAAGCTCCTAACAATGGCGGAATTGAGTTTACCACTGGTGAGACTGACCCACTGACATTAGTCATGGTTTGGGAGTTTGAACCATTGCTACTGAGGTCTGGTTGAGGGATAGAAACATCTGGGCACATAAGGGCTTTAGGGGAAATAGGATATCAGGATCTCATCAGAGCTAGTAATTTTAACAGGAATTATCGTTAAGTTAGAGCTAATTTGTAAAGTAAATATTAAGAAGTCTGAAAACCTTGCTATGATTGTCTTTTTGGTATTCAATAGTTCAATTATTCTAGTTGACCGCAAGCCTTATCCTACAAGGATTACAGCGAGTTTACAAATCAGCTCTAAACTACCAATGGCAAAACTTTGCGCTTCTCACTCAGCGGAACCAGTGCCGATGGTTTTTGTTTCAACTATCAGAAGACTGCTGGATCACCTTTGTAACTTGTTCAACCTCTAATTCTAAAGCTTGTGCAACTTGTTCTACGGTTAAACCCAACGCTAACAACCGAGGTATCGACTTTAATTTGCCTTGAATTTCACCTTCAAGTCTCCCTGCTTGTATACCTTCAAGTCTGCCTGCTTGTATACCTTCAAGTCTGCCTGCTTGTATACCTTCTGCTAAAGCCTCCTGATAAACTTTGGTTTGCCGTAAATCACTTAAGCTAAACATGGCTTCTATCTCCGTGCGACTGAGTTTGGGTAACTTATACACCAGTATGGTCTCTATTAATTGTAGAAGTTCTC
>NZ_JAAHHS010000727.1 GCF_010692395.1 Moorena sp. SIO3H5
TCATGACACCACCATCAACATCCCAGACCGCACCAGTTACCCAACTCGCTTTCTCAGAAAGTAGATAAACCACAGCTTCAGCAACATCGGTAGGTTTTCCTACTCTGCCAATGGGATGGAAACTATTGAATCCTTCTAGGGCAGAATGGACTTGTTCTTTGGGGATGAAACCTTCATAAATGGGAGTTTCTACTACCGCAGGAGATACCGCATTAACTCGAATATTATGTTTTGCTAGTTCCATGGCTAAATGTTGGGTTAGGGAGTGTAAGCCAGCTTTAGCCATAGAGTAGGCAGAAGACGGAGTAGCTTCTATCACTTGTTTCGCCCACATCGAGCCAATATTAACGATCGCACCAGGTTTGCCATTCTTAATCATATTTTTGACAATCGCCTGAGTGATGAAAAAGGTTGCTTTATTGATATCCAAATAGAGGTCATAATCTTTTTCTTCATACTCAATGAACGGTTTAGGGAGAAACACTCCTGCTGAATTTACTAGTAATGTGGCATCACTATGATCGCTATTTAAACGATCAATTAAAGCATTTCTCATCTGTGGATCAGAAATATTAGCTAACTCACCCACTACCGTTCCATATTGACTAAGTTCCGTTACTGCTTCTTCCAGTTTAGGCTGACGTGAGCCAATTAAAACCGCAGCACCACCCTGCTCAAGAATTAATTGAGCAACCGCTTTACCCATACCACTGGTGCCACCAACAACAATGATTTTTTGTCCCGCAAATGCTTGTGCCATGATTATCTCCTTAATTGATTGATAGATTGATTTTATTTTAATTACCTACTAGAAGGTAGTTTATAAAGCAAAAAAAATTATTCCTTTATTAGCCATCAGCCATCAGCAGTCAGCAGTCAGCCGTCAGCCTTCAGCCTTCAGCTTATTTTATTCTCAAGTAGTGTGGAACAGGCTTCTAGCCTGTTACCTGTAGCGCTTAAGCTGATTCGCTGACCGCTGATAGCTTCTCTTTCAAACATGCACCAGTAATCTGATCAAAAGCAGCACTACTATCTTCTGCAACCCGGGCTAATAATTGCGCTCCTTGTAACATAGAAAGTAGCATTTTTGCTTCCACTTCCACCGATTGGCTACACTGCCAAGCCTCGGTTTCACAGCCACGGTGCAATAGTCTAGCTAACCAAGATTCAGTGACAGAAAAGAAACTTCTGATCTCTGCTTGAATTTCGGAATTTAAAACACTCAAATCTGCTGTCAACATTCCACACAAACAAATTTTATTGTCTTGCAAACCATCTCTATAGAGATTCACAAACTCTCTCAATTGTGCTTGGGGTGTGTTTCCTTGTTGCTCAATCTCAAGACATTTCCCTGCGAAGTTTTTTTGGTATCGTTTAACTAATTCCTTTACCAAATCATCCTTGCTGGGAAAATGGTAATGGATACTAGCTTTACGGATACCTATTTCTTTGGCAATGTCGGCGTAACTAAAGGCGCTGTAGCCTCGGTTGCGCACCATGGATTGAGCTACGTCTAGGATTTGTTGAGCAGTTTTCTGTTTCATGACTTTATACTACCTACTACTAGGTAGGCTTGTCAAGTACTTTTTTGGAAAGGGAATCGGGAATCGGGAATCGGGAATCGGGAATCGGGAGTCGGGAGTCGGGAGTCGGGAGTCGGGAGTCGGGAGTCGGGAGTCGGGAATCGGGAATCGGGAATCGGGAATCGGGAATCGGGA
>NZ_JAAHHS010000728.1 GCF_010692395.1 Moorena sp. SIO3H5
CTCCGGTTACCGCCCAAGAAATTCCCCCTCAAACCAATTTTGATGGGCAGGGTGGTTTCTTGTTCTCAGAGAATAATATGTAGCGACTCAATAGATGAGCATCAATGCGTCAATTCACATTCCGGTCTTATCAGAAAAGAGTCTGCTAGCCATATCATGGCACCTTCAAGGGTGCCTGATGGTCAAACCCATTAGGCGGTGTCCTTCAACGGATAGCCCTCAGACAAGGAGTCATTCAGTGAAGGCTTTCACGTTAATGGAGTGGCTGTCTGGAGCGGAGGAAACCCATTGATGAGCAGATTAAAAACCTTCTCCACTCGGTTGGTGAGCCCCCGAATCCCATCGGGGATGGTTCGGTAGCCCAGTTGGCGAATAAGGGTGATTAACCAACAATTGAAAACCGCCCAATTCACAGGGGCATGGCCACCTAAACGAGGCGGATGGTCTTCACAGAAGGTGACATCCCGCACCCAATGCAATCGATTTTCAATGCCCCACCGCTCTTGGATGTGTGGACTGTATTGAGCTGCACTGAATTGATGATTGCTCATATAAAGCGTTTGATAGCAAAAGGGTTTGCCCTCACGGATGCCCTCACGTTTGACATGAATAACCTGTTGAGACGCTTGCCATTTCTGTTGGAGTTCAGCAGGCATCTTAAACACTGAAACAGTGCGGGTTACTGTGCGCCCATGAGTCGGGTCAGTCTGTTCATCGACACTGATAGGAGACTGGGTGCTCACCCAATCAGTAAGCTGTTGATGGAGGGTTTTCTGGTTGGCTTTGACGGTAATCAGATAATACTGCTGTTGGGCCACAATCAAATCCACCGTATCGGTTTGGCAGTGAAGTGCATCTAACGTATAGGTTAGCCCTGGAATATCTGGGTAGGATTGAATACACTCGCGCAGGATGGCAATTTCACTAGTTTTGTGATTTTCCATGATGCTCAAGGCAATCACGCATCCTGGAGTATGGCTATAGAGGCTCACGGTGCTGATATAACTGCCGCCATTATGGTTGCTGGTGCATCGAATACTTTTGCCATCGCCACCAATCCACATCCCTGGAGTCGGACGCATAAACGAATGGCACCACGCATCAAATATCTCGACGATGGGGGTGTGTTCGACTCTGATGAACAACCGACGAAAGGTGGAGTAAGACGGGGTTGGCACGCCCTTAGGCAAGGCTAAAATCGCTTCCAGTTCAGCCCTATTTTCGACACAAAATGCGGATAACGGACGATAGCCCACATACCCGCATAGACTCCCTAGCAGAGCGAGTAACAAGAGCTGCCAGAGCGCATAGCGTTTTCCTCGACTACCGCGCACGTCCGGAATCTGCTTCAATTGGTGAATAAGATTCATGGTCTAAATCCTCCTCTGACTGTTTAAGAGAAGTGTACGATTTAGACCTTTTTTTATTCTCTCAATACAAGAAACCACCCTGCCTAGCCCCTCCAAGGAGGGGAACCGGAACGTAGCGGAAGTCTCCATACACCTACGGTTCCCCTCTCGGGCAATCCTGTAGGGGTTTTGCAGAAACCCCACCCAGTAAGGATCTTGCGATCGCTCGATTTAGGCAGTTTGATGGCTGAAACTCAGTCATATCAAGATCCGGTTTTAAAACCCCTACAGGATTAGCTTCTTAAGGGGGATTTAGAACAATAAAATTATTACTTATTACTTATTACTTCTTACTTGCA
>NZ_JAAHHS010000729.1 GCF_010692395.1 Moorena sp. SIO3H5
CAAGAGGCAAGAGGCAAGAGGCAAGAGGCAAGAGGCAAGAGGCAAGAGGCAAGAGGCAAGAGGCAAGAGGCAAGAGGCAAGAGGCAAGAGGCAAAAATTCCCAGGAAACTTCCCACACTTCCCATACTTCCCACACTTCCCATACTTCCCACACTTCCCACGCTTCCCACACTTCCCACGCTTCCCACACTCATCTCCCCATCTCCCCATCTTTCCACCCTAACCACTCCCACAGCGATGGCTAGATCAGGTGGCGGGAGCGCCTGGTGCTTGCTGCTGACTATAAATATTGGTCTGGGTGCCATTGCGAGCCCATTGACGATAATCCAATAACAGCTGGTGCATCAAGGTTTGCTTAATCCTGACCAAAACGCTTTTGAGCAAACCATTGCCAGTGGTTTCTAAGATTGGCTTGGGAGTAAGGGAAAAAGGTAACGGTACATCAACCTTGACCATTAAATCTGCTCTACCGGTGAGCTTAGTCACTCCCTGATCTTCCCAAGGATGCAGTTTTCCAGTTAATTCTAGGGCAAAGCGTCGATTGATATAGTCCAATCCTATAATTTCACAAGCGACAGACTTCAGATTAACGGTAGCGTCAGATTCCGCCCACACTTCCAGATCTACCGTGGGCTGAAATGTCAAGGACATAAAGTGTAATGGATTCATTTTCAGGCGAAAGCGCTTCTGAGTCACTTGTTGGATGCGATTCAGGTCTGCGATCGCATAAACTATCCGTTCAGGCTGACGCAAGTAGTGCTGAATCGGCACAGATTCCTGTGGCACAGTCATTTCCACACACTGGGAAGCAAAAAACTGGGTCGTCATAGAGGAAAAAACACTCAATCTATGTATGCTTTTACTTAATATTACTTTACAATTCTTCAGTTTTGGTATTATGTTTTTCATTTTACTGGAGCATGTTACCCCAGAGAGTACTTTTTTTTCATTTTCTAGAGATTTTTCTATCGATTTCTAAAGCGTCGCCAATTTGGCGATAAATCTAAGCTGAAATGCGATCTAATCTATTAATGTAAGCATCGATAGCATAAATGATATAAATCCAATAGTCATGGCTGAGTTAAACCAAACAATTTTAGAAGGCTCTAATCCTAAACCTCAATTGCGTTTCGATTCTGAGGAATTGGGACTGAAGCTTAGGGACTTCAAACAAGAGCAGGAGCGTTTAAAGTCTGAAGGATCGTCTTTTTCCCCTTTCACGATTCCCTCAACCGTTACTGATACTCTGACCGGTGGAGATGGTAACGATACTATTAACGGTGGAGATGGTAATGATCTAATTGATGGCAAAAATGGCGATGATTTGCTTAACGGCAACGCAGGTAATGATGCGATCGCTGGTGGGCGTGGAGATGATACTGTAATTGGCGGTAGTGGCGATGATTCTCTTTACGGAGAATTAGCTATTACTATCAACCCTAATATTAATATTATCGCCACTGGAATTTCGTCTTCCCCTGTAACAGAAGGTCAGAATTACCTAGATGGGGGAGATGGCGATGATATTCTCGGTGGTGGCGGTAACCATGATACTCTGATGGGTAGAAATGGGGATGATTACCTCTACGGCGGCAGTACCAGCCTTGGTTTTTGTACTCATGTTTATGACCCCTATGGTGAATATCAAAGCTGTCGTTCTGTATCGGGCAATGATATTCTTAACGGTGGCGATGGGAATGATACCCA
>NZ_JAAHHS010000073.1 GCF_010692395.1 Moorena sp. SIO3H5
CAGGGCCTAACTTTAGACTTTTTATCTTCCGATCTAGACGGTTGAAGGTTAGATGGTTGAAGGTTAGATGGTTGAAGGTTAGACGGTTGAGGGTTAGACGGTTGAAGGTTAGACGGTTGAAGGTTAGACGGTTAGATGTTACTGAGTAAGGGCTAGTTTAGTTTCAACTATCGTCCTAAAATCGAGCTATGGAAGACCAATAACCAATAACTCACCCTAAACCGGACGCCAAAGGCGAACAACCTTGGCCAATAGGCCACCCTACGCAAACAACCCCATAACCTTCAACTTTTAACCTTCAAATTTCAAATTTCAACCTTCAACCTTCAAATTTCAACCTTCAACCTTCAACCTTCAACTTTAAAATTTCTACCTTCAACCTTGATCAATCCAACTCCTCTTCACCCACATCATCAAGGGCTGGGGGAGCATCACCAGGTGTTCGCAACATTTCCACCATCTCTTGAATTTCTGCTGGAGGTGGGGGTGTCAGGCGAGAAACCACTACAGTCACGATGAAATTAAGTACCATCCCTACGGTACCAATCCCCTCAGGGGAAATACCGAAAAACCAGGGTGTCATACTATAGAATTTCACCCCAATGATGTAAACGGTGGTAAAAATTAACCCTACCACCATGCCAGCAATTGCCCCTTCTCGGTTGGTTCGCTTATCAAATACCCCTAGCAGAATCACTGGGAAAAAGCTGGCAGCGGCTAAACCAAAGGCAAAGGCGACCACTTGGGCTACAAATCCAGGGGGATTGATACCAAAGTAACCGGCAATGGCAATGGCAGCAATTACCATAATTCGACCTACCATCAATCGTTGGGACTCCGATGCCCTAGGATTAATGATGCGGTAGTAGACATCGTGGGCGATTGAGCTAGAAATCACTAGCAGTAATCCTGATGCAGTGGATAGAGCGGCGGCTAGTCCTCCTGCTGCTACTAGGGCAATCACCCAGGGAGCAAGTTTGGCTACCTCTGGTGTGGAGAGTACAATGATATCTCGGTCAATCTTTATTTCATTGGTTTCTTTGTCCGGTTTCAGCTCAATCTTGCCATTGCCGTTTTTATCGTCAAAGGCCAATAAACCAGTATTTTCCCATTTCGTTGCCCAGTCTAGCTGACGCACTTCCTCAATGGTATTGTTATGGAGGCTATCAATCAGGTTATAGCGGGCAAAGGCAGCAACGGCAGGAGCTGTGGTGTATAGTATGGCAATGAATAATAGCGCCCAGCCAGCGGAATAACGAGCAGCTCTAGCATTGCGTACGGTGTAAAAGCGTACAATCACATGGGGAAGTCCAGCAGTACCGACCATCAAGGCGATGGTGATAAATAAGACATCCACCATGGACTTGTTGGCAAAGGGTTTAGTGTATTCCTGGAAACCCAGATCTACCTGAATTTGATTGAGCTTCGGGATAATGTCACTGAAGGTGAATCCTAGCTGGGGAATCGGGTTGTCGGTCAGTAGAGTTGCGATCGCAATCGCTGGAATCAGGTAAGCCACAATCAACACGCCATACTGGGCTACTTGAGTCCAGGTAATTCCTTTCATCCCCCCCAGCACGGCAAAAAATGCCACAATTACCATGCCAATGACTACACCCTGACCGATATCCACTTGTAGAAACCGGCTAAATACAATACCTACCCCTCGCATCTGTCCTGCGACATAGGTTAAGGAGACAAAAATAGCAGCAACTACTGCTACCAACCGAGCAACATTCGAGTAATAGCGGTCTCCCACAAAGTCCGGTACTGTGTATTTTCCAAACTTCCGCAGGTAAGGGGCTAACAATAGCGCTAGTAGGACATATCCTCCTGTCCAACCCATTAGGTAAATTGAGCCATCATATCCTAAGAAAGAGATTAGCCCTGCCATAGAAATAAAGGAAGCAGCAGACATCCAATCCGCCGCTGTAGCAGCACCATTAGCAACAGCGGGAACACCTTGATCTGCTACAAAAAACCCTTTACTATCGCGCACCCGAGAGCGCCAACCAATGTAAAGGTAGAGAATAAACGAAATAATGACCAATACACTGGTCCAAACTTCAACTGTCATAGATATTTCTTTGTCTAAATAATTGCTAATTGATACAGCGTTTTTCAATTCGCTGAGTTACAAACTTCTGGGTTTTAGGGAGCAGGGAGCAGGGAGCAGGGAACAGGGAATAGTAAACATGAAAAAAATCCTGTATACCTCATAGTTATGAAAAACGCTGTAATTGCCAACTAGTAATTGATAATTACTAAATTATCAAACTTTACTTGATCGTATTCTTTAGTTACGCAATGCCATTTAGTTCCCAACCGTAAACATTACTTTTTGTATTTACGGTCAATTTTATCCATCTGTATAGCGTAGATAAAAATTAGGACAACAAAGGTAAAAATACTACCTTGTTGTGCCATCCAGAAGCCTAGGGGAATATTCCCTACACTGACATTATTTAGTAATGTTACTAGCAGAATGCTACATACAATGGATACGAATGCCCAAACAATTAAGAGATTCCGAATTAATGCGATGTTGGCACGCCAGTATGCCTGACGCTTGTTCTGGTTCATAGTTTTATTAGTAATGCACTAAATGTAATATTTGCGCTTGACTAGCTTCTGGATATAGAGCAACCACATATAATTCCCTTAAAATGACTTATCGGTAGTCCAAAATGTGGTCAAGTATACAGAAAATTTGCCAGAGCTTAGGGATAGGCTACACCAAAGGTGAACACAAACCGTCTTTTTGGGGTTTTCTTAATAAAATTAAACAATTACGGGGATTTAATCCTGTCTTTAGGGGATGGGATTAGGCGATTCGCACCAGCATAGGCTGATCACAGCTTTGCAATTTGCTACTGCGCCAGACCGCTTTTCGGGTTGTTTAAAGGAATATTAAATGAATTGTGAATATTATTTCGTCAAGAAACGTAAAGCTTAGAGCAAGATTATGTTAAGTTTTGATAAAATGAATCGTAACTTGATCAGCAAACGCGATCGCTAAAATCACGGCGTTGCTGAATCTTCTTTTGAATAGAAGTAGAGTGGGCATCCTGCCCGCCCGAAAATATCATCCTGCCCACCCGAAAATATATTGAATAGGAGTAGAGTTGGCATCCTGGCACTGGTTCACGGTGAGAAGCGAAAAGTTTTGCCATTAGTTGTTTACAGAGCATATCGAATCGTGAATAACTTTGGACCTGTGAGATACCCACCTCCAAAATGCCTAACTTCACCCCAGGCACAATCTTCGTAGTGAAATGAACTCGCACACAGTTGTGTACTAACCAGTAGACATCAAGGGTTCAATGGATGTTTTTGCGAGATGAACGCATAAGTGTTGGTTTTACGTCCAAGCTCGCAGCTGCGTAGACTGAGTTTAAATGTAGAAGTTTAACGATTACCCGCGCCCTGACGTATCCCAAAACTTAGGATCCATGATTGGTTCTACAGCAATTGTTTCACCACGAAGATGACTTGTAGATCCCGCATTCAGTTCAAGCATCATCCATGCTTCTGGGATTGTCAGTAGATCAGGGTATGGTGTTTGTTTATCTGTTGGAACAAATCCATGTTGTGGATAATATGTCGGTACACCTAATACGAAGACAGCATCAGTACCAATGGATTTAAGGTACTTAATACCCGTTTCAATCAACTCTTTACCCAGACCATGACGTTGATACTTCGGTAGTACACCAAGAGGTGCTAACAGATAACATTTCTTATCAGGATGATCTTTGAATGAAAATGGTGTAAACATCACATTTCCTACAATCATGTCATCACGCTTTACATTGATTGAAATGGTTTCTGGCAGAGCAAGAAAATCTTCTGCAAGTTGAGCGACCTCCTCTCCTTCTTTTTCACCGAATGCTAAAAGGTGAATATTTTTAATAGTTTCTTTCTCTGAAAGCTTCACTTCAAGTTACCTATATAAAAATCAACTAGACGAATGATAAGTCTTTTTTGATAAATTGATATTTGATTATATTTAATGGAAAACTTCTGTAACCGAGTTGCCATAAACTCCACCACATCATCGGTCAGAGCTGCATCTCAAACCTTAACTAAATCGCATTCCCAATATACCAAGTCTCCATCTCACTTCCACATCCAGGACATGGGTGGGAAAATAGTTCGATCATACAACCACCATTGCTGTAAAAGCTTCTGTTAACTCCAGCATGCCCCTATTTCATGACCTGCAAGGCTTTTAGCCTTCAAATTCGACGGAACCAGTACCGGCATCCTGCCCGCCCGAAAATATATTGAATAGGAGTAGAGTGGGCATCCTGCCCGCCCCAAAATATATTGAATAGAAGTAGAGTGGGCATCCTGCCCGCCCGACAATATATTGAATAGGAGTAGAGTGGGCATCCTGCCCGCCCCAAAATAAGCATGAAACTGGCAAGATGCCAGTTCCACCAAGATGCCAATTCCAGCTCACTCTTAGAATAATTTCATTATTAAGCAACGCCCGATTCATTCCCAACATCTGAAAGTTACCAGAGCCGAGTATTCAATCGCCTATTGATTGGTGCTACCATCGGGCATGATGGTATTTGTTAAGTTCGCCCCCTTGAGGTTGGCACGGTAAACTTTGTCGGGAGAACCCCAATCAGTAAGCTCCAAGGTATAGTCTAGTTTTGCTCCCTTGAGGCTAGCTTGGGAGAGGTTAGCATCGGAGAGGTCAATTCCCCTCAAGTCAGCCCGTTCAAGATTCGCTCCCATCAAGTTAGCCCCCCTGAGATTGGCACTTATTAAATAGTGATCGAATGGCAATGAAGCACTTGTATTCAACTCAGCCAGTCTTGCTTCTTGGAGATTCGCTTTTTCTAGGTTAACTCCACTCAGATTAATCCCTACCATATTGGATTTTGATAAATTAGCTTCCCTGAAGTTAGCTCTTTCGAGCTTAATTGCTTTGGCGAAAATATTTGATAAGTTTGCTTCTTGGAGATTAGCTTGTTCTAAGTTAGCTTCTGTTAGATTGCTCCAAATAAGGTCAGCTTTTTTCAGGTTAGCTCTACGGAGATTAGCCCCACTGAAGTTAGCTTTTTTCAGGTTAGCATTTTCTAGGTTAGCTCCCTCTAAGTTGACCCCTACCAAATTAGCTTTTTCTAGATTAGCTCCCGCTAAGTTAGCCCCTTCTAAATTAGCCTTTTCCAGATTCGCTTCTTTTAAATCCTCTTTTGAAAGTTCTAGCCCTGCTAAATTACAGTTTTGACAATTTTTTGTTTCCCGTAACTGGTCGAGAGGATTGTCTTGATTGATAATCAGCCAAGTAATTCCCGAAAGGGCAACCACTCCCAAAGAAATTCCCCAGATAAACGATTGTCTAAGTTTCATTGGACTAATGGCAAAATCCGTAGTCAGTTAACAAACCAGGTTATCTGTTATCTCCCCGGTTTCTGTCTCTTATATAGTAGCTTTTCACCAAAGTATCATTATATATTTCAGTTTTTTTGTGTCGGAATTTAAGATGTTGTTCTAGCGTACCAAATAAAGGAACGCCTTTTCCCAAAAGAATTGGAACGCGAGTAATAATCATTTCATCAACAAGGTCTTCTTGAAGAAAACTTTGTATTACTCTACCTCCATCTATGTAAAGATTTGTATATCCCTTTTGATTCAACTGATTAATTATTTTTTTTATATCTCCACGAACAATTTCTGCTTTACCAAAAATTTTTTCTGGAAGTTTCGTTAAGCTATTACTTAATAAAAAAACGGGTTTCTGATAAACCCATTGACCAAAACTCAAAACTTTATCAAAGGTTTTTCTTCCTATAACTATGGCATCTATGCTTTTCATAAATTCAGCATATCCATAATCACTTTGTTCCGGGTTAGGTATTTGTTCTAGCCAATCTAATCCGCCATCACTTGTAGCGATAAATCCATCTAAGCTTGTTGCTATATAAACATAATTGGTCATTGGATTTTCTCCGTAATTGCCAAAATTAATCCTGATCTAGCGTTTCTAGGACTCATGAGGTACAGTATTCTTTGAAGTTGATTCCCTGTTTTAATGCAGCCCATCGCTATTCCCTGTTCCCTGTTCCCTGTTCCCTGTTCCCTGTTCCGGTGATCCGCTGTGAAATACTGTTTATTTAGCATAACAAGTACGGAAGAGCCTGTAATCCATGGCAGACTATAAGCAAGCACTGGTTAAAGACGGTAAGAATCCAGAAGGTCTAATTGTCTTTCCAGCTTTCATTACCCAGAAGGAAATGGATGCCCTTAAGGACTTTAGAGTGGGGGATCGGGATACCTTTGTTGTCGCCTATCCTAAATCTGGGACAACATGGATGGAGCAGATTGTTCACTTGCTTGGCTTAAATGGAGAGCAGGGCGACAAAGTATTGAGTGAAGCAGTGCCTTGGTTAGAAGGTGCAGCAACTCGTTATGGAGGTTTAGAGAATCTGATTAAAACTTCTGGCGATCGCCGTTACTTTCACACTCATTTACCGTTGTCTCTGATGCCAATGTTTGGGGAAACTAAAGCAAAGTATATTTATGTTGCTCGTAATCCTAAGGATAATGCTGTTTCCTATTATTATCATGCATTGAGCAAAATGGGATACGAGGGGAGTTGGAGCGAATTTATTCAGCTATATCGTGAAGGTAAGGTTGCCTATGGCTCAATATTTGATCATGTATTCGACTGGTGGAAAGCGAGCCAAGATTCAGATAATGTCATGTTTGTTAAGTACGAAGACATGAAAAAAGATTTAGCTCAAGTCGTTACCGATGTTGCTAGCTTTATCGATATTCCCTTAACCTCCAATTTACTCGATACTGTGGTTGCCGCCAGTGACTTTTCTGCAATGGCAATCAATCCCAAAGCTAATCTGGATTGGGTACCTCAGCGAGAAGGTATCCCCAAACATATGCGCAAAGGAATTGTAGGAGATTGGAAAAACCACTTTTCTTCAGAAGAGACTAGTAGTTTTGATGCTCTATATCAATCCAGAATGGCACAATTTGGTCTGGAATTTGACTTTGAGTTAAGCTATGAGAATTAAGAATTAAGAATGAAGAATTTAGAATTGAAAATATCATATTTTCAAATATGGTTTAGGGTGCGTTAGGGACGGGCTCTCCTTGATTTTACCCCTCTTGACATCGGTTGAGAGAGCCCGGCCCGTTCCACACCACGGGCAAGATGCCCGTTCCACACCACGGGGAAGATGCCTGTTCCACGTACGGAACCAGAATGTAAAGTACTCTCAAATCGACCAAGGATAACACGGCCAATAATTGAGAAGGAATTGGGCTTATTAAGAATCAATAGGTTGATTAGAGATTTTTTATACTATTGTTTACTTTTTAAATGTAATTTTTGAGACAGATTTAGATGGATTTCCCCTGATATACTAAGCTTTTTAGTGCTCATGTCACACCCTCAGAGTCTCACTACAAAGTTGAAGATATGGCAAGAACGAAAATACCATTCCATATATCTCCAAAAGAGCAACAAAAAATAGCAATTATTGGCGCGGGTGCTATGGGTATATCAATAGCATCTATTCTCGCTAGATTAGAACTGGCTGAAGTGACCATTTTTGAAGCAGAATCAAAACCCTTTAATAGTAAAAGTGCTTCGACTAACAACACAGGTATTTTGCATCACTTTATTTATGGAGGACACAGAAATACCTTAGAAATGTTGTTTAAGCAAACTGTTTTATTTAGAAAGCTAATGCCCGACTATATTTTTGGGGATAGTCAGATAAATTACTTGGTTCCAAATGATCCAAATAATACGGCAATAAATCGAGAAGGAGTAACCTTCAAAGAAGTAGCTATTTTTCTGATAGATGTTTATAAAAAACATTTAAGAAAACACCCATATGATAATTTTTTTGGCAAACCAGAAGAAATAGCAGAAATAATAGATGAAGAGAGTATCAAGTATTTTTTACCTAGTCTAGGTTTATCGACAAATCCAGAAAATAATTGGGTCAATAAAAGCACAAAAAAAACTTTTTATGGAGCAGTTAAAGTTAAACAGCCTGTGTTAAATATGGGGGAATATTGTACTCATATGATTAACTTAATCGGCTTGTTAATCAATAATAATTTATTGAGTTTTAAAGGTAATACTAGAGTCAAAAGTATTTGTATAAATGACCATGGATTTGAGTTAGAAATAAAAAACAGTAACCAACTTTATTTTGATACCGTAATCAATGCTGGTTATGGTGGAGGCTTAGAAATTTCTAGTCCATCCCTTCAAGGTGAAATACAGAAAGAGGGGAATATAGCTAAGCTTAAAGTATATGGATTATATAAGATTTATCAAGGGCTTAAATCACAAATACCAGGACTGGCAGAAAGTTTTTCAAGTACTATACTGATCCGAGGTCAATACGGAGGAATTATTAAAGTTGGTTATGATTTTATTGCCATTTTTTATGGCCCAGAATATAACCAAGCCGAATTACACTTTCCTATAGATACAAATTCCAATCAGTTTTATGAACAATGGCATAAGAATTTGCCCCAGATAATGGGAAGGAGTGAAAAAGAGATGATGAAAGCCATCAAAGATGGTATTTCTAGGTGGATTCCTTGGGCTAAAGAACTTGAAGATGTAAAGCTTAAGAAAGCCGTTCAAGTTTATCCAGGTCGCCAACCTGCTAATGATTTAGAGGCGGCTAAACGAGATGATGAGCCGGTTCGCTATAGGTATAAACATCAAAATGGGGGGAGGTATATCCACATTACTGGGTCAAAATTGACATCAATTCCCTATAATGCTTTTAAGATTGTCCGAGAAATATTATCAACATATATAGCCAAAGGGATTTTAACCCAAGAGCAAGTTAATCAACACATAGCCATAGACGAAAGTCATGAAATAACTATTTCACCGCAAATGGAATACGCACTTGGGAAAGATTTACCTCAAATGGACAGTTCAGAAAGAGAAAAAATTATACAAGAGTGGAATGTCTACTAACAATCTGACTTTTCACGGGATGTGGAAAGTTAGAAAGTAAGTTAGCCAAACGACTTTCAGTTATTGATCTTCCTCGTTTTTAACTAAACCATTTAGTATGGCTAGGGGTCTGATAGTCTAGTTTCCGGTGCCAAACTTGAGACAAAAAACCCTGGGGGGGTGACATGCAAGCTGAAATCCTTACTGGGTAGTAATTTCAGTGTATAATTTGCTTAAGGTGCGCTTGACCTTGGAGGTGGTCGGAATTTATGGTTTTCTAGCGCTAACAAGTGAGTAATAACCGTAAGTTTGAACTATTAATATTTCTTCAAACCCAGCTTCTTGCAAAAGTTGCTCAAGCTCCGCTGCACTAAATTGCTTACCCTCAGTAACCCAAAATAGGCACAGGGAAAATGAAGTAGCAATTAGGGGACTGTCTTTAGTATCTGCTAGTAGTATTTCATGTAAATAAATTCGACCTCCATTGGGTAAGGCCTCAAAACTTTGCTTGGCTAAGTATAAACATTTTTCCCATCCCCAGTCGTGAAAAATATTACTGAATAAAACGGCATCGTAGCCAGCAGGAAAAGGGTCTTTGAAAAAATCCCCCACACATGTATCTACTCGGTCAGATAATCCAGCTTCTGCTATGTATTCTTTGGCTATCTTGCCTATTGTTGGTAATTCTAAAATAGTGCAGTGAATTTGAGGGTAACGCTGAGCTAAGGCAAAACAAAAAGCACCAGAACCCCCTCCTACATCAAGAAGATGTTTTACATTAGAAAAGTCACCTTTACTTGCAGCACCAATCGCAGGAGAAACGGTTTGACTGTGCATATGCCTGGTAAAAGCTTTAGCTTTTTCTTCGTCTACTTCATGGGTTTCCCAAACATCCTTCTTGTTGTAAATGTTAGCCCTATCATTCTGAAAAGCTTCTAGGAGAGAGGAATGGGATAGAGGATTTTCTCGTATGAAATGTAGTATGCCGCCCCAGTAATAAGGACTATGAGGGAGTAAAAAAGTTTGTGATACCTGGGTAAGGTGGAATTTTCCATTGAGCTGCACAAGATAACCTAGTGATGCCATTACTCCCAAAAGCCCTTCGGTAGCACGAGACCCCAATGACAAGTTTCTTGCTACCTCTTGAGCGGTTGCAGGTGCTTGATCTAATAGAGAGAAAAGCCCTAGTTCATCAGCGACGGTAAGTGTGGGAAAGTGGAACATTGACAACCATGTATCCCAAAGTAGTTTATCATCACAAGTTAATACTTCTAGTTCCTGATTTTTATCTGAGATTGACATGATATTGTCCTACCAAAAGTGATGTCGTGGCTCAACTGCTAGAAAGTCCCATGGCAATTGTAGTGCATTCACCATTCTGCACAACCTTCCCTACACCGAGAGCCAAGGGCTGCTGGTAACTTTCACAATTGAGCTGCCGTCTTCACAATTCAGCGGAAAACTTTCACAATTGAGCTGCCGTCTTCACAATTCAGCTTTAATTGCGATGCCATGTGGTAACACCACCACCCTGGTCAATCAACGTAATCCCTTGAGCTTGCAAGTCATCGCGAATGCGATCGCTTAATTCAAAGTTCTTGGTTTTCCGTGCTTCAGCCCGTTGCTGAATCAGTGCCTCAATTTCCCCATCACTCAATCCATCCGTAGAAACTTCAGCTTCTTCTTCTGGTTGTTCTTCTAACCCTAATACCTGGGCTAATTCCACCAGACTACGCCATTGCTGCTCTAATTCTGAAGCAGGAGTCTCTGTTTTACCCTGATGTACGAGGATATTGCCTTCCCGGCGTAACCCTTTGGCCACTTCAAACAATACCGCTAAGCCTCCAGCAAAGTTTAAGTCGTCATCTACGGCTTCTTGAAACTGTTGCGCTATAGTTTCTTTTACCTGCAAGGAGTTAGAGGGTGTGGGTGTGGCTGATTGGTCTTGCCATCCTAATTGTATACCATAGTTATGGCCAAAAAGCAAGCCTTCTTTGAGAGTTTGCCAGCCATTGGTAGCAGATGCGATCGCATCATCCGTAAAATCTACTGGTTTACGGTATTGCGCCATTAACACAAATAAGCGCACTGCCATCGGGTCAACCGGACGGTCGAGTAAGTCTCGGATAGTAGTAAAGTTGCCTAGAGACTTAGACATTTTCTCTCCATCCACCTTGACCATGCCATTGTGTAACCAATAACGGGCTAGGCTTTTACCAGTTAAGGCTTCCGATTGAGCAATTTCATTTTCGTGGTGGGGGAAAACCAAGTCAGAGCCACCAGTATGAATATCAATGGTTTCCCCTAGCATATCTCGCACCATCGCCGAGCATTCAATATGCCAACCTGGACGACCTGGTCCCCAAGGGGATTCCCAGGAGGGTTCCTCTGGCTTAGCGCTTTTCCAAAGCGCAAAATCAAACGGGTCTTTCTTCTTAGGCTCAGTGGAGTCTGCTACATCTACCCGTCCACTGGCTCCTGCTTGCAAATCCTCTAACTTGCGCCCAGAGAGTTTGCCGTAGTCATCAAACCGACGCACTGAATAGTACACATCCCCATCCGCTTCGTAAGCATAGCCCTTTTGTTCCAACTCACACACCAGTCGCTTGATTCCATCTAAGGTATGAGTCGCGCGGGGGTAAGCATTAGCCTCTTTGACATTCAGCCTTGCCATATCTTCAAAATAGGCATCAATGAAGCGTTCAGATACTGCCTCCATAGAGGTGCCTTCCCTTCGCGCTCGGTTCAGGATTTTATCATCAATATCTGTAAAGTTTTGGACATAATTCACATCATAGCCCCGCCATTGTAAGTAGCGACGAGCAGTATCCCAGACAATACAAGTTCTAGCATGACCCAAGTGGCAAAAGTCATAGGCCGTAATGCCGCAGCAGTACATCCGGACTTTACCAGTTTCCAATGGCTCAAAGGATTCCTTGCGGCGGGTTAAGGTATTGTAAAGGTGTAGGGTCATGACAAAGAAAAGATAAAATCACCAACAGTGGGCTATAGATATACTTTTGACATCCTCCCTGGTTAAATCAAAGATTATAACCAGGGATTCCTAAGACTCACGACTTAGGTTTCTGTTTCCTTCTCCCCTTGGGGGAGTTTTTCGCACCAGCCTTCCGAGATTTACTCTCTTCGGGTCTTACGGTCGCTCCGCAGACTGACACGGCAAGTCCTGCCGCCAAAATGTTAATTGATGCATTGATATCACGATCGTGGTGAGCATTGCAGGATAGGCAATTCCATTCCCGAATATTCAAAGGTAAAGACTCAACACGATTTAGGCAAACAGAACACAGTTTGCTACTAGGAAACCACTTATCAATGGCAATGGCTTCTCGATTATACCATTGAGACTTGTACTTTATCTGACGAATTATTTCCGCCCAGTTGGCCTCACTGATAACTTGAGCTAGTTTGTGATTTTTGACCAGATTTTTCACAGCTAAATCTTCAAACGCAATCAATTGGTTTTCTCTGACCAGTTGAGTAGTTAGCTTGTGGGTAAAATCTCGTCTAGCGTCTTTGATTTGTGCATGCACCCTGGCAACCTTTAACCTGGCTTTGTAACGATTGTTAGAACCTTTTTGTTTTCGTGACAAAGCTTTTTGGTATTTAGCTAGCTTTTTCTTGAGCTTTTTTAAATGTTTGGGATTGGCAATTTTCTCTCCGTCGCTGGTTGTGATCAGGCTAGTCACTCCTAAGTCCAAGCCAACTTGTTTATCTGTGGTCGGTAAGCTCAAATCTCTATGGTCATCAAACCTAATTGAGATCTGCCACCGCTCAGATGAATCTAAGCTAACTGTAACAATACTTGGAGTACAGTTTGCAGGTAACTGACGACTCCAACGAATCCGTAAAGGTTCTTTGCATTTGGCAAGATAGACTTGACCATCTTCCCATTTGAATGCTGACTTAGTAAATTCTGCACTACCACCATTACGTTTTTTCTTGAAGTTAGGATACTTAGCTCGACCGGCAAAGAAATTAGTAAAAGCGGTTTGTAAATGTCTTAATCCTTGCTGAAGAGGAACAGAACTAACGTCATTCAAAAAGAACAAGTCATCCTGTTTTTTCCATTCTGTCAACATTAAGGAAGTTTCCTTGTAGCTTATCCGTCGGGAGCGTTTGTACCAACCTGAAGTCCTAGCATCTAAAGCTTTGTTGTAAACAAGTCTTACACATCCTAGAGTTCTCCTCAGCAGAGTTTCCTGTTCAGGGGTTGGATAGAAACGGTAACGGTAAGCTTTTTCGACCATTATTTACTCTTTGATATACTTTTACATTTTAACATATTCTGTGTAAAGTGTCAAGGTATACGCAATTGCATGAGGGGCTTTGTGGCTCACCTGCGTCCGCACTTTATAAGCCCCGTCTCCCGTTATACCCGTAATATTAGCGGGAGATTAATTGCTGTTTTAGATAAAATACGATATATTGGTAGACCTTGATTCTGAACTGTTTTCAAACGTTGCCTTATGCAAACCTTACCGACTGAATCCCCATCTGGTCAAGGGATGGAAGCGCCGAAACAAGGCTTACCCGTTACCATTATTACTGGTTTCCTGGGTAGCGGAAAAACCACCCTCCTTAACCATATATTAAGTAATCAAGAAGGCGTCAAAACAGCGGTCCTTGTTAATGAGTTTGGTGAAATTGGTATTGATAATGAGCTGATTATCAGTACTGATGATAATATGGTCGCCCTGAATAATGGCTGTATCTGCTGCACCATTAATGATGATTTAATTGAAGCAGTCTACAAAATATTGGAGCATCCAGACAAGCTGGATTATTTAGTGGTGGAAACCACCGGATTAGCGGATCCCTTACCAGTGGCGCTAACCTTTTTGGGCACAGAATTGCGAGATATGAC
Organism: Moorena sp. SIO3H5; assembly: GCF_010692395.1. Classification (GTDB taxonomy): domain Bacteria; phylum Cyanobacteriota; class Cyanobacteriia; order Cyanobacteriales; family Coleofasciculaceae; genus Moorena. Next base: position 13,851 of record NZ_JAAHHS010000073.1, read on the forward strand.
TCGTCTTGATTCTATTGTCACTATGGTAGATTCAGAAAACTTTAGTATCGATCTATTTAATAGTGACGTTGCAACTAATCAGATTGCTTATGGGGATATTATTATCCTCAACAAGACTGACTTGGTAGATCAAGCCAATGTAGACCACTTGGAAAACCGGCTCAGAGATATGAAAACTGATGCTAGGATTTTGAAAACTACTAAAGCCCAAGTGCCAATGCCTTTAATTCTCAGTGTTGGCCTGTTTGAGTCCGATAAGTATTTCGACAGCAAAACATCAGATCATGATCATGACCATGACCATGATCATGACCATCATCACCACCATGATCATGACCATCATGACCATCATGACCATGATCATGACCATCATCACCACCATGACCATGACCATCATGACCATCATGACCATGATCACGCTCATCACCATCACTCCGATCACCTAGAAATTGACGGATTCACGTCTCTTTCTTTCGTGAGTGACAAGCCCCTAGGGCTTCGGAAGTTTCAGGATTTCCTAGACAATAAGTTACCCTCTAATGTTTTCCGCGCTAAAGGAATTCTCTGGTTTGATCAAAGTCCTCACCGTCACATATTCCACCTCAGTGGTAAGCGTTTCTCTATTGAAGATGATGAGTGGAAAGGTGAACCAAAAAATCAATTAGTGCTGATTGGACAAGATTTAGATCATGATACATTACGTGAGCAATTAAAGCAGTGTATCTCTTCAGAGTCTACCAATACAGGTAAGGGGATTTGGTAAGTAATTGTTGAAGCTGTCAGCTGTCAGCTGTCAGCTTCAAATAAACCTCGAATGGAATAATTTAAGAGTTCAATATTAATGATAATTGAAACTCTGATAGCTGAACGCGCAAGCGTGTGCGTAGCACATAAGCTGATAGCTGATATTTTAATTATAAGTAATTTATAAAAATCAAAAGTTTATATCAGGAGCCTATTCATAGAGCTTGAATTGAGCAAAAACAGGCAAATGGTCTGAACCACCACGATCTTGTCCAACCCTTGCCTCAGTCGCCACCATGCCATCGGAATACCAAATGTAGTCAAAGCGCTGCACTGGGAAAGGAATTGGCTTGAGATAAAGGGTGTGTCCAAACCCCCACCCTACTTTGCGGAAACTGTCCCTAGCAAATTTGGCAATTTGTTTATAGGCTTGGGAGGTGTCAGCTAAATTGCAATCGCACAAGAGCAGAAAAGGTAAACCTTCATGAAGCAATTCTTGTTTTAATTGCTTGATTTCTATCACTTTATTTTCGGAATACTCCGTAGCTACCGATGGGACTTGGGGAGCAGGGGTTTTTAGGGTAGGATCGTGCAGTAAATCTACTACTACTACATTGAGACGTTGGTGATTTACCCGCAGTACTGCCTGAATGCCAAGACGACCCCCTGGCAAGGGAAAAGCAGTTGCTGTCTCGATGGGAAAGCGGCTTAAAATCCCCACTCCAGCTGGCTGCCCCGGAGTTGGCGACGTTATCGCTCGGTAAGGGTAGTCTTTTGCCGATGTCTGCACCAAGGCTGTGGTGAGCTTGGGGTTAATTTCCTGTAGCCCTACAATGTCTGGTCTAGAGGCACGAATTGCCCTCATGATTCCTTTGTGGTCTTTATTTCCACTAAATACATTAAAAGTCATCACCTTGATAGAATCTCCAGCTCCTTGTGCTCGACTCGACAATGATGGCAGAAACAGCACTCCATAGAAAATGCTAAAGGCGATGGTTGGTATAGTCAGTCCGAAGAGTAATCGTCTGCAACGCTTCCACAAGCTTACTACCAGTATTAAAGGCAATGGCGCAAACAAATACACAGCTAGATAGGTGACAAAACCAAGCCACCAAGGGTGGTCAAACCACAGGATTCGCAGCATAAGCCACAAAGAGATAAACGCCACATAACCCCAGCAGAGCCAGAATAGGAATTTTAGTTTAGACATAACTCAATTTACCATCCAAATCGGTTTAAAGTCCCGCACTCGTAAGGTTACTTTTGCTATAATCTTGCTGTGTTGAAAATTTGAAACCTGTTTAATACCAAATCCGGTTTATAAATTAGCCTTACCAAAATGATGCAAATCCTCTTTTGGATTGAATTATGTTGTTTGAGATAGAGGTACTCTCGCGCACCGGATTTGGTATAAAGCGAACGGGATCAGCCCACCCTAGGAATCGGGATATACAGCAGCGCAATCTCGCTCCAAACCTCTTGACTTCTTGCTGGAACTAGTTAAATATAAACGTGGTAATGTCATAGAGATTTAATGCTTCCGATCCATTGAGCAGAGCGATTAATTCATCTGTACTCTCATAAATACCATTTTTATTGGTGTCTCGATAAATACCTGTACCTTCGCTTGAGCCAAGGGCAACAGATTCTTGCAGCAGATAGTCACTAGCCTCACCCTGAAGCTCGATTTGGTCACCTTCTGCAATGTTGAAATCCGAGATCAGGGCATAATCACTGGCACCATTAGTATTATAGTAAACACTGCTTTTACCAAGAACAAACTTATCTGCCCCTGCACCACCAGTAAGAGTATCTATTCCCTCACCACCATACAGGATGTCATTACCTATACCAGCATTAAGTTGATCATTACCTTTGCCTCGATACAGAGAATCATTCCCTGCATCTCCATTGAGGAGGTCGTGACCTACATCACCAGTTAGGGTATCATCACCATCACCTCCGTTAAGGGTATCATGATTTTGGCCACCATATAGGATGTCATTTCCTACACCTCCATTGAGTGTATCTTCACCTTGGTCACCTTGGAGGGTATCATTCCCTGCATCCCCATTGAGAAGGTCATTATTTACACCACCGTTGAGGAAGTCATTACCATCGCCAGCATATAGGGTGTCATTTCCGTTATGACCAAATAAGGTATCATTATCTGTACCAGACCGAAGTTCATCATTTCCTAGGCCTCCATATAGAGAATCATGCCCTGCATCTCCATTGAGACGGTCATTGCCTGCACGCCCATTCAAGAAGTCATCACCTTCGCCTCCGTTAAGGGTATCATTATCTTTGCCACCATCTAAGATGTCACTCCCTACACCTCCATTGAGTGTATCTTCACCTCGGTCACCATACAGAGAATCATCTCCTGCATCTCCATTGAGAAGGTCATTGTGTGCCCCCCCATCCAAGAAGTCATTACCTTCGCCAGCATATAGGGTGTCATTTCCGGCACTACCAAATAAGGTGTCATTATCTGTACCAGACCGAAGTTCATCATCTCCTCTGTCTCCATACAGAAAATCATGCCCTGCATCTCCATTGAGACGGTCATTGCCTGCACGCCCATTCAAGAAGTCATCACCTTCGCCTCCGTTAAGGGTATCATCATTTTGGCCACCATCTAGGGTGTCACTCCCTACACCTCCATTGAGTGTATCTTTACCTTTATCACCTTTGAGGGTATCATCCCCTGCATCTCCATTGATAAGGTCATTGTCTGCACCCCCATTCAATAAATCATCACCTTCGCCACCACTTAGGGTATCATCACCCTTGCTACCATCTATGTAGTCATTCCCGGCGTTGCCATCAAGATTATCATTACCTTTACCACCTTTCAAGGTATCATTTCCATTATTTCCCTCAATAATGTCATTACCTTTATCAGTACGAATCAAGTCATCACCATCACCACTGAAGATATTGTCTTGATCATTAGTACCAACAAAGATGTCGTCCCCTGGATAAAGTGCTGGCATGAGACTAAGGTCATCAGCGTAGTAGAATTGCCCAACCTCATAGGCATCCTCTGTCAAATCCTGGTCTTGAGTTACCGATGCCCAGTAGGCCAATCCTCGAATGATTTCCCTGTTGTTTATATTTTTAAGTTCACCACTTCTGAGAATTTCTTGTCCGGAAGTGCGGGTATTTCCCTCAGTACTGATTTGCCCATCTGGCAGAATCCTAGTTTGTTCCCACGCTATTGCGTCGTTAATCATTTCTATAACTTCAGCAGTCAGGGATTCTTCTGGGAAGTAGCTCACCCATTGCGCTGCATAGAGTACACCCACCATTTGGTAGCTGCTATCATAACCTCCAAGTTCGGGATTAACTCCGTCTGGCTGTTGCAGTGCTAGACCATCTGCCAGGGACTGACGGGCATAATCCATTAGTTCCGAATTACCTGTTAGCTGACTTGTTAGTCCCAAGGCAGTGCCAACAACATAACGGCGATGAGTATAGGGTTCGTTGTTACTGGTGCCTGTCTCCCAAACTTCCGGTTGAATCATCCAATCTGCTGCATCTGATAATTTTTCCTTGTAACCTTCAATAACATCTGCATACTGTTGAGAGTAGGAAGAGCCCTGAATCAGCAGGAGGCTACGAGCTACTGCATGGATAAATAGAGAAGTACTGTGAAAGGGGTCCCCTGTGCCTTCGAAACCGCCATCGGCAGATTGCTGAGCAAACCCCCAATCGAACATTGTTAATCCTGCTTCAATAGCAGCCTGATCGTCGTTGATTAAACCGCTAAGTATGGCTTCTTCACCCTGCCGCTGTGCTTCGATATACCAGCTTTGTGATTCGTTGTTTTCCCAATCAGCATTGATTCCCACAGCGCCACTTGCTGCCATCGAATCATAAGTAGCCAATGGTCTTGCGTAGAGAACATTAGCCACTAAATCTGTAGATTCACGCAGAAAATCTGTATTCATTTTATGTCTACCAGCTAACAACTTTTATAAGCAGGTACACAAAATTAATTCACATTAAAAAAACTAAAAACTTTACAGGGCAAAGTTTACATAGATTTATGCTCATCAATTAATTCGGCTTAGGTGCTTATAAACTTCTTTATTTAATGCTTTATGTAAACTTTATCATCTTGATGTTTAAGATAGTGTTAGTGAAAGGTTTGTTATAGGGAGACTTAAAAAAAAAACTGAGAGCAAATTAACAGTCTAATACTGGAAGATAAGTAGTCGGGCATAAATAAAGTTCGCTTTGTTAAGTTTACTTAAGATACACAATCGTTGCCCTTGAGAGCGTTGGCGTAGCCTGCGCGTAGCGCAATCGCTGGATTTTACAAAAGTTGATATAGTGCCGTTTACTTTTGTCCGACTACTTATGACATTTCACGTTTAGGTTTGAGGCATGAAACAGACAACTCCGAACCCCATGCCCCCTATCTCTCTATCTCCCCACCTTCTATCCAAAAGTGCGACCCGTGGTGAATTTAATTCTTAATGGGTCAAGGGCACCAGATCTTTTGGGGCGGGCAGGATGCCCACTATACTCCTATTCATTAATTAATTCAGGAACGCCCAAAAATCAATTGTATAAAACAGTCACCGCCTTTTGTCAATCAGAATTATTAAAATTTATCTAGCCTTTTCTATCTTCATGAGGTACAAAAAAAAATACCAAACTTTTAATTTTGTAGCCTAACAACCCAATTTTTGTACTTCATATTATCGAAAATAACTATATTTTTATGAAGCTTGAATCAAGAATTTATAAAAGTTATACATCAACATCAACATCGCAAACAATTACACGTACAGGTAAGCAAATATCACTCCTCCAGACTATTAAGTATAGACAAGTAAAGAAGTTTGCAACGGCAGCTTATAGCACAACTAAGTCAACTTAAACTTATTATATAGATAGTCATGACAGCTCAAAATGTACGTCCTTTACCTCCTCTTTTTAGTCGGTCAATTACTGTTGTTATTCCTTGCTTGAACGAAGAAGGAAACTTAGAAAAACTATTCTTGGATTTACAGTTGACTTTTGATAATCTTGGTTTTACTTTGCCAGTACTTCTGGTTGATGATGGCAGTGTAGACCAGACCCCCCAAATCTTAGTATCTCTACAGAAGAAGTACTCCTTCTTAAAGGTGATTCGCCACCCCCAAAGACGAGGTGTTGCAGCTGTGTGGCGTACCGCCGTCACCCACACCAACACCGATTGGATTTTCTGGGGTCAAGCCGATCTCGAATCAGATTTTAAAACCGACCTTCCCGCTCTTTTAGAAGCTTGTGGGCCTGATGTCGATGGTGTTGCTGGTTGGCGACAGAAACGTGGTGACAATAAACTACAAACTTCTAAATTTGCCAATGGTAGCTGTCGCATAGCTTTTGGGATGAACATTCACGACATGAACTGGATTAAACTGGTGCGTCGGGATTTGCTCACTCCTTTGCCCATTGAAAAAATCACCCATCGCTTCCTACTAGCAGTGCTAGCGGGTCAGGGTTACAACATTACGGAAGTATCTACTCCGTGGCATAACCGCTATTCCGGAGTCTCTAAATTTGGTCGTAAACGTCTGCTCAAGTCAGCAATCGACTTTTCAAGAGTTTTCTGGTGGTTCTATATTGAAACCCCTGTTGTTAGCCTACAGCAAGATACATTAGCATGGGCCAAAGTCAACAAGCTTGGCATGGGTGGTACCAAAGTAGTTTCCCAGACCGAGTCAAATACTTAAATTAGATGGTGGAGGGAAATCATAAGGGAGCATCCCAATTTAGCAAATCCATCGCTCAAACTAGCGATAATACTAGGGTTTAAAAGCATAATTCAAAGTGTTATGTGCAAATATGGGATGCTCCCTTCTTGATAATCAGAAAGACTTTCAAGGTTTTGAACTGTCCAATGCCTGGAAATATTTTTTCCAGTAATCCTCCACTAAAGCGACGAGCATTAATCCTGGCTTCTGGTTTGGTGCTCAATCTCCATAGTCTTCCACTGTGGTAAAATTTGTAATATTCAGGGCTGTTGAAATGAATCAAACTATTAAAATACTTCAACCTTGTGGAATTTTAGATGATATAACCACCAATAAACTGCATCAAGATATTCACAATCTTGTTGAATATGGGGTAGATATTATCTTAGTTGATTTTGAAAAAATTACCTTGATTAATAGTTCTGGTATCGGGGCTTTGGTATCAACAATTAAAACCGCTAAAATCGCTGGATGCCAGCTTGCTATATGCTCTATAAATGCACAAGTCAGGATGATCTTTGAACTGACTAAAATTGATCGTTTATTGAACATTTTTGCTAATAAAAATGACTTTAAAAACCATTTTTATTTTTAATTAAAAATAATGCTAAAAAAAACCAGATTTTTACAGAAATTTGCCAACATTATTTGCCTAAAATAAGGGGTAAAAATAAGATTTAAAAGTATATATGATAATAATTTTAGCAAACGATACTAAAAAATAATAGAGTTATCTAGTGGACAACTCTAAAATAGAAATCTTTCCTTAATTTTACCAAAAAGTATTCAAAATTAACCTCAATGAAAGTCAATGTCTAACTGTGCTGCTGATCATGCTATTGAACAGTTGCCGAAATTTGAGCTTCCAGATAATGAATAGAGAGTTAATTTGGGACTGTATATTCCATGATTTTCTTGGCCTAAAAGCCTTATATAGTAAGCTTTTCATGGCTCATGTAACCCCCTCCGCTCTTCCTTAGTATTTTGACTAAGTTTCATACACTTATACCCTGGTTACATGAGCGAGCTTTTGATTTTTGTCTGATGATGTGCAAGATCTGAGTATAATCTAATTAATGCTTTCAGCAGATGCAAAATAGATAACTTTGCCGAAAATAATACTTATGGTAAAACTTTGATTTTAATTTTGCAATTGATAACTACGTTCTTACTTGTCCAATTAAACTTTTAACTTAATTTTCTCTGTGTACAAAGGAGTTAGAAATAATGGCTATTATGTACGGTGATCCTGGTAATAATCGACTTGACGGTACTGAATTTGAGGATAGCATTATCGGTGCAGCTGGTCACGATTTTTTAAAAGGTTACGGCGGTAACGATACTTTATTGGGTGAGGATGACAACGATTATCTTTATGCTGGAGATGGAGATGACTTACTCGAAGGTGGTGAAGGACGAGACCGATTATATACAGGGTTTGGTAATGATATTGCTTATGGTGGTAGAGGTAATGATAGCCTCTATGGTGATTATGGTGATGACAGCCTCGAAGGTGGGTATGGCAGTGACGACTTACGCGGTGGTATTGGTAATGATACCCTGATCGGGGATGAGGGTAATGATCGGCTCCGTGGCAACCAAGGTGAGGACTTGATATTCGGCGGCAACGGTAATGACCGGCTTTATGGTGGCGAGGATAATGATACCCTCTATGGTGAGGAAGCTGATGATATAGTTAACGGTGGAGACGGGAATGACTTAATTTACGGTGGCGATGGCAATGACAAGTTATATGCTTTGGCAGGTCATGATACTCTCTATGGAGAGATGGGTGATGATAGTCTCTACGGTGATCAAGGTAATGAATCTCTCGAAGGCGGGGAAGGCTATGACAGATTATATGGTCGCTTAGGTAACGATACTCTCTGGGGGCAAGAAGGTGATGATAGTCTCTGGGGGAACGAAGGTGATGATAGTCTCTCTGGCGGCGTAGGTAGTGACCAGCTTTTTGGTGGCCAGGATAACGATACTTTAGTTGGTGAACTTGGTAACGATTTACTCCACGGTGGAGACGGAAATGACTGGCTCGATGCTGGTGAGGGGTATGACAAAATATACACTTCCTTTGGCAATGACATTGCCTATGGTGGCCTTGGTAATGACAGTATCTACGGCGATTTAGGTGATGACCATCTCTACGGCGGAGATGACAATGACAGATTATACGGTGGTATTGGTAACGATAGCCTCCACGGCGATGCTGGTGATGACCGACTCAGCGGCAATCAAGGTGAAGACTCTCTCCTAGGCGGCGCTGGTAACGACCGAATTTATGGTGGTGAGGAGAATGATATCCTTTTGGGTGAAGCTGGTCTAGATTTTCTTGAGGGTGGAGATGGAGATGACCTGCTTTACGGTGGTGAGGGAAGAGATACTCTTATTGGCGGTGCAGGGGCAGATAACTTTGTTATTGGTCAGGGCAATGTTTACTATAATACTGATGGTAACTATGATTATGCCCTAATAGTGGACTTCAACATTGCAGATGGTGACCAGCTCCAACTCCAGGGTGAGGCTAGTGACTATGTGCTGCGAGAATCTGTCACTATTGGCTCAAGCCAAGGCACAGGTGTCTATATGGATACCAATAACAATGGTATTTTCGATAACACAGATGAATTAATCAGTCTGGTTCGGGATACCACAGGCTTGAATCTGAATGACAGTTACTTCATCTATGTTTGACCTCTCCCCTTGATAAAATCTGGAAAGTCTTGGTTAGACTCGATAGTTTCCCCTGTTAGAATCTCCCTCCGAGAGGATTCTAACAGGGGAAACTATTAATTCTTTAACTGACTCTTAACTTGCTTATAGCCAGCAGAATCAAATAATAAAATTATACTGCCTGGTAAACTTAATAACCAACTTTGTAAGGTTATGGTCAGGGAAAGCAACAATGCTTGCTCTGCGGTGAGACCAATTCGAGTAAATAGATAAACCCATAGTCCCTCTTTTAAACCTAATCCTCCTAGAGAAATGGGGAGTAAAGTAACCACGACAATAATTGGCACAAAAACTAAAAGCTCTAAGTAGGAAACAGAGATATTTAGCTGTTGAGCAATTAAGTAGTGATAGTAAACAATCCCTAACTGTAGCAAAAATGAAAGTCCCATCGAAACAGCTAAAGCTTCACGGTGCTGAGCAAACTCTCTTAATAGCAGTTGGATTTTGGCAAAGCGAGATGCCACACTATTAAGGTGTAACTTTGTTAATAGCGGCTCCGTCCAAATTAGTAGCTGGGGACTGATAATCAGTAAAACCCCTCCTACTAAAGCGGCAACACAAGCAAAAAATAGCAGGATAATATCCCAACTTCCAATAATTTTAAAAGCAGGAGGTAAGCCCATCACTGCTAGTGCAGATAAGGCTGCCAAACCAGTAAATCGCTCTAGAAATACCGATACTAATGCCACCTCAGAGTCTTTAGTTTCTTGGGATACTTTATAGACCCGGTAAACATCTCCACCCAAGGCACCGGGCAGAAAAATATTGAGAAACATGCCTACAAAATAGCTGCTGAAAAGGCTAGTAATCGGAACTGAATATTTAGTGGCTTTTAGAACCACTTGCCAGCGGATACAACTCAACCATTGTAGTACTGTGTAGAAAAGTAGAGAGGCAATAACAAAAGGTAAAGACAGTTCTCTAAATTGTGTCCAGGCTTGAACAAAATCTATCCGTGTAAATACCAGGATAATTAGCGCTACGCTAATTGTGGTTTTAATCAGCAAAAATAGCTTTTTTTTCATGGATAAAATACCCTAATTATTTATTTTAATATTTTTTTTTTTGCATTATACAGACTAATTAGCCCACTCAATAATTGAGGCAATAGGACTAATTTTTACTTAACAACCTTTTTTTAGTAAGGTCCCAGGTCTCTACCTCGATTAGGAACACGTTGAAGCAATCCATCATCTCGTTCCCACAGACGAAGATTGGCACCGAATGTATCTAAAATTGGTTTTCCGCTGGTCTGCAAAAGGTCGTAAAGTTGAGCTAACTCAGAATCCTTAGGCAATTGAGGTTGGTGAAGTAGATGAATCCAAATCCGATTATGTTTTTCAAAAACATGACTAAGTTGATCTACATTAACCAGTGCTGAACGACCTTCCCAGCGACCAATTAAACGTCCGTCATTCCAATAAACTGCATCAAAAAAGGACATCCGGTGTGGCACATAATAATCTGCTCCATTTAAAACATTTGCATGGACAGAAGGAACATTACAAATAACTACATCTCCTGGTTTAAAATGGTCAACAATATATTGAGAAATGAGGATATGACGTGGGGTTAGGGACTCGCTGTAGCTATTTACTATTCTGTCTGTTTCTATATTAAAGGCTAACAGCACAATCGCAAATAATAAAACTATGGTTTTGAAAGGTAATTGGTTATTTAAAATTTGATTGAATCTGTTACCTAACACTAAAGCGATGCTAAAGATACTATAGACTGAAAACAAAATAAATAATGGATAGAATGAGTAGGCATACCTTGACCCAGTCAAAGTCACTAAGATACTCACAAAAATTACATTAATAATAATGCTGGCACCAACAAAAACGCTTTTACCATTTCTTTGCAAGATGAAGAGGATGAGACCTAGAAACAAAAACAACGCATGGATTGTATTCATGCGATTAAAACCAACAAAAACTTTATTGGTAAAAAAAGAAACATTAGAGAGATGAAGGTGTAAGTGACCAACTGTTGCTGAGGACAAACCAATTAGAGGAGTTAGACATTTAACTTTGAAGAAAACAGCATTATATACAAATACCATCCCCATTATTCCCGCCCCAATTATTATTGGCCAGTTAGCTAGTAAATTCAAGGGTCTATAAAAGAAGACACAACCAATTACTATTGCTGGGATTAAGGTCATCGTCACTTCTTGGGATATCAAAGCCAGAGTCAAAGCAATCAAATAGAGATACTGATACCATCTGCCAGATTTCTCGATAAATCCCTTGACAA
>NZ_JAAHHS010000730.1 GCF_010692395.1 Moorena sp. SIO3H5
CGGAGCTGGGGAGTTGGGGAGCTGGGGAGAGGGGGAGTTGGGGAGATGGGGAGATGGGGAGATGGGGAGATGGAGAGATGGGGAGATGGGGAGATGGGGAGATGGGGAGATGGGAAACATTCAGTTTATAGGGACACTAAATTCTTGTCTTACCCCGACTCCCGATTCCCGATTCCCGACTCCCGATCACCCATTGCTGCTTTCAACAATACATCTGCTCCAAATCGCACGGCATCGGTACAAGGTAAGCCAGTCTCTGTTTGTACCTGCTCAATGGCCGACCGGGCAGCTTGATCATCTAAGTGGCCAGTATTAAGTGCGATCGCAATCACCTTCACCTGACCAAATGCCCCACCAGCACTAGCAACGGTCTCGTAAAGCTCAATCACCTTGGTTAATGGGGGAATCAGCACATGGTCATGATTACGAACAGACTGCTGTCCGGCTCGATGGACTAATAGTAATCCCGTGGGCTGAGTTCCTCGAATTAGCGGTAGAGTAGCTGTAGAACCAGGATGCAACAGGGAACCTTGCCCTTCTACGATCAATAAGTCGTGGTCATTACCATAGCGCAATACCATTTGTTCCACAGCACCAGCAGCAAAGTCTACCCTAATCCCATCCAAGGGAATGCCATCCCCAGAAATCATAATGCCAGCTTGACCAGTGGCTAGGAACTTCGATGCTATGCCCTGACGTTGGGCGCACAAATATAACTCCAGAGCTGCTGACATTTTGCCCACAGCCATATCGGTACCCACTGTCAAGATGCGCTGACAAGGTAGCGATCGCGCTTGAGCACTTGCTATTCCTAATCCCTTCGGTTCCCGACGAATATCCCAAATTACCTGACCGTCTTGTAGTAATTGCTGTAACTCTGGGTCAGATGCCATGGGAGTATGCAAACCATTGATAACCGATAACCCTGCTTCTACCCCCACTTTCACCTCCTGCCACCAAGGCTCTGGTAATGCTCCCCCAGAGGGCGCAATACCAATGGCTAGGATATCCGGTTCATAAGCCAGGGCAGCAGACACGGAATCTACAATCGGGACATTAACCTTAATTCCAGTTAATTTAGACAAAGACTGTCCAGCGGACTCGTGATCAATCACTACTACAATCTCCGTTGGGCAATACCGTAACAGAGTCAGTCCGGTTTTGCCTTTGGAACTAAAAATCCCTTCATTGAGTAGAATCGCAATACGCCGATTAGTGGTTAAATTCACGGCGTTTCACCCCCAGTCCTGGTAAATTATTCGGTATCAAATGGCCATTTTGTAGGGTTGCCCCTGTGAAGGGGTCATCTACTAGGTTTAAGTGGCTGTCTAAATCTAGATAATCTGCCAGTGGTGACAGATGAGAAGCTGCTGTATTAGCCAGAGTACTGTCAGAATAGCAACCAAACATCACCTGCAACCCACAAGCTTTTGCGGTATGCACCATCCGTATTGCCTCAGTTAAACCACCGGATTTCATTAGTTTGATGTTAATACCATGGACACAGTTTGCCAACGGCGGAATATCTTGGCTAGTCTTGCAACTTTCATCCACAAAAATTGGTAAAGGAGATTGCTTATACAACTCGGGTAAATCGATCTCTTTTCCCGGAGCGAGGGGTTGTTCCACATGCCTCACTCCCTGACTCGCCAGCCAGTTACACATCTCTACCCCTTCCTCCTCGGAAGCG
>NZ_JAAHHS010000731.1 GCF_010692395.1 Moorena sp. SIO3H5
TATCCAGTCAATCAATGCAAATGCTCCTTCTGCCCAGTCATCATGAGTATCAAATATTTCTCTAAAATCTTCTCTTTGCTGATGCATTTTCGCTAGTAATGGAAACGCTTCTTTTACCTCCTCTAACTTATCCTTCTGTTTGTCAGTCAAATCCTCTTCCGACTTAAGTAGCGCATACTTACTGCTTTTAAGAATGTCATCAAGTCGCTTCTTCTCTGTTTCATCTTCGATATCTTTTACTCTCTTCTTCTCCGAAATCCTTGCATCATTTAGCGCATCATTTATAAGCTTAGATACATGGAATCTATCGGCAGGGCTATTTCATTCTCAAATGAGGGAGAATGTGTAGGTCATGTTTCGAGATTGATTTATGCCTACTCTTGCCATCATGGATGCCTTTGCCGATTTACCAGATGCTCGTCGTGCTCAAGGAACCCGCCATCAGCACACATTATGTATCGCCCTATTTACCCTCGCTGTTGCCGCAGGGAATCGAGGATTTCTGGCAATAGGGGATTGGCTCAAGTCCTATCGCACCCAGCTATTGGAGCTATTCCAGCCTGAGAAAAATCGCCTGCCCTCCTACAGCACCATTCGTCGAGTGCTCCTCCATGTCGATGAAGACGCCTATGCCCAATGCCTCAGTCGCTTTTTTGGCGTCACCCCTCAACCAGGGGAAACCCTCGCAATGGATGGCAAAGTGCTCAAGCATTCGTTTATGAACGAAACCGATAATCCTCACTCTCCCGCTCATCCGGCCATTATGATGGTCAGCGCCTATGTGGTGGAACGCGGGTTAATTTTGCCACCGCATGAAGTTGATCGTAAAACTAATGAAATCAAAGCTCTGCCTGAGATGATTGAGCGATTAGCACTCAAAGGGGTCGTCTTTGCCTTTGATGCCATCAATACTCAAAAAAAACAGCCCGCTTAATTGTTGAGAGTGAGAATGACTATCTGGGGGCGCTCAAAGGAAATCAGCGAGGGTTACTAGCGGATGTGAAGGCTCACTTCACGGCCCAACAAACGGTGAGTACCCTGGACAAAGGCCATGGACGCATTGAGAAGCGCACGGTCAGTATATGTCGAGACCTCAGTCATATTCGAGCGTTTCCAGGGCTTAAGACTTTGATTCGAGTGGAATCAGAGCGCACAGAGATTTATGCGGATATGCTCGTTGAAACCAAAGAGACCCGCTACTACATCACCTCATTAGAGGAAGATGCCATGAGGTTGGCCCAAAGGATTCGAGGCTATTGGGGCGTCGAAAATAAGGTTCATTATGTTCGGGATGTTACCCAAGGGGAAGATGCCTCACGAATTCGCACCCCACCTCTGATTGGTCTATTTGTTCAAGCTCGAAATCTAGCCCTTAATCTGTATCGAACTGATGGTTGGACCAATATGGCTCAAGCCCAGCGACGATGCGGACAGTCACTAGACACATTAATGAAGGTTTTCAGAATGAAATAGCCCTGATGGAGTCCTCACCGCCTATCTTGATGGTACAGCCTACAGCACATCGGTAGACGGAACCACTCTTATCGATCCAGGCACGAATTCGAATAGGGTTCGGATTGGGGCTGATGGAAGCAATAATAAAGGTTCATATCAAGGATTTTTTGACGAACTCAGTTTCTGGAATACTGCCCTTAGTGCGACAGAAGTGCAGGATA
>NZ_JAAHHS010000732.1 GCF_010692395.1 Moorena sp. SIO3H5
TTTAGGGGCAACTTTAACGAGGGTTCGAATCCCTCCCTCTCCGTATCCATTCGATCAATACTATCAGCATTCAGCGGTCAGCGGTCAGCCGTCAGCGGTCAGCCTTCAGCATTCAGCATTCAGCGGTCAGCCGTCAGCTAAAAGCTCACGCTACTTTAGGTGCCGTCAGCAGAAGTAACACAGATTAAACCAATACTTACCTGGTAAGCCTATGCGCTACGCGCACGCGTGCGCGTTCAGCGGTTAGCCTTTAGCTGTAAGCTGATGGCTGAAAGCTGAAAGCTGATAAATGATAGCTGATAACTGATAGCTGACCGAAATACAAACCTGAAAGTCAATTAAGAGGGCTATTCCTTATAAAATAATTAAGATCCCAATACGCGAGCATCTAGCTGTAAACCTGAAATGAAGCAGTTGATTCAAGGTCTGCATCGATTCCAGACCAATTACTTCCAGACCCACCGAGACCTATTTGAGTTACTGTCTCACGGGCAGCATCCCAGGGTACTATTCATTACCTGTTCAGATTCTCGAATTGACCCGAGTCTGATTACTCAAACTGAGCCTGGTGAAATGTTCATTATCCGCAATGCCGGGAATATCATACCGCCTTATGGGGCAAGCAATGGCGGTGAACCAGCAGCAGTAGAGTATGCTATTTATGCCTTAGGCATTAATGAAATTATCGTATGCGGTCACTATCGCTGTGGAGCGATGAAAGGTTTACTGAAAATCGACAAGCTAGAAGAGGACATGCCAGCCGTTTACCAATGGCTCAAGCATGCCGAAGCTACTCGCCGGATTATCAAAGAACACTATCAAGACTATGAAGGTGATGAACTTCTGAATGGGGCGGTTGAGGAAAACGTCCTTAACCAGCTACAAAATTTACGTACTTACCCAGTTATTCAATCTCGACTCAGAAGTGAGGAAATTCGGCTTCATGGCTGGGTCTATAAGATAGAAACGGGAGAGGTTCTGGAATATAGTCCACTGCAAAAGCAGTTTGTACCCCCTCAAGCCCAGTTTTCAAGAGGAGCATGGATAACACCTCAGCAGCAAGCAAGAATTTATAAAGGTTCTCCGGAATAAACTCGAAACTAAGTGATAATAATAAGCGAAAAAAAAAGTAGATGCTACCCTGCTTAGAGGTGCTATAATCCAATTAGCATCATTTTTACTCTTAGCCTCTGGTAAACTGTTGTCTATAAGTCGTCAACAGTTTACAGCCAAAAGTTAAATCAGCTTCTTAGTTTACAACAACTTATTTGCAACCCTATGTGTAGATGCCCTGATAGCTTATTCCCGTTGGACTAGTTATTGTCCTACCGTCTTTTGAACGTTAGTCAACACAATATCCGAAACTAGCTCGGCTATAACAGCCTCTATTATAGTCCCGAGATTTCGGTTTAGATATCACTATAGTAAAAGCTATTTGAGGATTACGATAACCGTATAATTGCGGAATTAGTTGAATAGCCTAATTGGGAACATTGAGCAATTTTACGGTTCTTTTAGTCATGGGTAATGGGTTAAGGGGAGTAGGGAGCAGGGAGTAGGGAGCAGGGAGCAGAAATATGTCTTAAGCTTTACTTCGATTGCTATATCTTTGGTTATTTCGGTATTAGTCGCGACGGGTCAATTAAAAAGCGG
>NZ_JAAHHS010000733.1 GCF_010692395.1 Moorena sp. SIO3H5
TCTGTTTTTTGATTTTGGATTTTAGATTTTGAAACTCGTGGGTGTTTTAGATCCCCGACTTCTTAAAGAAGTCGGGGATCTGTGACCCCTCGTAACTAATGTGGTTAAGTACTAGAATTTTGACGTTTAACAAGTTTTGGTTTGGGAATGGGTATAGACTTTGCCTTGGGAATGGGTTTAGACTTCGGCTTAGGCATTGGAGTAGTATTTTCTAGAAGGGTATAGTTTTCAACAGCTTTAGTGATTGACTTTACTTGCTCTAGGGTTAGACAATCAGGATAGCTAACCATTGTTTGCAGTAATGGGCGAATGCCTTGAAAAACTGGTACTGATACTAAGTTGCAGTCAAATGTAGTAGGGTGTTAGAGGAGATAAACACGATAAAAATAAGATTTTACGGGTGCATATGGCTCAAGTCACGCAAGCCTTTCCTCATCTAGACTTAGCAACTGTAAAGCAGAAACTAAAGTTGGCATCATCCTATTGGGAAAGACAAAAATGGCAGGTTATATATAATGCGATCGCAGACCCAAGAACAGCAGGAGAGATTGCTTTGCACATAGGGGTATCGAAAGGGTTTGTACGAAAAGTAATTCAGCAATATAACCGTCAAGGAGAAATCGGGCTATCAACACCGGGGAAAGGGGGTAGGCATAATTGCTATTTAAGCTGGGAGCAAGAAAAAGAACTGATAGATTCGTTTAAAGAAAAAGCGTGTCTTGGTCAGGTTGCAACAGCAATACAAATAAAATTTGCCTACGAAAAAGAATGTGGTTTTATCGTCCATAAAACTACAATTTACCGACTATTAAAACGGCATCAATGGCGTAAAATTGTTCCCAGACCATCTCATCCCAAAAAAGACCCAAATGCTATTGAGCAATTTAAAAAAACTTTCCCGATTTGGTAGAACAAGTTAATCAATCAAGAGACCCATGTGACAGGCGACCTCTATTATTAATGGCAGGAGATGAGGGAAGGTTTGGTCGTATTGGAGAAGTCCGTGCGTGTTGGTCTCCAGAAGGTATACGTCCAACTGTACCTAAGCAACAAGTTAGACAATATATTTATGCTTATGCAGCAGTTGCACCCGAATTAGGTCAAATGACCTGTTTAACTTTGCCCTATGCCAATACTAAAATGATGAATTTATTTTTGTCACAAATATCTCTAGAATTTGCCGATTATTTTGTGATTTTACAATTAGATAAAGCATCTTGGCATCGCTCTAATTGTTTAAATGTTCCTGAAAATATTCGTTTGATTTTTCAACCGGCTCATAGTCCAGAATTAATGCCTGTTGAACATATCTGGGAAGATATTCGAGAAAATCATTTTTATAATCAAGTTTTTCAATCTTTAGACCAAGTTGAGGATGTACTGTGTCAGGGCTTAATCCAACTTTGTTCTGATTGCGATCGCCTGCGTTCTTTAACTTTTTTTCCTCATCTAAGGGTACTACCTTTGAATGCAACTTAGTATTAGATGACAACTGTCGATAGTGATATGTGACGGTAAGAGGCAGGGGGAAAAGACGCAGGAAGCGGGGGGAGCAAGCCCATAAAAACAACAAAATCAATAACCCAAGTATTGCTATTATGTAAGTACATAACGTATGTACATCATGAGCA
>NZ_JAAHHS010000734.1 GCF_010692395.1 Moorena sp. SIO3H5
TCATCTGTCCGCCTCCCGGTCGTCTCCCACTATAATCTTCGATTTAGTGGTGAGAGGAAAGGGAGGACAGGGTTTAAATCCCATAAGCATAACCATCTTTTCTGTGAATAAATTGACAATATTTATGACTGATTCCTTGCACCAGCCCTAATTTAGTTGAGATGTTGAAAGATCCTGATTTTCGAGTGGCTACTCGCCCAACGTAAGTGCCGACCTTCTTTCCTTTAGTTACCACTGCGTGAACAATATCTCCTGTTTGAAAACCTTTGTGAAATTTAATTCTGGAGCAATGACGAATAGGGAATCCATACTTATTCGTTCTACAGAGCTGACGAGTACCGTGTCCTTTGGCTGTTATCAGCAACGGTAGGGTTACTTCAATAATCAATGTTTCAACTTTTCCAACATTTGCTGCATCTAACCAATGAGCTTTAGGAAGACTTTGGCGGCACCTATTGAATTTAGTTAATCCACCGCTACCTACTTCAACAGGTAATCCTATTGATTTGAGTACGTGATATAGCTTCCAACGGGTTATATTTACAGAAGCCGCATCAGCCAGTGGACGCTTAGCTTGACGTAGTATGCGTTTCAGGAGGCTAGGCTTTTTCGACAGAAAAAGTTCAATATCTTGATTGGATTTAGCCTGGTTACATGAATGACAAGCAATAGTTAAATTAGAAACCCGATTAGAACCACCTCTAGATTTAGGCTTAATATGCTCAATTTCTAATTGAGTACCTGTTGCCCCACAATAAGCACACTTGCGATTCCATTTTTCAAGTAGATATTCGCGAAGTTCATAACCGTAAAGTGTACCTTGTTGGTACTCAATACCAGATATTTCAGGATTTTGCAGCTTTTGAGTGTCGAACCTAACCAATTCTTGGGATATACCGGTGACAGGACAGAATCGAATCAACTTTTTAACCCAAGTTAAAATATTTTGAACTCTGGACGTCAAACTAGGCGCTAACCAACCTTTCGGTCTAGTTCTATTTGAAAATCTGGGCTTACGGTATCGAGTTTTACGACTTCGCCGAGACCGCCTTAACTGCCTACGAGAAGTTAAATTATCTCGGATTTGGAAACCTCTGTGAGTAAGTTCAGCGCCCCAAATAACTCGCTGCCCTTGGATAATAGCCAAACCTGTTGTTTTAGCACCAGGATCTATTTTTAATTGATGCTCGTGAGTTACTGGATTTTTTATCTCCTCCGTCAAAATTATGGTGAATGGGTAACGACGATAGACCTTTGCTTTTCCTGCCGAAAGTAAAATCCTAGCTCTTGCAGGCTTACATGGATCTAAGGGTTGTCGGTTTTTGTTGAGTACAAAGACACGCATAATTGTGTTTTCTCCTATTGCTAGGGTTAGGTTAGCCGAGTGCTTCGCACACGCTTCGCGAACGTCAAGGTTATTTCTCGGTACTTTCCCAGTCGCACTGGCTTAACTCAATTACACCTGTTTAACGATTGGGTTCTAGAGCTAGGGACTGGCTACGCATCCCTAGGTAGGAACATTAACACTTAGAAATAACATAGTTCTCAGGAACTTAGACTGGTCAACTATAAGCTTCTTACAAGCTCCCGTCATAATCCAAAGGATTTGACGGTGAGTTATTGACT
>NZ_JAAHHS010000735.1 GCF_010692395.1 Moorena sp. SIO3H5
TCCTGTACCTTCCCAAACATCTCAGAAGAACCAGCTTGATAGAAACGCACGTCGATACCGGTGCGCTGACGATAGTCCCGAATCGCCTCCAAAAGTCGCAGAGTACCCATTCCCACCGAGTCAACGGTATATTCTGGGGAGTCAAAACTGACCCGAACATGGGATTGAGCCCCTAAGTTATAAATTTCCGATGGCTGAACCGCCTCTAAGATCCGGCGTAGGGTCACACCATCAGTCAAGTCACCGTAGTGTAAGAAGAACCGTGCGTTTTCATTGTGGGGGTCTACATAGATATGGTCAATGCGATCTGTGTTGAAGGTGGAGGTCCTTCGGATAATACCGTGAACCTCATAGCCCTTTTCTAGCAACAACTCACTCAAGTAGGAACCGTCTTGACCTGTAATTCCAGTGATTAGCGCTCTCTTTGGTTCCGTCATTTTTTACTTTTCCTGTAACGTAATGTGGGCAATGTTGGTAGATATTGCTTCCCGAGAAAATCTCCCATGCAAACTTCCCAGTTTGCATGGGAGTTAATCATCACCAGGTTAACTCAAAAATTTATTTGTGGCTGTAGTGAATTTACCGTAAATAAACTCTCAGTAAAAATTTCACATATTCTCCACAGAAAGTTTAAAAATATAGATTCATAGAATTGTTGAAATACTAAAATAGTGTTGACATAAATATTTTTTTGGGTTAAAAACTTGCTATGATTTTGTTATTTTAAATGATAAGTATGTTTTTTATTTTTTTCAAAATAGTTTTATTAAACTAATCTTTTTCCATAAAATGGAGCATATTAGTTTAATAACTCCTTCGCAACTAAGGCAGTATAATTGCCTATATATCATTTTAAAATACCACTTTAGAGGGTGTATTGAACGTTAAAAATTTACAATATCATCATAATTTAGCAGGTGATAATTTCTCACTTATGAGTATAGGCAGGTTAATTAGGTTGTATAGCCCCATGCTTTAGGATGAGGAATACTTTGGAAACACTAGTTTATTCAAGCATCAAACAAAATTAAGTGTGATGTTTTAATTTTGTGCTTTCTGTATTAGGAATAATTGTGCTTTTGCCTTTGTCAATATTTATATTTGAATCAAGCTTGATTTCCCAGGAACGATATTTTACAAATATAAAAAAGTGGGTTTACATAATAAACGATTTAATACTTGTAAATTTTGCAGGATTTTTGTGGATGCTGACCAAAGTCTCAAAGAGCTAGAAGATCATAATGAAATAAAAGATAGTGTTCTATTTAAGATAAAATATGATCCACAGATTACTAAAGTAGTAAAAATTATCCGCCGCTATAGCCTAGATACATACTTTGTACATGTATAATTGTTCACTATGGCTAGATTTTAATA
This sequence comes from Moorena sp. SIO3H5, assembly GCF_010692395.1. GTDB lineage: Bacteria > Cyanobacteriota > Cyanobacteriia > Cyanobacteriales > Coleofasciculaceae > Moorena. The sequence continues at coordinate 1,378 of NZ_JAAHHS010000735.1, forward strand.
TTTTAGTAAAAACTCCTATAGTACTTTTCCAAAAAAAAGGCGCTTACTAGTAATATGAGTTCGATAAGAGCCAACTTTGTCCAGTAGTCAGGAGTGGGGAAAGCATAGCATGGGCACGCCTAGTGGATAAGCTTACCGTTTAAAGTATCGGTAAAATTTCCTAAAACAATAACAATTTCTACCCTCAGAGAGAGATAATTTTGTTCAACACTTGGGAATATTCACAATAAT
>NZ_JAAHHS010000736.1 GCF_010692395.1 Moorena sp. SIO3H5
TCTAAAATTGCTATAATTTTTGGTTGATGCCCAGTTTGAGGTAAACCTTGAAAACTGTTGCTGTCTTTTTTGATGAAGCTGGCACCTTTGCCTACCCATTTACTAAAAAAAAGTATATACGACACATTGCCCAACTTGGTGAAGCAATAGAAGCTTGTGGTGCCAATTTTCGTGTTGTTCGTCACCAATCTTCCTATCTAGGGTCAGGAGAATTTTCCCAGAGTTGGGAATTACGAGATGGACAAGTGATTGAAACAGGTCCTGTCAAAGCTGATGTCATTTTCGATAAAGGATTGTTTAGCTCTGATGGAACTATCCCAGTTCTTAACTGTCAGGAAATTAACGAAATTTGCACCAACAAATATAAAACCTTTCAGCTTTTCAGTGACTATTCTCCCCAAAGCTATCTTGTTAACACCCAAGAAGAGTTTTTTGAGGCACTCGATAAAATACCAGGGCAATATAAAGTTGTCAAGCCATTAGATGGTCTTGAAGGCAGAAATGTCCACATTGGAGACAATGACTTCTTAAAGAAACAGGATTGCCCCTATCCCTTATTAGTGCAAGAGTTTATCGATTCACGCTCAGGTATACCCGGTATTGTCAATGGTGTTCATGACTTTCGTGTAGCACTCCTCAACGGGGAAATTGTTCACGCTATAGTACGTACTCCACCTTCAGGTGAATTAGTGGCATCCGTGACTCAAGGAGGCGAGATGTTTGTTGTAGAAATAGAGCTCATCCCTAGCACTGTCTTCGAGCTAGTCGAACACATTGAAAAACATATGGTACAGTACGGTAACCGGTTTTATGGCATTGATCTTGCCATAGTTGACGGTCAACCGAAAATCATCGAGCTTAATTCTCGTGTTAGCATTTGGGACAATCAACAACATGAAGTATTCGCTAGCACCAAAAGGAAACTTGCCGAGGTGTTAGTAGCACTTTGATAGTTGATATAGCAGTTATCAATTATAGTATATCACCAATTTTACCAAATAATAAATTATGATCGAGTTTGAAAAAATAATCAACTTAACTGTTGATAAACTCCTTAACTATTTGCAGGAAAATAAAAATACCGATACCAAGGTAATAGATTACAAAAGCCCTCAAACCCTTAAGGAAAAACTCGATTTAAGCTTACCAGAAAACGGAGTTCCCTTAGCCGATTTAATTCCGATTATTGAATCGTACCTCGACCACAGCGTGCGGACTAGTAGCCATAAGTTTTTTAACCAGCTTTGGGGTGGATTTGAGATAACTGGATTATTAGCAGAAATGGTAACTAGTACTGCTAATACTTCTATGTATACCTATGAAGTTGCTCCAGTAGCCACGCTGATAGAGATTAAATTGATTGAGGCTCTCAAGGACTTGATCGGTTTTCCTCAAGGTGAGGGGTTGATGGTGACAGGAGGCAGTAATGCTAATCTGATCGCCATGCTTTGTGCGCGACACAAACTCCTACCCGAAGCCAAAAACAAGGGATTGGGAAATCACCAGCTAGTAGCATTCATCTCCGATCAGGCCCACTATTCCTTTTTTAAAGCCGCAAATTTGTTGGGCATGGGGATAGACAATGTAGTCAAAGTCAAATCCGATG
>NZ_JAAHHS010000737.1 GCF_010692395.1 Moorena sp. SIO3H5
TATTCTAGTTGACTGTTTGTGAAAAATTGTGCTTGATAAGACTGTAATTGTTTTTCAATTTGTAAATATGATACTTCTGCTGACTGTGGATGAGGACGATCAGCAGGCAGATCTTTGTCTGTGTCTGGTGGTAAAAACACGTGACAAAGTACTACCTTGCTCTCTTTTGGTAGGGCCAAGTCTTGCAAAGTTTGAATAATCCGCTCGGTAATTTCCGAACCATCTAAAGCTACCACAATAGTTTTGAGCACTGCTGTTGTCTCCAAAAAAGTAGACCCCCTACATCGGTGTCAGACAAAAATGATTAATGGCTATACCAACCATGTTGCCAATTAAACTTTAAGTTTGTATGGTTCTTAAAGTTTCAGTTTGCAGCCATCAATTGAATTTTGTCAAAAATTTAGTCAAAAAAGTAATAATTTAGCAATATTTAATCTAGTTCTAATCGGCGCTTTACAGAATCACTATGGGAAGATAATCCTTCTGATTGGGCAAGTGCATCAATTGCATCTACCACTTTGTTCAGTGCAGTGTGGGAGTATTGAATAATACTAGAGTGTTTCAGAAATGTCTCTACACCCAATGGAGAAGCATAATGACAAGTGCCAGATGTAGGTAATATATGGCTGGGACCAGCTACGTAGTTTCCCACTGCTTCTGGTGTGGAATGACCAATAAATATAGCTCCGGCATGACGAATTAATGGTAGTAATGCCCAAGGGTCTTTTATTTGTAATTGTAGGTGTTTGGGGGCAAATTCAATCGTAAGGGTGGTTGCGATCGCTAGGGATTCTACGATCGCAATTAATCCGTAATGAGCCAGGGCTTTTTCTGTCAGTAGACGTTTGGGGTGGTTTACTAACTGTCTAGCTACGGATATTTGAACTTCCTTTGCCAAATTTTCATCTGTGGTCAATAAAATTGCCGCCGCCATGGGATCTTTTTCGGCCTGTGCAATTAAGTCTATTGCTACATGGAGGGAGTTGGCTGTTTCATCGGCAATAATTATTACTTCACCACAGCCAGACAGGGAATCAACCCCCACCAGGCCATAAACTAATTTTTTTGCCAATGTTACATAAATATTCCCTGGTCCAGCAATCAAATTTACCTTGGGAATTGTTTGAGTTCCATAGGTTAAGGCAGCGATCGCTTGTGCTCCACCAACCCGATAAATTTCTTTGATACCTGCTTCTTGGGCCGCTACTAGCACCGCTGGGTGAATCGCTTTTTCTACCCCTGGTGGTGTAACCATTACTACTTGTGGAACACCTGCTATTTTCGCCGGAATTGCATTCATTAATACCGTACTTGGATAAGTACCATGACTACCAGGTATGTATAATCCAGCTCTATCTACAGGAGTATAGCGTTTGCCCAGTACCACATCATCATCCCCAAAATGCACCCAACTTTTGGGAATTCTTTGGCGATGAAAAGCTTCGATTTGACGGCTCGCCAACCGAATCGCAGCCAGTAGTTCTTGGGATATTTGTTGATAAGCCACATCTAACTCAAAAGCCGTAACTCTTAGCTCTTCTAGCTGCAAAGTATAGCCGTCAAATTCAGCCGTGTAGTGCAATACGGCTTTA
>NZ_JAAHHS010000738.1 GCF_010692395.1 Moorena sp. SIO3H5
TAGCTTATGTGCTACGCACACGCTACGCGAACAGCTCTCAGCTATCAGCTTATGTGCTACGCACACCCTACGCGAACAGCTCTCAGCTCTCAGCTTATGCGTTAGTTCACAGGCTAGAAGCCTGTGCCACGCTACTAGATCGGTGCTTTTGAATAAGCGATGCAGCGCCTTCACGCGGGGGTTTCCCCCACTCGCGCTTTGCATCAAGACAAGAGATAAGCATTCGTTTAGTTTTAATGGAACATAAAGCATAAATCATGATAGACACCTTAGACCAAACTAAACCTAAAAGTGGACTTCTTCATCATGGGCAACTTTGGCGCTGGCTATTGGGAACCCAGCCCAAGGAAATAACTAATTTCGGCTTGCTAGCTCTAATTGAAAAATTTGCCATATGGGTCGATAGTTTGGTTAGGGATCCTAACATGATGGGAGGGGAGTTGATTTTCCCTCAATCTCGCTTGTCAGTTCGTCGTATTGCTGCTCGGCTTAACCGGGGAGAATCTCCAGAGTTGATTCTTGAAGACTATCCTTATCTATCTCCGATAGATTTAGCTTTTGCCCAACTCTACATGGAAATCTATCAGTAGAGATAGGTATTAGTGTCAAATACTATCAAGTTACTAATTGATGAAGATTTATCCTATGATATCTTCATTACACCAATACACTTTAAATTATAATCCATTACATCACTATTTTATCCAAAATCATTTAGGATTGCTATATGTCAACAAAAAATGGTGCTGAAGACTATTATGATAAATTTGCTGCCAAGTATGACGAGGTGTTAAAGCAGCCCAGTTCTAATGTACAGTATGTCAATGAAGCAGTAAAAATCTTCCATGGACATAATCACCATCAAGGCAGTGTTTTAGATATTGCTTGTGGGACAGGTATCCTAAGTGAATTGTTGCAAGGGGAGTTTGACTATACAGGGATTGATATTTCAAGTAATATGCTGGATTATGCGGTCAAAAGAGGGTATAAAACCATCCACAAGCCGATTGAAACAGCCCTCAATGAAATTGATAGCAACTCCTACGATTTTGTTTTTTGTTTAAGTTCGTTACTGTTTGTGGAAGACGTGGCAACAGCTATTACGCAGATGAATCGTATTGCTCGCCAAACAATTATTTTTAGCCTTGATGAAACAACAGAGGAATATATTCAAAAGGTGCCTATTCCAGTTTATGACCACTCTAAAATGGCCATTGAAAATGCTATGGAAGATTATTTTATTGTAGGTTGGACTTCTCCCAGCCAAGGAATTACAATCAGAACTCGGATGATTTATATTGAATCAAATAAATAGAATTTTTAATAGCAAAGGGAACAGGGAACAGGGAACAGGGAATAGGGAATAGGGAGCAGGGAGCAGGGAGCAGGGAGCAGGGAAGAGGTAACAAAAATTTTCACAATTCCTACACGGATTGCTCTTACAGGTCTTTGTGGGGCATTTTGTAAGTGTTGTAAGTGTTGGGGGAGATTTTGATTAAGGGGAATTTGGCGCGATGTTCCTTCGGAACCGCTTCGCGAACGCATTATCTAGAAAACAACCGGTAGAGTTTTTTTCTGGA
>NZ_JAAHHS010000739.1 GCF_010692395.1 Moorena sp. SIO3H5
CGTAGTTTAGCAGAAGCCTGTTTTAAAACTATCAAGCAATATCAACCAAATATTAAGATGGAAATAATGCAACAAATAGTATGAATTATCCAAATGGAAAGCAAATTACTGAAGATTTAAAGAAGCTAAGGGATGATGATTATGAAATTATTCTTGTTCTGAATCCTTCAACTGTTTGGATTTTAGTTTTTCAACTTCAAATGGGAATAAGGTATCTTTTGACTGACAAAGAATTTGCCGATGAAACACGCGAAATAGTGAAAGATATATAAGCTTCTTTGGATAAACATCCCTTATACACTGAGTGTTTGAAGCAAGCTTTAGATTATGGTTGGTATTGCATTGATGTTGAGAATAACATGAAAGAAAATTTTAACCATATTCAGCAAGAAAATAATAATTGATTTGAGGTTTTGTAATGCAAAAAGTTAGACAAATTCAATACACCATTGACGGGAATTTTTACCAATATAGTGCCTTTCCTGAAAGCTTAGTTTTTACTCTTGAAATATCAGAAGAAAAAACTTTGCGGCAAGCCGTTGATGAGATACGCCAAGAACTAGCCAATCAGTTTGGAGGTCAATATCATGTGGAATTAAATAAAAGAGATAAGCTTGAGGGCGAACTAAAAGAATTACAATCAAAAATAGATGTAGCTAAGACAAAATGGGAGAATACTCAACGGTTTTTAGCTGCACAAGGAATAAAAACTGATGCTTCTGACTTCCCTGATTTTAGCAATTATTTATTACCTTCTAGTCAGGAAACAGTAGATGCTGAAATTGAAAATGAAGACAATGATGATGTAAGTGAATACGAAATGTAATGAAATTCAAAAATATTACTTATCAGCGTGTACTTAACTTAGGTAATTACGAGAATAAAAAGCTAGAAGTGCACGCGGAATTGGATGATGGAGATGATGTTAACCAGGCTATTTCTGATTTAAAGGAAATAACTGAGTCAAATATCAGCAAAGAAATTCTTACAGACTTTGAGGCACAAATAAAATATCAACAGAAAGAACAAGCAAGATTAATAATGAATAATGGCGACCTCAGAAAAGAGTTGAGGGAGCTTAAAGCCCAGATAGAAGAATACAAAAGTAAGCTACCAGAATCTGATGATTTAAATGATGATGATGATGTCCCTTTTGACCAAGGGTCAAAAACTTCGGATGAGGACCCTGACCCTTTAAGTTCTTTTGGTGAAGTTTCTGACCCTTCAAAAAAGAATGAATACAAGAGAGATTGGAATCAAAAAATTCCTGAATTCAAAGGATGGCGTTGATACTTTCTAACAACAATTACAACAAATATGGCCACAGAAATTAATGAAATGCGCATAACAGCTACGACCGGCGAGTTACTTGAATGGGAAGCATTTTTTCAAAAAATCGCCTCCCGAAAACTAATTACAATTGTTCAACTTTCAGAACCTTATCCTAACCGTAATTCAATATTACATAGGCAATATTACAAGGTTAAGTTTAATGGAGAAATTTAAATGAGAGTTGAAGGTGAAAAAGTTTCAATCGATAAAGACTACCTTTGTGTAATTAGTTTAACAACTGTTATTGC
>NZ_JAAHHS010000074.1 GCF_010692395.1 Moorena sp. SIO3H5
CATATCATAGGTATAAAACCCAATACCACTAACGTTTCCTATGCCAATCAACCCGTTCTTAGTCCTACCCCTTGGACAGGAACCCTAGTCAAGGGTGGGGGAAAAGCAATCAATTTCGATGCACCAAGTCCTACCATTACCGCTACTAGGGGAGGTTACCGTACCCATATTATTGATCCTGAAGGTGTTTTACTGGTGTATCACCGTGATTTAATGAATGGGGGAAAGCCGAGATCAGGAACAATTGAAGGAGTAAGACGGCTGACGGTACGGGAATCAGCTAGACTCCAATCCTTTCCTGATCATTTTGTATTCAAAGGTTCTAAAACATCACGATACAGACAGGTTGGTAATGCTGTACCACCACCCTTAGCCAAAGCAGTTGGAGAAGCAATCCATAAAGCCATCTTCCCCTCTGAGCTATCAACGACAAAAGACTTTCAATCCTATTTTGATCAGCTTTGCGACACATTGCACCTGCGGCTGTAAGGGAGATGGGGAGATGGGGGAGATGGGGGAGATAGGGAGATGGGGAGATGGGGAGATGGGGAGATGGGGAGAATTTTATTAACGGTAGCTCTCCTGACATGATATTAGGGTTCAATGGTCGTATTTTTGCCAAAGGGAGATCCACCCATCAAAGTTAACGTTTTTTGTTAAGTTAAATTATTAAGTATTGAGTTTTTACGTATTATTATTAATTTTGTTTTAGAAACAAGCCTAATATTCTCCTTGATAGCAAGAGGAATCCCATAAACAGCAGAATATCTCAAGGCAATATCAAAAAATTTAATATTTTTTTAAAAATTACTCTAGACCTAATCCTTGACTTACTGGGATATACTATAAAATACTAGGTAGTCATAGGTAAGTTCGCTTAAAGATTCACAAGGAAAAAACTAAATAGTATTAGAAATAGTATTTGGAATGATATTGGTAATCGAGGAGACTTCCTGACAGAAGTCGTATAACTGTTGATAATCCTGGATTAAGGTCGGAGAATTATGGTAGGAATAAATTTACCAGCACAACAAACCAAATTGGATCACGAACCGATCCATGTAATTGGTCAAATTCAGCCTCATGGGGGACTGTTGGTACTGGAAGAGCCTGAGCTAAAAATATTACAAGTTAGCAACAATACCTCTAGGGTTTTGGGAATCCCTGTCGAAGCGATGCTAGAAAAAACCCTAGAAGATGTACTTGACCCATTCCAAGTGGAGAGAATTAAAGCTGGGTTATCTGAGGAAAATCTAGACCTGATCAATCCTACTAAAATTTGGGCGAGGAAAAAAGGGGATGATTACGCAGTATTTGATGGTGTGTTTCATCGTAACTCAGATGGCTGTCTGATTCTGGAATTAGAACCAGCAGTTTCCCGTGAGACTATCCCATTTTTAAGCTTTTATCATCTAGCAAGAGCCTCCATCAACCAGCTTCAACAAACCTCAAACCTCCGAGATTTTTGTCAGATAATTGTCAAAGAGGTGCGAAAGGTCACTGGGTTTGACCGGGTGATGCTCTATAAATTTGAAGATGATGACCATGGAGCCGTTATTGCCGAAGAAAAACTAGACAGTCTGGAATCTTACCTAGGCTTACACTATCCAGAATCCGATATTCCTAAACCAGCTAGACGATTATTCTGTTCCAATTGGATCCGCTTAATTCCAGATGCCAATTCCCAACCTGTTGAGATTTTTCCTACCGATAACCCGATCACCAATCGCCCCCTTGATTTAACATTATCGATTCTCAGAAGTGCTTCCCCCTGTCATATCCAATACCTCCACAATATGGGAGTTGGGGCGTCTTTGACGATTTCACTAATTAAAGATAAAAAACTCTGGGGACTTATTGCTTGTCATCATCAAACCCCTAAGTATGTATCCTATGAGTTGCGCAAAGCTTGCGAATTTTTAGGACGAGTCATTTTCTCAGAAATTTCAGCCCGAGAAGAGACGGAAGACTATGACTATAAGATGAAGTTGTCCTATACTCAATCGATATTGATTGAGTATATGTCCCAAGAAGAAAACTTTATTGATGGCTTAGTTAAGCATGACCCTAATTTACTGGACTTGACTAATGCTCAAGGTGCAGCAATTTGTTTTGGGGATAATTTTACGGTTATTGGTGATACCCCTAGTGAAGAAGACCTGAACTTTTTGGTGCAATGGCTGAAACAGAATGTTAATGAAGAGGTGTTCTATACTGATTCCCTGCCTCGCCTTTATCCTGATGCACAACGGTTTAAAGATATTGGTAGTGGCCTGCTAGCTATCCCCATTTCCAAGAGAAACTATGTGCTGTGGTTCCGACCAGAGGTGATTCAAACTGTTAATTGGGGGGGTGACCCAACTAAAGCTTTTGAAACAAAGCACACAGAGGGGACTTTGCAACTGTCGCCCCGTAAATCCTTTGAACTGTGGAAAGAAACTGTTCGCTTAACCTCTTTACCCTGGAAACAGGTAGAAATTAAGACAGCACTGGAACTGAGGAAAGCACTGATTAATATTGTCCTGCGCCAAGCTGATGAATTGGCTCAATTGGCTCAGGATCTAGAACGTTCCAATGCTGAACTGAAAAAGTTTGCTTATGTGGCATCCCATGACCTGCAAGAACCCTTGAATCAAGTGGCGAATTATGTGCAGCTGTTAGAAATGCGCTATAATGACCGACTTGACGAAGATGCCAGCGAGTTTATTACCTTTGCGGTTGAGGGAGTCAGCCTCATGCAAACCCTGATTGATGATGTGTTGGCTTACTCGAAAGTCGATTTGCAGGGCATTGAGTTTAAACTGACGGAAGTGGAGACGGCCTTAGACCATGCTCTGGCTAATTTGCGGGGACGCATCCGTGAAACTGGGGCAGTGATTACCCATGACCCGTTTCCAACAGTTATGGCTGATAGCACCCAGTTGATGCAACTGTTCCAGAACTTAATCGGTAATGCGATTAAGTTCCGCAGTGAACAGCCGCCAGAAATCCATGTGGGTGCAAAACGACTGGAGGATTCATGGCTATTTTCAGTGCAGGATAATGGCATTGGCATTGAACCGCAGTTTAGCGATCGCATTTTCGTGATCTTCCAACGTCTGCACACCAGGGATGAGTATCCTGGCACAGGTATGGGTTTGGCTATCTGTAAAAAGATTTTGGAGTGCCACCGTGGCAAAATTTGGGTAGAGTCAGAACTAGGTCACGGTGCCACCTTCTATTTTACAATTCCAGTAAGGGGACGCGAGCGTGAGCGTAGAAACGGACGAAAGACACAAAATCATATTTTTGGTTGAAGACAATAAAGCCGATATTCGCTTAATCCAAGAAGCGTTAAAAAATAGCTCGGTACCCCACCAGGTAGTAACGGTCAGAAATGGCATGGACGCTATGGCTTACTTACACCAAGAAGGAGAGTATGCTGATGCCGTCCGTCCAGACCTGATCGTGCTAGATTTAAACTTGCCAAAAAAGGATGGTCGAGAGGTGCTCGCAGAGATTAAGGCTGACCCTAATCTCAAACGGATTCCTGTGGTGGTATTAACTACCTCAAGAAATCAGGATGACATTTTCCATAGTTACGACTTGCATGTGAATTGCTACATCACCAAATCCCGCAATCTTAGCGAGTTATTCAAAATCGTCAAAGGAATTGAAGAGTTTTGGCTCTCGACCGTCACCCTGCCATCACCATAAAGGGATTAGGGATTAGAGATTAGGCATCAGCCATGAGAAACTAGGGATGAGACATCAGGGTTGACTAACAGAAACTCGCAGGAAGGAATACTAAAAGGTAATGCCTGAAGGCTCACTAAAAATCTTGTTAATCGAGGACAACCTGGCAGAAGCCAGATTGTTACAAGAGTTTTTGAAAGAAGCTCAGTTCAGGCAGTTTAGTCTAGTTCATGTCAAGCGGTTGCGGGATGCACTCCAGGAAATCGCTGAGGCTAGAGCAATCTCAATTCCCTACGATGTGATCTTATTAGATCTGACTCTACCGGACAGCCACGGACTAGCATCCCTCGGACCCTTGATCAAGCAAGCGCCTAGTTTACCGATTGTAGTGCTAACCAATACCAATGATGATGAATTAGCCATTGAAGCAGTTCGTCAGGGAGCACAAGATTATCTAGTCAAGCGGCAAGTCAAGGGAAAAATGCTGGTTCGTTCCTTGCGCTATGCTATTGAACGTAAGCAGGCAGCAGTTGCATTACGACAAGAAAATCAAGCCCTAGAAAGTCAGGTTCAGGAACAAACCGCTGAGTTGGTTAGAGCCAAAGAAGTCAACCAGCGCAAAGCCGAATTTGTTTCCATGCTCTCTCACGACTTTCGTAATCCCTTAAATACAATCCTTCTTTGTTCTGGATTGCTCCAAGACAAAGAGGAACAATTACCTAAAGAGAAAAAACTGGTTCATTTGCGGCTAATTCGCTCAGCCATTAAAAACATGGCCGAGTTGTTGGATGAGGTTTCATTAATTAGTAAAGCTGATTCCGGCAAACTCCTGTTTCAACCTACTCGGTTAGATTTGAAACGGTTTTGTCACCAATTAGTGGAAGAGTTACAAATCATTACCAACAACAACCATCAGCTAGTTTTTACCAGTCAAGGGGAATTGAAGGAAGCCCTATGGGATGAAAGATTGCTGCGACACATCTTTAGCAATTTGCTCACCAACGCTATTAAGTACTCACCCACTGGGGGAACCGTTCTGTTTGAACTGATTGCTCAGACAGAATGTGTTATCTTCCGGATTCAAGACCAGGGGATGGGCATTCCCCCAGAAGAGCAACCGCAACTATTTCAGCCTTTCAATCGTGCTAGCAATGTTGGCACAATTCCTGGTAGTGGCTTGGGACTAGCTATTGTTAAACAATGTGTGGACGCTCATGGTGGTGAGATTTCTCTCAAGAGTCAGTTGGGAGAAGGTACGACATTTACGGTTAGTTTACCGTATTAGGTTTTAGGGAATTGAGAATTAAGAATTGAGAATTAAGAATTGAGAATTAAGAATTTAGAATTTAGATGCGATCGCGTAGCGTAGCCCTTCGGGCTAATCGCCTTTGGCGCGGCTTTGCCGAAACGCTTCCGGAGCGTAGCTTGGCCTACGGCTAATCCCAAAGGTAATCATTCAGCTATCAGCATTAACTTGATATGTGAATACTCACTACAATTTGATTATCCTGATTATCCTAATCCAGAGCAACTGACTAATAAAAAGTGACCCAATAAAAAGTGAAAAAGAGATGCAGCGCTATGTGAAAAGCGCGCATCATTCCCTATTCCCTATTCCCTATTCCCTGGGCCCAGGGCTATAACTTTTCTGTTACCGAAACATCCGCCTAGCAATTTCGGAAGCAATTTGTTGACCTAGCCGTTGAGTTTCCTGCTTTAACAAAAGTTCCAGCATCTTCGGTACCGATTCTAGGTCAAACCTAGAGGATTCAATAATCATAGCCCCAATCTTTTCCATCCGCTCCAGGTTAGGAGACTCTAATTTTCCAGTTACATTAACCGCCAAGCCCACCGATGCAGTTATTTGTCCAAGAGTCTTGTATGAAAGATTCTCTAAACTGGTAACCATCTCTTCAACCAGAGCATTACGGAATAGACTACCTTGCTCGGAGTAGAGAAATTCTAACCCCTGGTTTAGAAGCGCACTAATATCAAACTTCTTACTTGTGCGCACCTGACCTAATAACTCCTCCAAAACATGCCATTGAATTTCATCATCCTGATACACAATCTCCTTTAAACAAGCCCTTAATTCAGGGGATGAATCTGTCAACAGGCGTTGGGCAACATAGGGATAAGTTTCATTGAAGGGCTGAAAATTTGGATTAAGTTTAATCGCTATCCCTTCTAAAGTAGCGGCACTGCGGAAAATCAGGAGGTAGTAAGTGGGTAATTTAAATGGATATTTATAAAGTAACGGGGATAGCTTCCGAATAATACGATTAAAGCCGAATGTTGACACAGTAGCTTCCATGACCCCACCAAAAATATCAGTGAGTTCAGGAATCAGCGAGGTCACATCTGTCTCCGGTGGCAAAAAGTCGAGTTTCTTATAGTCTTTTGCTAAACCTTCAAAATCACCAATAACAATATGGACAACCGATTCGAGTAACCGATACCGATAAGACGGTTCTACTGAGCTCATCATGCCAAAGTCAAGATAAGCCAATTTACCATCAGGGGTAGCCAATAAATTGCCAGGGTGAGGGTCAGCATGGAAGTAACCTTCTTCTAAAAGTTGCCGCAAGCAACACTGAAATCCCACATCAATCAGGGTATTCGGGTCTAATCCCTGGGCTTTAATGGTTTCTAGTTCCGTCAATTTAGTCCCAGTGATCCACTCCATAGTTAACACCCGCCGCCCCGAGTATTGCCAGTAGATACGTGGTACAGCGATATTGTTTATGTCACCGTAAAGTTGGGCAAATCGTTCCGCATTGCGACCTTCCTGGGTATAGTCCATTTCTTCAAACAAGCAAATAGCTAGTTCGTCGATAAGTGCTACTAGGTCGCTGTGAACAAAGGATATTGATTCTTGGGCCCATGCTGCTATTTTCCGCAGGATATAGATATCTAGGGAAATACACTCTACCAGACCAGGGCGTTGCACCTTTACTGCTACAATTTCACCAGTTTTGAGTGTCCCTTTGTACACTTGTCCTAGGGAAGCAGCAGCTACCGGTTTGTCGCTCAGGGAGCCATAGATGTTGTTATAGTTATCCCCTAATTCTTCTTCAATTAACTGATAGGCAATCTGATTAGGGAAAGGAGGTAATTGGTCTTGTAATTTAGTGAGTTCCTCTAAATAAATAGGAGGAACAATATCAGGACGACAGGAAAGGATTTGTCCCAATTTAATGAAGGTTGGACCAAGCTTAGTTAGCTTTTCGCGAAATTCCCAGGCTCGTTGAGGCTGATTTTGGGTAAGGCTACCGGTAACGAAATCCCAGGCTAGCCTGATGCTAAAGGTAATCAATGCCCCTACCAGAGCAATCCTGCGCCCCCAGACTAGCCGAGAACGCTGGCGGTAGTAGTCAGAAATGGTTCTTGGCTCGTACTGCAAGGTTATTATTTTAAGATTTGTTAAATAATTACAAGAAAATTATCTCTTGAACTTTGCGGTTGGTCAAGGGGTAGGGAGTAGGGAGTAGGGAGTAGGGTGTCGGGAGTCGGGGGTAGGGTGTCGGGGGTAGGGTGTCGGGAAAGGCGGGAAATGGGGAGAAGCACTGGTGAAAAAAAAGCGATTCGGCAAAGCCGACCCTTCGCGAACGCACTAGGTTCAAGTCAAGCCTGAGAAATAGTGCGATCGCTTTTAGCGGAAGCTGAGGCCGTAGGCCACGCTACGCGAACGCTTCATCGCATTTATCTACCTGTAGGGTGGGCAAAACCTTGCCCACCCTACCCATGGACTCTGTGCGTAAGTCCTGATGTTGACTACTTATGTAGCTACCTGTAGGGTGGGCAAGGTTTTGCCCACCCTACCCATGGACTCTGTGCTTTTTCATCAAACAGGGAAAACAATTAAAAATTGTCAATGGTCAATTGCCAAAGGGATTTAGGCGAATCTGTTAAGACTCTGACGCCAGCGGCTACCCAGCCATAACAAGCCACCGATAGCAAGTAATGCTCCAGTAGTAGAGGATTCTGGCACTTTCTCGACTTTGATACGTGCTATCTGGTAGCCATCCACTGTGAAGTCGCCTTGAGCAAATGTCTCAGTTGATAAAATTGGTCCACCTGGGATAAAACCTGGATGCAGGGTAACTACTCCGTTTTCTGGTGTACCGGTATCAGGAGTAGTTTGACCGAAGAAGGCAGTAGTCGTCTGCTGCTCGTCGTTAACTTCTGTACCTGCATCGAGAACTTGAGAACCGAGAACGGTAAAGTCAGCTCCAGTGAAATTACCTTGTTCATCAAAAATCTCAATAGCCAAGGGGTTGCCATTAGCAATGAAAGCATCATTACTGGGGAGAATCATTGATGCGTAGCTGAAGTAACGGCTACTAGAATCTACAGTAAATGTGGCTTGGGCAATATCCCCAGAAGCAACTGGACCATTTGGACCAGGAATTACCCCATCAACTGAACCCGCACCACTAGCAAAAAACTCTTGACTAAGCACTGCTGCATTGCCATCCTCAGCAATGCGCTCCAGTCCTAGTGACGCTGCCTCACCCCGATCATAAATATCAAACAAACCATTATGAAAACCAACCCAGACTGGAGTCAATAAGGTGCCGTTTTCCGGTGCCAGGCTTTCAATTGTCACCTTGAGGGTAGCTGCTGTTGCGCTAGATGCCATGGCTAGTGTAGAGGTTACGGTAACCATGGTGACGATTTTGAGTGATTTAATAATTGAATGCTTCATGGTGATCGTGATCAATATGGTAGATTGGCCAATGATTTTGTTGCTTAACTATCTATGTAGCTACATCATTATCCCTAGAGTTAATCAGCTAAGTGTTTAAAACTAAGTCTTTAAAACTAAGTCTTTAAAACTAAATCTTTAAAACTGATTTTGCTGACACTTAATCAAGTGGATAATCCTAGGTTAGTAGCTTGACTAGAATTATTGGTTTCTTGGTTTAACTGTTGCTGAATAGAGGCTTAAAATTTGCTGATAATTTACTGATAATTTCCAGCATCTCTTAGCCTGGAATCATGACGAATGGATATTATTTGTAGTTGACTACTTATCCTGGAAGGATGTTAGTAGATTTACTTAAAATTATAATTAACTCTTTACAATTAACCATTTACAATGGTCAATTAGCACATCACAGGTCACAGGTCAACCTTACTTTGAATATTTCTCGTTTAAGATTTATGTAGCAGTCGTGGTTCGTGTTGAGCAACAACAATTAAATAGTCACCATGCTCAAGTTTGTAATCTGTCGGTGGATTGGAGATAACATCTCCTTCAATTCCTTTTTGTACTGCTAAGACAATACTTTGATAGGCTTGCTTCATATAAGTAAATACTTCCATAAAAGAACTACCAACCCGAGAGTCAGGAATCGCAATCTTATAAAGCTTGTTGCCATCTTTAGTACTTAATATTTCCGAGACAACTTTGGTAATTCCATGGTTAAGAGCAGCTTGGGAAATGAGCATGCTACTTAACTCACTGCTAACGATGATTTCGTCAACCTTAGCCCGCTGACAGGATTTAACATGAGTTTCATCTACCAGCTCCACAACTGTGTAAGCATTGGGATTAATACTCTCTACTGTCAGGGTAGAAAGTATAACTTTTGCGTCGCGAGCTGTGTCATCTATACTGTCATCCCCTAAAATGATAACAGTTCTCGCCTGCATCAAGTTGGCTCGATTCAAAGTTTCATCACATACATTGCCCTTAATAAAAAACAAATTATTGTCTTCGATGGGCTTCCGGTCTATATTGGCTATTAAAATAATTTTATCATCTTGAGTTTTAGGCAATTTTCGCAATTCATTGATGATAAATTGTGCTCTATGATTCCATTCGCAAATAATCAAATGATTCTTAAATTTATAAGATGCCATACCTAGATCATTTTTGATTTTTTTATCGACAAAAATACCAGCAATGGTAGCGGTGAATATGGCTAAGAATCCAATCCCCACAAACATATCGAGAATAGCCATAAAGCGACCACCAACTGTGACAGGGGTGATATCACCATAGCCAACCGTTGTTAGGGTTACGATGCTCCACCAGAAAGCATCTGCTTTTGAGATATCTGGTTCCAGCCAGGAGATAGTGATAGTGTTAATAGTAATGATTATAAAAATAATAACCAGTACTTTATCAAGGTTTTCACGACGCAAAAAATTCCAGAATTTTCGATGCCATAGTAATATCATTTGATTTAGAATTAATGGTCAGAACATGTCGGATTAACTCAGGTCTTGCACCAAGTTTAAAATTTACCTGTCAAGCTAGGGAACAGGGAACGGGGAACAGGGAACAGTGATAATATTTGAGTCTCTCAGTACTGAAATTGATTGTTATCACTTCCGTTATTAAGTTTTTTTGTACTGGTGCAAGATCTCGATTTAAGTAACTATAATATCTATTCTTGGGTAATGGGTAAGCTGTGAGGCATCTAATTTATAGATTGAATCGGTAAGGGTGCAGGGGGGCTCAGGAGCTCGGGAGTGGGGTTTGGAGTGTGCGCGAGCTTACTGAAAACTATACAAAAACTATACAATTTCAATCTGCGATCGCTCAAGCTGAAAGCTAGAGGGCGTCGAGCGAAGGTCTGAATGCTTAGGTAAAACATTACTATAGCAACGGATAGCGCTACTATTGTTAAGGAATTTAAAGCAGCTGTCGGTCATGCCAAAATCCTCTAACCTCAACCACACCCAGGACCACACCCCTAACTCTGCTCAAAACACCATTCGGATTCGGGGGGCTAGACAGCATAACCTGAAAAACATTGATCTCGAACTGCCACGCGATCGCATTATTGTCTTTACTGGTGTTTCCGGTTCCGGCAAATCCTCCCTGGCATTCGACACTATCTTTGCGGAAGGACAACGCCGTTATGTAGAATCCCTTAGTGCCTATGCTCGTCAATTCCTGGGACAACTGGATAAACCGGATGTAGATGCCATCGAAGGCTTAAGCCCTGCTATCTCCATTGACCAGAAATCTACCTCCCATAACCCCCGTTCCACGGTTGGTACAGTTACAGAGATTTACGATTACCTGCGATTACTGTTTGGACGGGCTGGTGAACCCCATTGTCCCAAATGCGATCGCAATATTGCGCCCCAGACCATCGACCAGATGTGCGATCGCATTATGGAACTGCCTGACCGGACTCGCTTCCATATCCTGGCTCCCGTTATCCGAGGCAAAAAAGGCACTCACAAGAAACTATTATCCAGCTTAGCCACGGAAGGATTTGTGCGGGTCAGAGTCGATGGTGAAACCTTTGACCTCTCCGATACCATCGAACTGGATAAAAATTATACCCACAACATTGAAGTGGTGGTTGACCGTCTCATCAAAAAGCCTAGTATTCAAGAACGGATTACCGATTCCCTTGCTACTTGCCTAAAACGTTCTACTGGAATTGCAGTTATCCAAGTTTTAGATAATACCTCAGCACAGCCAGCCGAGGTATTATCTGATCATAATTATAGACGTACTGCTCGCAAAAAGGGCAGTTCATCTGACCAAGAGATTCCCCAAGAAATAGTATTTTCAGAAAACTTTGCTTGCCCAGAACATGGGGCAGTAATGGAAGAATTATCTCCCCGATTATTTTCCTTTAACTCCCCCTATGGTGCTTGTTCATTTTGTCACGGTATCGGTAATTTACAAACTTTTTCTCCAGAACTAGTAGTACCTGACCCTACTCAACCCTTATATAGTGCTATTGCCCCCTGGTCAGAAAAAGACAACACCTACTACATCTCACTACTCTATAGCGTAGGAGAAGCCTATGGTTTTGAAATCCAAACTCCCTGGAATCAGCTAAGCTCTGAACAACAAAACATTCTGCTCTACGGCACCGACGAAAAAATCTACATTCAAAATGATTCTGCTTATGGCAAAGAAAAAGGGTACTACAAACGCTATCCTGGCATTATCCCGATTCTAGAAAAACAGTATAAAGACACTAATTCGGAAGCCTCAAAACACAAACTAGAGCAGTATTTAATTTATCAACCTTGCCCAGAGTGTCATGGTAAACGGCTTAAACCAGAAGCACTATCGGTGCGCTTAGGACAATATCATATTGATGATTTAACTAGTGTCTCAATTCGCCAATGTCGTCAACGGATTGATAACTTACAACTCTCCCCCCGCCAAGCTAAAATTGGTGACCTTGCCCTCAAAGAAATTAAAGCCCGATTACAATTTCTGCTTGATGTAGGATTAGATTATCTTACCCTTGATCGTCCAGCCATGACCCTTTCCGGTGGAGAAGCTCAGCGGATTCGCCTAGCGACTCAGATTGGCGCAGGCTTAACTGGAGTTCTGTATGTATTAGATGAACCGAGTATTGGATTGCACCAAAGAGATAATGGACGGTTACTGACTACCCTAATCAAATTGCGGGATTTGGGGAATACCTTGATTGTTGTAGAACATGATGAAGAAACCATTCGCACTGCCGATCATATTGTCGATATTGGTCCGAAAGCTGGAATTCATGGGGGCAAAATTGTTGCTCAAGGGGATTTAGAGACTGTAATCAAAAGTGATAATTCCCTGACCGGAGCGTATTTATCAAAACGGCAAGTAATTGAAACCCCTAGTAAACGTCGAGAGGGTAATGGTCGTTCCTTGGTGATTAAAAATGCTCATCGTAACAATCTCAAACACATTGAAGTAGAGATACCACTAGGTGAGTTAGTCACCATTACAGGTGTGTCTGGATCTGGAAAATCTACCTTAGTAAACGAATTACTTTATCCGGCATTACAACATCATCTGACTCGTAAAGTCCCCTTTCCCAAACAATTGGATCAAGTTGAGGGACTCAACGCTATTAATAAAGCAATCGTAATCGATCAATCTCCTATTGGTCGCACTCCCCGGTCTAATCCTGCTACCTATACAGGAGTGTTTGATGCAATTCGAGAGGTATTTTCTAAAACTATTGAAGCTAAAGCCAGAGGTTACAAGCCAGGGCAATTTTCGTTTAATGTAAAAGGAGGACGTTGCGAAGCTTGTTCGGGACAGGGTGTGAATATCATTGAGATGAACTTTTTGCCAGATGTCTATGTACAATGTGACATTTGTAAGGGAGCGAGATATAATAGAGAAACGTTGCAAGTCAAGTATAAAGGATATTCCATTGCTGATATTTTAAATATGCCAGTGGAAGAAGCCTTGGAGGTATTTAAGAATATTCCAAGAGCAGCATCTCGGTTACAAACCTTAGTAGATGTGGGGTTAGGATATATCCACTTAGGGCAACCAGCACCAACATTATCTGGTGGAGAAGCACAGCGGGTGAAGTTGGCAACAGAATTGTCACGTCGGGCAACGGGAAAGACATTGTATTTAATCGATGAACCGACAACAGGATTGTCATTTTATGATGTTCATCACTTGTTGAATGTATTGCAGCGCTTGGTAGATAAAGGAAATTCTGTTTTGGTGATTGAACACAATTTAGATGTGATTCGCTGTGCTGATTGGGTAATAGACTTAGGACCAGAAGGTGGGGATAAAGGGGGAGAAGTAATTGCCTCAGGAACACCAGAGGAGGTAGCAGAAAATCCTAAGTCCTATACCGGGAAGTATTTGAAGGAGGTTTTACAGGAGTACCCCCGACAGGAAGGACTGCTGAGTGCTTAGTGCTAAGTGGGTTAATTATAGGGCATGTTTGAGGAATAGGCTTTTCTAATGCGATCGCTATTTGAGTTTCCATCCTAGTTGAGGATGATGCTAGAGGGAAGAGATTGAGATGGCAAGGCGAGACATATACCACAATACGGTAAAGCGTGCCTTACAAAAGGATGGCTGGACAATTACCCATGATCCATTTCCCCTACAGATAGGCAACAAACGCTTATCTGCTGATCTTGGTGCGGAACGTTTAATTAGTGCTGAAAAAGGAATACAAAAAATTGTTGTTGAAGTTAAGAGTTTTGTAGGAAAGTCTGATGTAAAAGATTTAGAGCAGGCTTTAGGGCAGTATATCTTGTATCGTCAAGTAATGGATGAAATGGGTGTAGAGCGCCGTCTTTATCTTGCCATTTCTAGACTAACCTTTAAAAACGTGTTTACCATAGAATTGGGAAAGGTATTGATAAAGAACCAAATTATCAAATTAATTGTTTTTGATCACGACAGTGAAACACTCATTCAATGGATACCAGATTAAACTACCAAGACATCATCAAAAAAGTATTAATGGAACACGCTGACTATCGTGCTTCCTTACCTGACAGCTATGACTCTAAAGTGCTTTTCGATGATCAGCGAGGACACTATTTAGTATTAGACATCGGTTGGAATGATGACTATTACCTACACGCTACACCAATTCACCTAGATTTAATTGGTGACACAATTTGGATTCAATACGATGATACGGAAGAGGGGATTGCTACCGATTTACTGGAAGCAGGTATTCCCGCAAACGATATTGTACTTGGTTTCCGCCATCCTAAAGTACGGCAGTATACAGGTTTTGCCGTGAGCTAAAGATTTAATTTTGGTAGAATGTAGAATGCACTAAAATTCCAAATTATAAATTATCAATTTAGGTGCGCTTGACCCGTAATTAAATTCGCCACGGGTCGCACCTCTGCATCGCTATGAAAAGTCCTGTAAGATGAATTCAAAAGTTCCCAAAATTAATGCTTCCGGTGTTGGGTAGTACATTAGACCTTTCTGTTGTATTGCCCATTTCAAACGAAAGACAAACTCTTGCCAAGAGACATAACCGTTACCGTCAATATCTAACAAATTTCGAATCATCTCCCTTTGTTTTTCTGTGACATTAAAACCTGGTAAAATATCATCAATAAAATGATTGATGGGTATCTCTTCCATCGTTTTAGGAATCTCTGGATTTTGCCAAAATATGCTAGACTTTGAAGTCAGATATTCTTGATTTTTAGGAGAAGCCGAATTCAGTTTTTCTGACAACTTTTTCCATCGTTGTTTCAGAGTAATGATAAGTGGGTGTTCATCAGTAATATCGCTATCTGAGGTGATAATTTTAAGCATAGATGATGAAATACATCCTCCACTATATTCATACAGTTGGGCTAACCCAATGATGGTATTGTAGTTAAAGCTGTTTCCTCGAAGTAAGTGCTCATCAATTTTTTCTTCCATCTTTTTGCATAAGTTTTCATCCCATCCTGTTTTTTCAGGTTCGCCAAATCGTTCAATCATAGCTTGATGTAGCATTTCAGCATTGGCAAAATCACTGATTCTAATAGTTTGCTTAACACCAATCATGCTGGCAACAGCACCCATTTTATCTCCCATGAATCCATGCCATCCACCGAACACGAGATCGAAGGCTTCCTTTCCATAGACTTCCTGATCCCTAGGGACAGGTTCTTTTGATGCAATTGTATGTACTTTGCGTGCAGCTTTAATAATTGCTGGCAGGTTGTATGTACGAGTTACAAAGTTATTGCCAAGCCGGGCTAAATTTGTTAATGTAATACTTGAGCATGAATGCCCTAAAGCTGCCCCAGCCTTGCAAACGGCACTCCATATCCCATCAGCACCATTCGCCAATGCTTCTAAAACTGTTGACTCTGCAAGGCCAAAACCACAATGTACATGCACAAGTAGTTTACCATTTGACCAATTTGCCGAAATCATGGTTTCACGAATAATACGAGTCAGTTTGCTTACAGTTTCTGGAAGCAAAAAACCGGTTGGTTCCTCAATCATCAGTCCAAAAGGACGCTGATCACTGGGCAGATTTCCCAAGGATTCAATCAGATATAGAGCTCTGGTCAAACCCTCTGTATCGGTTTCAAAATTTGCGAAATCTCTTAAATTTACAAGAATGCGTGGAGGGAGTTTTTTTTCACCACGTGGAATCAAATTTTTATTAGCCCACTCTACTTGGTTTAAAATGAACTGGTTGAGATCGAACTGCTCATAATTGATGGAAGGACTACATAAATCTATTTCGATAATAGCATTACTCATCTTATGATCGTTGACCATTTCCAACAATCCATCTGCTGGCTCATCAATGGGAACTCCATATTTATCTAAAGCACTGTAAGCTTCGCTAAATCCCCACATATTATCTAAGGATCCACCCAACTCAATCCAATGTTTTGGAATTTGGTCATCAACGTTTCTGTTAGCTCCATAAGTGCCAAGAATCACTTCATTGAGTTCAGTTTCAGCAATAGCCTTTAAGATGTTGATTTTATCTTCAAGAACATGACCACGAGCAGTCCCCACAGTAGTTTCACGAACAGAATTATCTAGAACAAAGATTTCAAGATCCTGTAGGATTTTAAGTTCCTCATCTGCCTCATTGCTAGCCCTGTCGATTATCGCTTTGAATTTGTTCATTTTGATAAGATACTCTAAATTTTTGTTGTCTTCGGTACTTACTGTGCTAGACTATCAATTTATAACAGTAAGTACCAAAGACCCAAGGTTCTGAAATTTTTTAACTGTCACGCCGTTTCCACACACTGACTAAGGTGATAACATACTGGAACTTACGAGCGTGTTCCCGGATCAAGAAGGGCATATCCTGTGTTTCGAGCAATTCAAAATCTCGGTTTAGCTCTGGTTGTAATGTAGCAAAGGAAGGCTTGCCATCATGCCCGCCCAGCCAAGCATCCCGTGGCGTGAAACGCTCATCCCAGGTGAACGGTGTTGCTAGTACCAGTAGTCCACCTGACCTTACTAGCCCGCGTGCGCCGCACAACCGACTGAGAAATGCTCTAGGACTCGGTAGACGACAAATAAGATTAGCCGCTAACACCACATCGAACCCAACGAGTTCAGGGGGCAACGCACAGGCATCCGCACGGCGGAAGATCACCCGACTGCGATCCAGGTCTTCTGGCAAACAAACTTCAGCTTGGCTCGTGTTTTCTCCTTCATCGCGGCGACGATAAACCAGTCTGCCTTCGCTACGTAGCGTTTCTGCAGCTTCAATAAAGGTGGCACTGAGGTCGATCCCTAACACTGACTCGAATCCCCGGGCCAGCTCGAAGGTTGAGCCGCCAACGGAGCACCCAACATCCAAAGCCCGATTGGTCTTGATTCCCAGGTGTTCGGCTGTCTTCAAGGTTAGTGTAGCAATGCTTTGAGGAAATCCCACCGCATCCTTCGGCCCGAAGTTGTAGGGCATTGCTTCATCAGCCGACCCATAATGCAGCATCAGGTTTTCTGCTAGAATTTTCTCACCTTCATAGGCTTTAACCCCATTGCTTTGGCTACTAATCAGTACCGCATCGCAGGTGGCGTCGCCATCATCAGATCGAACTAGCCTGAATCCTGCGTGCTGGAAGAAGTGAGGCCGGAAGTGAAACCTTCCCCACCGGGTCGCTTCATCACCACTACTTATGAAAGACCCCCCGAGAATCATCTTATGTTCACCGTCGAAACAAGGGGTACTAAAGTCATCATAGAGCCGGTGGACCCGGAACCCTTCCAAGGGATTGAAGTCATCCTCACACCAATGCCAGACATTGCCGAAGACATCGTAAAATCCAGCTTCGTTAGGCAGTAGAGCATTCACTGGGGTTTGAGATCCCCAAGTTAGATTCAAATTAACTGGCTCATTGCCCCCGCCCAAGCAATGATGTTCGGCTTCCGTTAAAAGTCTGTAAGGGATAGGGCTGTTATCCTGCTCAGTCTTCCAGGCACAGTAGGCTTTCGCTTCATACCAGTTGACAGCAACCGGCCAAGACCAAGGTAGATCCACCACCTCAAACAGCGTCCGCAGTCGATACTGGTGCAGTCCTGCTGGCCCATCAGCCACCCAGAAGGTCGGCCATTTAGTATTGCGATTTTGCTTCCAGGCCCAGCCCTCTTGTGTCCAGTATTTGGGTTCCTGGTATCCGCCAGCGACAACAAACTCGTAGAATTCACCATTGGTGACTAAGTATCGACTGGCTTGAAAACTCCGAACCCTTACCTGCCGTAAACCATAGTGTGGCTTGTTCCTAGTCAGAGCCGCTCCTAATAAGCCCAGAGCCAAAAGCCCAAAGGCATACAGAGAGCGGGGTATAACTAGGGTAACTCGCGGGGGTTGCTCCCCCAAAAGTTATAACTGTCTGTTCGGATGGAGGTGAAAACCCTACCCCTTCAGGAGAGAAGTGACACCCTACCTGGCCACGCCGAGAGGATTGGTAATAACCCTCAGAGCGAAGCTGGCATCAGGCCGGAATCAGACCTGTATCAGAAACAGGACACTGCCGGTAACGGGAAGACGACACGGATAACAGTAGTGAAAGTCCTGAAAAAGCATCCAATGCGGATAACGTGTTTCTCAATCAGGTAAAACCCTGCACGTATATGACTCCCCATATCCTCACAGCATCATTGTGGTAATAGCTGTAACCTCCGAGGAGGGAGTGGGTGAAGTGGACTGTCCTAAATCGTCATAACAATCTAACAGACGGAACAAGTAAAAACGGCAGCAATTGGGTCTTGGGAACGGTCGAAACCCAGGTAAACCTTACCAGTGAATCCCCACTGCCGGGTAGGATGCAGGCGGAAACTGCCTGCGGGTATTCAGAGTATAGAAACTGGAGAAGAGCATGGTTAGACACAGCGAGAAACTCGCTAGTGAACTTTGGAAGAAGCAAGAGTGGAACAAACTCCGCTTAAACTTATTCCGCCTACAAAAGCGCCTATACAAAGCAGTTCGAGCTGGAGACAGGCGCAAAGCACGGTCTCTACAGAAGCTGATTCTGAAATCTCGTGCAGCACAACTCCTGGCTGTCCGACAAGTGACACAGCTTAACCAGGGTAAAAAGACGGCTGGAGTGGACGGGAAGTCATCCCTAAACTACAGACAACGCATGGAACTGGTGGAGACATTGAACCGCCATGGCCGTGACTGGCACCATAGTGGACTACGGGAAGTACCAATCCTTAAAAAGAACGGGAAAACCCGGATGTTGAAAATACCAACCATAGACGACAGAGCATGGCAGTGTCTAGCTAAATACGCACTGGAGCCAGCCCATGAGGCCACCTTCAGTGGGGACAGTTACGGGTTTCGACCCGGACGCTGTACCCAAGATGTGCAAAAGAGATTGTTTAGCCACCTCGGTAGTAATAAAAACGGTCACCAAAAACGCATCCTGGAACTAGACATTGAGAAGTGTTTTGACCGCATTTCCCATAAAAGCATCATGGATAGATTGTTAGCACCGGCAACCCTGAAACAGGGGATATTCAGGTGCCTCAAAGCGGGCGTCAATCCGGAATTCCCGATGCAAGGGACTCCCCAAGGCGGTGTAGTCAGCCCCCTACTAGCCAATGTGGCACTTAATGGAATAGAGGACATACACACCAGTCTACGGTACGCCGACGACATGGTGCTCATCTTAAAGCCGAAGGACAACGCTGCAAAAATACTCCAGAGAATTAAAGACTTTTTGGCAGTACGCGGGATGAAGATTAGTGAAGAGAAGACCAAACTGACCGCAGCGACAGATGGATTCGATTTCTTGGGCTGGCACTTCCGGGTCAAGGGCAACAGAAAGTTCTCGTGTACTCCCTCAGTGGACAATCACAGAGCTATCCGTGCCAAAATCAAACACATCGTCAACAACTCGAATTATGGAGCTGACACAAAAGCCCAAAAGCTAGCACCCGTTGTTCGCGGATGGCGTAACTACCACAGTAGCTGTGACATGAGCAGCACACGGGACTCACTGTGGTTCCCAAGAATTACAGCAAACCGGAAATTCCGCAAGGAAAAGAAGGTAAACCGTTACAAGGCCAACAGCCTATGTGACAAAGCATTCCCAAAGGTAGGTTACAAGCAAAACCAACACGTAAACGTTAGGGGAACCAAGTCACCCTACGACGGCGACCTGGTTTATTGGAGCCAGAGAAATAGCACCCTCTACTCCGATGCTACTTCAGATGCTTTAAAACCTCAGAGCCATTCTTGTGGACACTGTGGATTGAGGTTCTCCATAGACGAATCTGTACACCTCCATCACATCGATGGAAACCATGACAATTGGTCAAAGAAGAACCTAATAGCAATCCATCAAAGTTGTCACCAACAACTCCACTGGAGCAGGTCAAAAGACCAGAATATCTAGGAGCCGGATGAGATGAAAGTCTCACGTCCGGTTCTGAAGGAGAGGTGCTCCCCTTAATAGGGGACATCGACTCTAACCTCGTTGTCCCAACCAAAGCAGGGTTCTTCCCAAGGCTTACCCAAGGTCACGGTCTTGCTGGAAACCGCGATTAACTCGTTCTCAACGGTCTGACTCTCTGCAAATGCTGAAGGATGCAGCTTTGGCCATGGTTCTGGCCGACGCAAAACCGACAGTGGCAACTCTTGTAGCAAGACACTGGAGGTTTCCATGTGGATGCGTTCGTGTTCAAATCCTAGGAATAGTGCCCATGCGGGATTGTCCATAGTGATAGGTGGATGGCCGTCTTCCAGGGCGGGCAGGGTTTCAATCAATTCTCGGACAATTTTATAGGTACTCCGTCTATACTCGACTACTTCACGGACTGACGGCCAATCCATTTCATTCTTGGACATATCGTCCCAGGACATCTCGTCAACGCCAGTTTCAAACAATTGCTCGAAGTATGGATCAATCGACTCATGGATGAGTCCAGCTAGCCGAAGCTTGTTGATGTAGAGTACCGCAGGATGGCATAGATAAAAGATTAGAGGATGACGAAGTTGGTGGTAGGGTGGGTCGAAGAATGCCCGTTCTCCCTGTAGTGCTGACAACAAAACTTCGGTGATCAGCCAGCCATTATCGAAATAGTCCAGAATCTCGTGGCGCGTGCAGGTGGCTAGATTTGGTATCGGCATGACATGTAGGACTTCTGTAGGTCGCAGCCCAGTCCACCACCAATCTGGACGCGGCCCAATTAGGGGATCTGTGGGGTCTTTCTTACCCTTCAGGTTAGGGGACAAGAGTGTAGTTAGATCTAGATTTGGATTACGTTTTAAAGCAGTCTCCACCTTGCTGTCTTCTAATAAAAATGATATTTGATTATATTAGATATATCAAATCAAAACATGACTTTTTACCATATAAATTAACAGGGTAAACCCATCTTGTTGAGTAACCCGGAAGATTTCTTAATAACCCCTGGCTTGTCAGCCATGCAAAGCGCGAGGGTCGGAAACCTCCTTTGGCTGACTGCATCCCTATTGTCTTTGTTGACAAGCAATTATTCACATATAGTGCTTATTTAATAAAAAAAAATATATAGGACTCATAAAATTAGATGCATTTACCCTGGGTAGGTTTAATGTTGTTCGCCCTTGGCGATTCGGTTTAGGGTAGGTTGAATGTTGACGGTTGCATCATAATCTAATCCATAATCCCTAATCCATAATCCCTAATGACTGTCTATCTAGGCATCGATTTCGGAACCTCTGGCGCACGGGCAGTAGTGATCGACTCTGTTGGTACTATCTTTGCCGAGACTCAATATCCCTTTCCGGTCCAAGCCATCACCATCGATACGGCAACACACTGGCAGAAGGTATTATTTTCCCTGATTGAGCAAATTCCCCAGTCAATCAAGGTTGAAATTAATGCGATCGCAATTAATGGCACCTCCGCAACGGTTTTGTTATGCGATCGCATCGGTCAACCTGTAGATGCACCAATCCTTTACAACGATCCACGAGGAGTAGCTGTGATGGAACAACTTAGAACCATTGCTCCTCCCAACCATGTCGTTTTAAGTGCTACCTCCAGCCTTGCCAAACTTCTGTGGTGGTATCACTGTACAGATCTGATCAACAAAAGCTGTGCTGAAACTAATCCCCTATACTTCCTCCATCAAGCCGACTGGTTAGCCTTTCTATTGCATGGCAAATTAGGCATTAGTGACTATCACAATGCCTTAAAGCTTGGTTATAATCCTGAAAATCTTTGCTATCCTGACTGGATCAAACAGCTACCGGTGTCATCCATGCTACCCAACGTCTTGGCTCCCGGTACACCAGTTGGAGTTGTAACCCCTGAGGTAGCTCACCGCTTGGGATTATCACCAGATTGTCTAGTCTGTACAGGTAGCACCGATAGTATTGCCGCATTTATCGCTAGTGGTGCCAAACAACCAGGTGAAGCAGTAACCTCCCTTGGGTCTACCTTGGTACTGAAACTATTGAGTACGACTCGTGTAGAAGAGGCCAAATTTGGGATTTACAGTCATCGATTGGGAAATTTATGGCTTACCGGTGGCGCATCGAACACCGGTGGAGCAGTACTACGCCACTTTTTCACTGACACAGAATTAGAAAGTCTCAGCTCTCAAATCGACCCCGAGCAAGAAAGCCCCCTGGATTATTATCCCTTACTTAGACCAGGCGATCGCTTTCCCATTAATGACCCGGATCTCCCCCCAAGATTGGAACCCAAACCCGATAATTCCGTGGACTTTCTCCAAGGAATCCTTGAAAGCATAGCCCGAATTGAAGCTAGGGGGTATCGTTTGTTGCAACAGCTCGGAGCAAGTCCGTTAACCGGTGTCTATACAGCTGGTGGTGGTGCTAAAAATGCTACTTGGACAAGGATTCGAGAGCGTCAGCTCATGGTACCGATGTTGACATCCCTTCATACAGCGGCTGCTTATGGTACAGCACTATTAGCAAAGCAGGGATGCCTGTTAGAAGATCGGGTATAGGGTAATCGTGTCTAGGACTACTGCATGACCGAGTGACTGGGTGAGAATCTGCTGTAAATTATCAGCCCTGGATCAGCCTGACCATCATGACTATCCCAGTTCGCCCTATACCCTAGAGCTCTTAAGCTCTAGATAATGCCCATGTTAGCCAATCCTAAGATAGTGCCTAGTCCTATAATGTGACCTAAGCTGGTGGTTGCCAGTAGGGCAGGAAAACCCATGCCACCGAAGAACTCAGGCATAGGCAACGCGGGCCCTGCACTAGGATTCTGGATAGTAGCTTTTCCGAAGGCAATCGCTAGCACATTGCAGACAATCATGATGATTCCGACTGTCGGGCTCCATTCCAGGGTGTTGGGAACGGCAGATGCAGCAGCAAGCAAGATTGAGTAAGTCAATTTGTGTTCTCCTGTTTTAGATAGACTCTTACAGTGATCTCTTAAAGATTTAATCTTTTATAAAGATTTTACCAGCACGGTGTCATTACTAATTTTTTTGGAAAAGTCCCTTCCGTTGCCACTATTGGTTTTATTCCCGTTGATTAGAGAGCAAAAGCCCGTGATTACTAGACTTTTGAGCGGTGGGATTCGGTAAAATTAAGTCAAGCCTTTATGTAAATAATTGTTAAGTAATCCCTGGTTGATCAGTGAATGTTTCCGTAAATTTACATAAATTAATAAAAGCGGGATAAACTCTTGATTGATTCATCAATCGGGGTTGACCGGATTAATTCATCCTGCATGGTTGGTGACATCTCACGCCTAGCGCCGAGTATCACCAGCTATGCGGGGTTAGCTGAAACTATAATTATGCTGCTGACGGACGCATTACTTTTAGATTACAAACGCTGTCGGCGTAGGGCGTTTCTGGACATTTATGGAGATCCCACAGAGCAAGACCCACCCTCAGATTTTCTGCTGAAACTGCAACAGAAAAGCCGAGACCATAAACAACAGATTCTCGCTACTGTCCCCCACCACTCACCCCGCTACCCCAGAACAGATTGGCACGCTGCTGCACAGGCTACCTTGAAACTCATGGAACAAGGGACAGAGTACATTTCTGGAGGGGTACTGTTGATGCCAACTGGTGACGGGGTGACATTGCTATGTTTTCCTGATTTACTGGTCAAACAGCCGGGACGTTCTAATTTTGGTGATTGGATCTATGTTCCGACTACCATTAAACTCAGCAAACGACCCAAGCCAGAGTATAAAATCCTTACCGCTTTCCGTGCTCAGCTGTTAGCAGCAGTACAAGGACATTGCCCCACCACTGGCTCATTAATTTTGCGTAACCAAAAGTGCTACACCGTGGTGATAGAACGATGGGTGCCACTGATGGAACAACTGCTATCGGAATGTATTGAGACTCTATTGGAGCGGCAAAAACCAGAGGTGTTCATTTCCCGTCAGCGGTGTAGTCTTTGCTGTTGGTATAACAGTTGTTATGCGATCGCTAAATCTGTGGAGCACATTTCCCTATTGCCTGGAGTAACACCCAGCCGCTATGAGGATTTGAAGGCTTTGGGAGTAACCACAATCGAATCCTTAGCCACGTCCACGACTAGTGAATTAGAGCCAAGCTTTGGTAGTTCAGTAGCTTTCCAGCTGGTGCAGCAAGCCCAATCTCAGGTACAAAACCGGGTGCTGCTTTATCCCAAACATTACTTTAGTATACTTGAATACGAACAACTAGAGCGAGGGAATGGTAATGCCAAAATCTCGGCAGACCTCCCGAATCAAGACTCTTTACCGACAGCATCTGTTGAGCTTTATTTTGATATTGAAGCACAGCCTGATTTGCCCCTGGAGTATTTGCTAGGGGTGTTGGTGATTGATCGACGCAGTGAAACTGAGACTTTCCATAACCTATTCGCAGAACATTCTTGGCAAGAAGGATTCATCTGGCTACAATTTTTAGACTTAGTTGAGCGTTATCCAGATGCCCCAATCTTCCATTTTTCAAAGTATGAAGTTGACACGGTCAAGCGCTTAGCAACCCTTTACCAAACTCCACGACAGATAGTTAGACCCCTGTTAGATCGTTTCGTGGATATTCATCAAATAGTTATTGATACTGTCACCATGCCAGTGGAGAGTTATTCTCTGAAAAATCTGGCTAGATGCTTGGGCTTTGAGTGGCGGGATCCCGATGTGACTGGCTCCCAATCTGTGTGTTTGTATGACCAGTGGTTACAAACAGGCAATCACTCTATTCTCGAAATGATCCAGCGCTACAATGAAGATGACTGCCGCGCTACGTATCACCTCAAGGAGTGGCTAGTTAACTTTTTGTCCAACACTTTGTCCAACACTTTGCCCAATACTATTAACTATCAAAACTTAGCATGAAGTTATGCAACGATTTCTTAAGTTATTAGGGTTTGTGCTCTAGGTGACACACACAATGTATAGGTAGATGCTAAATTAAATCTGAAGAGGGCTTTCGCCATGATTTTGATGGAGGGGAGCCCTCTCTAGAATTTTTAGCGGTCTGGAATTTAGGGGCCTCGACTTTCATCCCGACACCATAATCTCCGATTTTGTGTCGGGACGGGGTCTGGATATCTCAACAGTTATCATTCGGCTAGTTTTTGCTAAGATATCTGCATGAGCTTAACCATGAACTACACCTATCGCGTTTATCCAGATGCCGCTCAACAGGAATTGATGTTGAGCTGGCTAGAAACTTGCAGACGACTTTATAATCGTTGTCTGCGAGACTTAAAAGACTGGATGAACAGTCGGAAGTGTCCGATTGATAGGTGTTCAATCAACAGGGAATACATCATGTCTCCGGATATCCCTTTCCCTGGCGAAAGGTCACAAAAGCGACAGTTAACGCAGTGGAAAAAAACCGATTCCTCACTCAAAGAGGTTCATTCTCAATTTGCATAAGAGGTTCTAAGTTGGCACGAAGGAACCCGGATCCCGTAAGCCGTGTTCTGCTTGAAAAAAAAAATAAAAAAGACAAACAACCACAAGA
>NZ_JAAHHS010000740.1 GCF_010692395.1 Moorena sp. SIO3H5
GTTGATTTCACTGAAAGTGGTTCTCAGGGTTTCATGGCGAGCGATGATTTGGTTGATACTTAGTTGTAGT
Source organism: Moorena sp. SIO3H5 (assembly GCF_010692395.1). Lineage (GTDB taxonomy): Bacteria > Cyanobacteriota > Cyanobacteriia > Cyanobacteriales > Coleofasciculaceae > Moorena. The sequence continues at coordinate 71 of NZ_JAAHHS010000740.1, forward strand.
GCTACATAGTCTAGTTTACCTACTAGATGTAGGCTTAATGGCATATTGTAGGCGTTGCTACTCAAGGCCATTTTTTCAATAAACCATAGCCTTTGCTGTGCAAAGGATAACGGCGGAGGATTGCCATTTCGCTCAATAGGCTCTATGAAAGTCTCAATAGTATTAGTAGCTTGCTTAACTTGACGTAGAAAACTTAAGATTTCTGCCTTACGGTCAACCAACTCACTACGTAACATAGATGTGAGCTTTCCTTTTGGAGCACTGTATTTTAAGCGATCTTCCTCAACCCAAAGCTTAATTCCTAGGCTACGAAGCTCAAACAATAACTGTTTAATAGTTTTCATAATTCTCCTTTTTCCTCATCTTCTTGTTGTATTACAGAACCTTCCCCTACACTTTGGAGAACATCTTGTGCTACTATCAGCATAGTCTCAATTTCCTCTGCCAGAGTTGCCACATTAGGATACTTAAATAGACTTTGCAGGAGTAATTCCATCCCAAAAGTTTGTCGCACCCGAGAAACAACCTGAGTTGCCATCAAAGAATGACCCCCCAAATCAAAGAAGTTATCGTGTATTCCCACCTGTTCGATACCCAACACTTCTGCCCAAATCTCTGCTAATACCTTCTGTGTCTGTGTCTGGGGAGCTACATACTCCGTTGACACACTACTGGCCACATCCAGTTCAGGCAATGCCTTACGGTCTACTTTGCCATTGGGAGTCAGAGGCAGTTGCGACAACACCATCAACCCCGATGGCACCATATACTCTGGCAACCGCGACTCCAGATACTCTCTCAGCTCTGGTATCAGTTGGTTTCTCAACTGGGAACTCAACGGATTATTCCCATAATTATGCCAGTTACCTGCTACCACCGATTTTTGAGTTAGGGGTGTTAACACTATCCCTTCTTTAGCTAACTCACTGCGCACAAATACCCCATCCATCAATTCAGGAGCTTCCTGAGCAGACCAACACAACTCTAAGCTATACCCTAAATTTGCACTCAGTTCATATAACCTCTCTGGGTCTATGCCATTTACTGCCTTTGACTCTAAAAGCTGCCTCAACTGCTGTACATTCTGTTTTGCTTCTGGCTGTGATAGTAACTCCAGTAAATCTACTTCATTTGCCAATCTACCATTTACTATACCACTAAAACAAATTGATTCTGGCTGCTTTTGCTGCAGATATGCTTCTATCTTCTCATAACTCATACCTGCCCCACTTTCTACAGTCGGTGTTATTATTTTTCCTGGTTGTGCCTCTATATGCAATAGTACGCTGTAGCGATATTTATTCAGTTCATTGTGTTCTGTTCCCCTCTGTAAACGCATTTGTACATGAGTTATTTCTGGATGTTTTTCCTTGAGAGTTATAAACAAATCTGGTGACACTAACAACTCCTTCTCCTGCTGTATTTGTCTATCTATCTTCGCCTGGAGTTGTTCTACTGACAGTGATGGAGTTGCTTGATACAGTTCCACCGAACTATTAAATGCT
>NZ_JAAHHS010000741.1 GCF_010692395.1 Moorena sp. SIO3H5
TCAACAGTGTGGATGTAGCTGCCGATAATTCCTTCTGCTGCCACACGACCGGATTTTTTCTCAGCTGAGGTAATGCCTTTTTTCCGCAGCCATTCTATAGCTTTGGCCGTGTCTCCGCCGCTTTCTACGAGAGCTTTTTTGCAATCCATCATGCCAGCGCCGGTTTTTTCCCGTAGCTCTTTGACAAGTTTTGCTTTAATTTCCGCCATGTTGTTTTTGTTCCTACTGTTAGTGAAACTGATTACACCGTGATATGTTCCCACACTACTCGATCTGTGAGTATGGGCTTACCAGCCCACGCTGAAAGCTAGTTGATTTTTATCAAAGGATAAATTCAGCGTGGGGCTTCAAGTTCGAAGATAACTAACTATTCTGCCTCAGTCTCCTGGTTATCTCCTTGATCTACGGATTCAATTTGCTCACTTTGTTCAGTCTCTTGAATTTCCTCCTCGTCTGGGAACTCCTCTAATCCCTCTTCAAATTCTTCGTATTCGTATTCCTCTGCCGTATCTAGCTCACCATGACGGCCTTCGTAAATGGCATCAGCCAGTTTACCTATGATTAGCTTAATCGACCGGATCGCATCGTCATTAGCTGGAATCGGAATATCGGCTAAATCAGGGTCGCAGTTTGTATCTAATAGTGATACTATCGGTAGACTTAGCTTTTCACATTCCAAAATAGCGTTGTACTCACGCTTTTGGTCTATGATTATGACTATGTCGGGAACCTTACGCATCATTTTGATGCCACCTAGATATTTCTGAAGCTTGCCTAGTTCCCGACGCAGCATTGAGCCTTCTTTTTTTGGCAGTAAGTCAAGGGCACCACTGGTCTCCCGACGCTCTAAATCTTTGAGTCGCTCCACCCTGGTCTTAATTGTTTCCCAGTTGGTGAGCATACCACCTAGCCAACGCTGGTTGACATAGTAGGCACCACAACGGCTTGCCTCTTGGGCAATAATTCCAGCAGCTTGTCGCTTAGTACCCACAAACAGAAATCTTTTGCCCTGCTCTGATGAGGTGCGGATATAGTGATAAGCATCCTCCATCAGCTGAGCTGTCTGTACCAAGTCAATGATGTGGACACCATTACGAGCAGTGTAAATGTAAGGATCCATCTTGGGGTTCCATCGGCGAGTCTGGTGACCAAAGTGAACCCCTGACTCTAGCATTTCAGCTAAAGAAACTACAGGCATAATTTTTTAACTCCTAATTCGGGTTTAACCTCCATCCAGGTGGATTTCCCTTTAGAAACACCCGAAACCCTGGATGTGCGATGTTTATAAAACCCTTTTAGGGTAACACATTCTGACTCCCTAATGGCAAAGGGATTAGATGGATGAATTTTCTTACAAAAACATTAAAATTGTTAATTGGTAAGCTATCAGCTTACGCGCTACGGGCACGCTACACCCAACAGCGATCAGCCATTGGCCGTAGGCCAGGGTATTTGAGGTGCTTTTGAATAAAATAAGCTGACCGCTGTTCCCTTAGCGTGGCCAACGGCTGACCGCTAACCGCTGACCGCTGACCGCTGACGGCTTACCCTACTACTACACGGGGTAGTCG
>NZ_JAAHHS010000742.1 GCF_010692395.1 Moorena sp. SIO3H5
TGGGAACAGGGAACAGGTAATAACCAATTTAAATGCACACCAGCTTAGGATGCGATCGCGTAGCGTAGCCCTTCGGGCTAATCGCTTTTAGCGGAAGCTGAGGCCGTAGGCCACGCTTCGCGTTCGCGTAGCGTCGGCTTTGCCGAAACGCTTCATCGCGTAGCGGCTCGTACCGAGCATCGCTTTTCTGGTAGGCATGACTGGAACTGAATCCATCAACAGTTAAAATCTTAAGCATTCAGCTATCAGCTATCAGCCAAAGGCCTGTGGCCACGCTACGGGAACAGTTTATGTCCATAGCACACGCTACAGCAACAGCTTTTGAATAAAATAAGCTGAACGCGCACGCGTGAGCCTTCGGCTGACGGCTGACGGCTGACCGCTGAATGCTTACTTAAAATCCAAGAAACAGGAGGTCATAAATGGTTGCTGTAAATCAAATTAGACAAACCTTGACCCTGGCGGAATTTTTAGAAATTCCTGAAACCAAACCTGCTAGTGAATATGTCAATGGACAAATTGAACAAAAACCTATGCCTCAAGGAGAACATAGTACCTTACAAACTCGTCTTGCTACAGCGATTAATGACGTTGTTTTGCTGAAAAAAATTGCCCATGCTTTCACTGAATTAAGATGTACTTTTGGTGGACGTTCTATTGTCCCAGATATTACAGTATTTAGTTGGAATCGTATTCCCAAAACCGAAAAAGGAAGAATTGCCAATAAATTTGAGCTTTATCCTGATTGGGTAATCGAAATTCTGTCTCCTGAGCAATCTGCCAATAAAGTTATCAAAAAAATTCTATTTTGTCTGAACCAGGGAACAGAATTAGGCTGGTTAATTGATCCTGACGATGAATCAGTGATGATATTTAAACCGAATCAATTGCCAGAGATCAAATCAGATGAAGAAATTTTACCTGTGTTAGATAGTATTAAAGATTGGCAATTATCCGTTGCCGAAATGTTTAGTTGGTTAAATGTTAATTAATTTTTCGTTGGCTTTTATTTTTTCCATGTATCGGCCATAAGTCATCGATTGAGAGTAATCACAATGACCAATGACCAATTCCAATTACCCAAGCTTGAAAAGAGCAATGCTACCGGAATCGATATGATATCCCAGTTGAGGAATTATCCCTCTGGCTCGATGCCTGCTGCTCTTAGCTGCGCTGCCAATTGCTCGGCTCGTTGCCGTTCCTGTTCAGCTCGTTGCTGTTCATAGATGACCGACTCCGAACCCCACAGCAACAGTTTTCCTTGCTGATCCCACCAACGTAACCATTGACACTCCTCTGCCTAAAGGCGAGAGGATTCTTGCTTCAATGGGATTCCAACGAATTTACCCTCAGCAAGCATCTTCACCGTATGCCCTACGGCTGTTAATCCTCTAATTGCCACTACCTGAGCTGCTGCTATATCTCTATCCGTTGTATAGCCACAGGCAGAGCAAATGTGAGTACGTTGTGAAAGCTCTTTCTTTCCCGTTTGTGTCAAACAATTAGGACAAATCTGGCTGGTTTTACGTGCATCTACTTTCTGGAAATACACCCCACGCTTAAAACAAGT
>NZ_JAAHHS010000743.1 GCF_010692395.1 Moorena sp. SIO3H5
GGTCATATATGTCAATGATCATGCAGACACCATAGAAGCCTACTTCAAGGAGCATCCCCCCCGAACGGTGGCTGACGCTCAATCCAAAATTGAGCAACTGACTGGGTTCAAGCGCAGTCCAACTCAAATTAAAGCGTTTCTTAAACACATCGGGATGAAGTGCCGAAAGGTTGGATTTATTCCCGGCAAAGGGTCAGACCCCGACAAGATTGAAGAACAAGAACAATTCCGTCAACACCAACTCGAACCGCTCTTGGCAGAGGCAAAAGCCGGAACCAGAGCTGTCTTCTTTGTCGATGCTGCCCATTTTGTTCATCGAGCCTATCTTGGATTTGTGTGGTGTTTCACCCGTATTTTTATTCCATCGCCATCGGGACGTAAGCGATTCAATGTTTTGGGGGCTATCAATGCGGTGACTAAAGAGGTGGTGACGATCACCAATGAGAGCTATATCAATGCGGGAAGTGTGGTGGACTTATTGGTGGCATTGGCCGACCTTGGCTTGGAGATTCCCATCACGATTGTGCTGGATAATGCCCGTTATCAAAAGTGTCCGTTTGTGAAAGATGTGGCGTATTTTTTGGGCATTGAGCTGTTGTATCTGCCGTCGTATTCCCCTCATCTAAATTTGATTGAGCGATTATGGAAGTTTGTGCGAAACGACTGTTTGTACTCAACATACTACGAAGATTTTGAGTCCTTCAAGGCCGCCATTTCAGGATGTCTTGAGAAGGCGAACACGGACCATAAAGCAAAGCTAGAGAGCCTATTGAGTTGGAATTTCCAGTCGTTCAAAAAAGTCCAACTCTTAGCCGTCTAGAGTATATCATGACCATCCTGAGGGACCACAAATTCTGGAACGAATGAAATGACCTCAGAGCTGCCGGGGCAGACAATGACTGGAGTCACCACAGTATGGAAGTAATGAGTGTTACCTGATTTGAGGGTGCGGCTTGAGCAATGAGGGCAATGAATCGTCTGCGAACTAAAGTATTCAGTGCCATCCATCGCCACCAATAAGGTGTCGTTAAAGGCACGGAACCGCTCCAGGGTATTGGTTTGCTCTAGCTGCTGGAGAATCTCCTCAAAGACCGGAAAGAGGGTTTGCGGAGCACAAGGATCGAGTAACGTCCGAATCTGGTTGTCGCTCGGTATGTTATGCACTCCAAATAAGCTTTGCGCGTTACTGCGTCCTTTGGCATCGGCCATCTTCTTTTGATGGTCCAGAAAGGATGGACTTTGGGTAAAAAAGACCCCAAAGGCACTCAGGCCAGCGTCTTCCATCGTATAGCTGGTGTTTTTCCCTGTTCGCTTGTCTGGTAGGGCTGCTAATGTTTGGCGTAATGAACGGACGACTGAATCAAACCACCCTGATGTAGGTATTGCCATTAATGCCTATCCTCCAAACCATGAGGGCACCGACACAATCACCATACATCATGCGTTTCAATCGCTAGGGCCAAACTGAGAATTGCTGCCAATGGGTCGATGCACTTGACGAGTTTCGGCATAGGCCATTTGGTGATGATGATTGGTGAAATAGGTGAGCACACTGTGCAGATTTTCT
>NZ_JAAHHS010000744.1 GCF_010692395.1 Moorena sp. SIO3H5
TAGCTTATTGAGCGCACTGTTGGTAAAGAGCTAGTGGAGATTGAGGGTGTCTCGGAAGATATCCTGGAACAATTAGCGACTCAGTACGGAACTTGGTATCGCACCTTTGGCAGTAACTATCTGATTGCATTACCTATGGACAATCCCCAAGCTCTGTGGAAAGAGCTAAATACGATTCCATCTGTTAGTCTAATCCGCCGCCGTACCAACTTAGAAGATGTATTTTTACGACTGACCGGAACATCATTGGATTGATTAAGTTAGACAGGTTTACTATCAAAATAATGAAAGGAATTTCTGTAACATTTTGGGGCATCTACTCGGTCTGGCATCGTCATGCCAAAGTGTATCAAAAAACTTGGCTATTCAATAGTTTACTCCCAATTTCTGAACCTATAATCTATCTGATTGCCTTTGGCTATGGTTTAACTCCCCTAGTGGGAGATGTTTCTTACCATGGTCAACCCATATCTTATTTAAAATTTATAGCTCCTGGAATGATCGGACTTGGAGTACTATTTCAGTCCTTCTTTGAGGGAGCATTTGGGAGTTTTTTCCGCTTGACTTTTCAAAAAACTTGGCATGCACTGCTGACAGCACCCTTGAGTTTCATGGAAGTATTTATTGGAGAGTGGCTATGGGCAACGACAAAAGGAACTATAGCTGGTACCATCACAGGGTTAGTAGCGGTTATCTGGGGACTTTACTCTGGCTGGCAATTGCTGGTATCTTTTCCTGTAATTATTTTGGGGAGTATGCTGTTTGGTGCTATTGGACTATTTACAGCTGGAACGGTGCGTACTGTTGATCATATTAATGTGCCAATTTTCTTGTTCGTGGTACCAATGTTTACTCTCTGTGGTACTTATTTTCCTAGAGATACATTACCAACTGGACTGGGTTATCTCGCTGCTGTTTTACCCCTATCATCGATAGTTGATTTGTTACGTTGGCCTTTAGGGTTACCAGAGTTCTGGTTTTTACAATTAATCTGGTTGTTGCTATGGATTGCTGTGTTTTATATCCTAGCTTGGCGTCAGATTTATCCTATTCTATTCCGTTGATTAGTTAAGGGAGTAGGGAGTAGGGAGTAGGGAAAGAGAGGGAAGTGTGGGGAGATGGGGAGATGGGGAGATGGGGAGATGGGGAGATTTTTTACAAAGGGACGAGTACGTATTTTTTTACGTATAAATTTCTTAAAATATGTATAAAAATACACAATGATTTTCGTGATAATTCTCCCCATTTCTCGCTTTTCCCGACTCCCGATTCCCGATTCCCGATTCCCGACTCCCGATTCCCGATTCCCGATTCCCGATTCCCTCTATAAAGATATAGCTCGTTGATTAGATTTTTTGATTTGTTCACATTATATTCACAAGACGGTGGTTTAATTAGGTCTACCAGTTGAGTCAAAAATAATACAAGAGATGAAACTCAAGGTAACCCCCCCCAGCAATCACCCTTTACGGTTTAGAATGGTTGTTTTTTTGATGTATAGTGGCTTAGTCTACTTAGGGATTGCTTCGTTATATTGGTTTGTGGTATTTCCCATA
>NZ_JAAHHS010000745.1 GCF_010692395.1 Moorena sp. SIO3H5
AGCATTTAATAGTTCGGTGGAACTGTATCAAGCAACTCCATCACTGTCAGTAGAACAACTCCAGGCGAAGATAGATAGACAAATACAGCAGGAGAAGGAGTTGTTAGTGTCACCAGATTTGTTTATAGCTCTCAAGGAAAAACATCCAGAAATAACTCATGTACAAATGCGTTTACAGAGGGGAAGGGAGCTAAACGAACTGAACAAATATCGTTATAGCGTACTGTTGCATATAGACGCACAGCCAACATCAGTAATCACACCGACTGTAGAAAGTGGAGCAGATATGAGTTATGAGGATATCAAAGCATATTTGCAACAAAAGCAACCAGAATCCATTTGCTTTAGTGGTTTAGTGAATCAGAGAGTAGCCAAGGATGTAGATTTAGTAGAGTTGCTATCACAGCCAGAATCAAAACAGAATGTACAGCAGTTGAGGCAGTTTTTAGAGGAGAAGCTAGTCAATGGCATCGACCCAGAGAGGCTACATCAACTGAGTTCGGATAATGGGTATTCTCTAGAGTTGTGTTGGTCTGCTCAGGGAGGTCCCGAATTGATGGATGGGGTATTTGTGCGCAGTGAGTTAGCTAAAGAAGGGATAGTGTTAACACCCCTAACTCAAAAATCGGTGGTAGCAGGTAACTGGAATAATTATGGGAATAATCCGTTGAGTTCCCAATTGAGAAAGGAACTGATACCGGAGTTGAGAGAGTATCTGGAGTCAAGGTTGCCAGAGTATATGGTGCCATCGGGGTTGATGGTGTTGTCCAAATTGCCTCTGACTCCCAATGGCAAGGTAGACCGTAAAGCTTTGCCTATACCGGATGTGGCCAGTAGTGTGTCAACGGAGTATGTAGCTCCACAGACACAGACACAGAAGGCATTAGTAGAGATTTGGGCAGAAGTGTTGGGTATAGAACAGGTGGGAATACACGATAACTTCTTTGATTTGGGTGGCCATTCTTTGATGGCAACTCAAGTTGTGTCTCGGGTGCGACAAACTTTTGGGAATGAACTGACTTTACAGCGTTTATTTGAGTCACCAACTATTGCTGGCATAGCTAAAAATATTGAAGTGCTGCGTCAGCTACCCCAAGATAAGACTACGTTAATTTCAGAAACAGAAGAATATGAGAGATTTGTGTTATGAAAACAGTTAATTTTATTTCTTACCTGCAAAATCTGGGTGTTAAACTTTGGATAGAGCAAGAGCAACTGGAATGTTATGCTCCCAAGGGAGTAATGACAGCAGAGCTAAAACGGAATCTAGTGGAGCGCAAGACAGAAATTTTAGAGTTTCTTCGAGAAGTACAAATAACTCAGAAATCTGTAGCTAGTTCTATTCAACCAATTTCTAGGGAACAGGTAATCCCCTTATCTTATGCCCAACAAAGGCTATGGTTTATTGAAAAAATGGCCTTGAATAGCAACGCCTACAATATGCCATTAACCCTAAATCTAGTAGGAAAACTAGACTATGTAGCCCTACAAAAAAGTCTTAACCAAATCATCGCTCGCCATGAAACCCTCAGAACCACCTTCAGTGAAATC
>NZ_JAAHHS010000746.1 GCF_010692395.1 Moorena sp. SIO3H5
TGTAACATAGTCAGCTATCAGTTATCAGCATTCAGCATTCAGCATTCAGCATTCAGCTTATGTGCTACGCACACGCGTGCGCGTTCAGCTTTTGAATAAAACAAGCTGACGGCTGACGGCTGACGGCTGACAGCTTACCTGAAGTATTAATAATTAGATTATTTGTGCTGATTAATTAATTTAGATGTATTTCCCCTTACTTAGGGATTAGACTCCCCAGGGAAAACCGAAGGAACAGAGTGTTGATGATAAACTGGGTTCAGTATATTCACTGAACAATATATCATATTTTCTGATTGAAGCAAATTAAGAAACTTTAAAAGTATAGCGCTATAACCAGCTATCAGCTATCAGCTATCAGCTATCAGCTATCAGCTATCAGCTATCAGCTATCAGCTATCAGCTATCAGCTATCAGCTATCAGTTTACGGCTGACCACTGACGGCTGACGGCTGAATGCTTACATAGTCACTTCTGTCTAGCCAAGTCAAGTTTACTAGTATTATCCAAACAAGTACCAGTAAGATTAGCCTTTCTTAAATCTGTACTTTTGAGGGTAGCTCCGGTAAAGTCAGCATCGGTTAGGTCAGCGTTGTAAAAGCTAGTACCCCCTGTAGCCGCCAATGCGATCGCATTCTTCCGAATCCAGGCATGTTTAGGGTTTTCGTTGAGAGCATCCCAGCCCAGGTAAGAACCAAGTAAAGACAAGAGGAAAGCTAAAGTTCCAGCTAAGGAAGAGGCGAGCTGGAAGCCCAAGCTTCCGGTTCTGGCAAAGGGCAAGGCTAACTGCTGTATGCCATAGACTCCAGCTACAGCTCCACCTACTGCTACCAACAAGCCCAAGATTCCCACTAAGACACCATCAAACACTTCCATTGCCGCTCCAGTTGTAGCTACGGCTAGGGCTATGACCCAGGGTAAGCCTAAGGCAAAGGCTAGGGCGAAGGGAAAGGCTAAGGAAAAGGCTCCTGCTAAAGCAACAGCTATGGCGAAGGCAAATACAAAACCTACCACTAAGGCTTGGACTGTCTCAATACCTTGGTTAAGGATAACAACAAATAAAACAATTATTGCTACCAACCCGATCCAGGCAAAGATTAGGTTTGCTCCCTTGACATAGTTGACAATAAATGCTGTATAACTCCCACCATAAAATGATGTAATTCCTGATAGTATTAACGCTATCGATGAAACCAATAGAATAGCAATTGACCAGGATCTTTGTAATCCCGCCTTGGCCTGACGGAACTTAGTTCCCCTTAGCATTGCATTCTTAAAGTTAGCTCCCCTAAGATCAGCTTCACTAAAATCTGCACCAGAAAGGTTTCTCCCTTGGAAAGACTGACCCCTAAGATTTACCTTTCGGAAATCCCTTTCTCCTTGGGCATATCTCGCTAGAATTGTTTGAGATTTCATCTGTCCGCCTCCCGGTCGTCTCCCACTATAATCTTCGATTTAGTGGTGAGAGGAAAGGGAGGACAGGGTTTAAATCCCATAAGCATAACCATCTTTTCTGTGAATAAATTGACAATATTTATG
>NZ_JAAHHS010000747.1 GCF_010692395.1 Moorena sp. SIO3H5
TTAAGAAAGCTAGATATGGCGATCGCCCCACAGACCTTACCGTTCCTTGAACAATAGCGATGAACCCAAGTTGGCTCTCAAAGGGTGACAACCTAACTACAGCTCTTGTTTCATAAGCGATAGAGCATTGAAGCCGCGTTGAAAATAGAGACGTTTATGGGGCTTGAGCGCCAGTAACGGCAGGACAAGGTCGGCCCATAATTGCATCGAAAATATCCAAGCATAGCCATAGAGACCCACATGAAAATCACTCGTTCGAAGCGGTTCATTAGTGTATTCTTGGATACGTGCCGCGTAGCTGTCCACCGTTCTATCCCGTAACCGTTGCCCGTACAATGTTGCCAAGGTATAGGCCATCATAATTAAGAGTAACAATGCAAAAAAACGAGTTTCATTGACTTGAGTATTTTCTAGATTATAGCCAGATGTTTTTATATCTTTAAACATCTGTTCAATACCCCAACGAACACGATAAATCGACAATGTTTGTTTGAGAGTCGGTAAATTAGTCAAGATATACCATGGCTCTTTAGGTCCTTTCCCACGATATTTTCGCTTCCAGTAGACCGCCAAATTCATCGGTCCAATACCATCTTCTTTATTGCATAAGACCTGGGTATAAAACTCAGATTGACCGGGCTTAAATCCTTTTTTCCCAACAATCTCATAATCGGATGCATCTTGAGGCTTAAAGTGCAGGCTTTTACGTTGTCGTAAACAAAAGGAAACACCTCTCGACTCAAGCCAGGAAGCCAGTTTAGGGCTATGGAACTCTCGGTCACCGAGGACCAGAACAGAATGCTGTTTAGATTTAAACAATCGTAAAACTTGCTTAATTATCCGTTTTTGGCAAACTAAATCACTGTTGCCTTTATGTCCTACTTCTTCAAAATATAGAGGTAAGGCATGGGTGCCCCATATCAAACTGGCCATAAACACATTGCGTTGTTTCCATTGGGTTCGATCAATAGCCACCACCCAAAACCCATTATTCTTCGATTTAAGTTTCTTAAAATGTCGGCGTTGTTGACGATTTAATGCTGTTCCATATTCAACCTGTCGAATCCAGTATTTAAGCAGGGGAAACCATAGTAACTGGAGACTTAATTTGGGCAGAAGGAGAAATCGTTGAAGATTGCGAATTCGACTTTTTTTTGAATCGGTTGGGGGAAGACTCCGGCCAGAGTAGACAGGGTGACATTTCGATGAGTCTGTATCAAGAGCAACAGTAACTCCAGGGTTAGGTACTGACTTTCGCTCAAGTGTTTACGGAGGAGAGTTTGGTAGAATGATGGCAACATTGTTTTTTAAGTGGGGGAAGAAATATCCCCTATTTTTTTGCCTTTTTATTTTCTCAAACTATTGCCTCATATAGATCAGAAATTGGTTGTCACCCTTTGAGAATTCTGCCATCTTTCGTCGAAAAGAGACCGGAACATAGTAAAGTGCGTTTCATTCAGGAGATCCCTCAATTATGAACAAACCATGGTTCAACAGCAGTTGCCTTTTGATTACGGTATTTTC
>NZ_JAAHHS010000748.1 GCF_010692395.1 Moorena sp. SIO3H5
TATCTCTCAGCCGAAAATACTGGTGCGAGTGCTAGCGGGGCGGAGTCCGCAAGAGGTGAAACAAGCGAAGTGGGTGTACTTGGCTTACGTGTATTCGACCTGGATAGCAATGGTTTTGTTTGGGATTGCTTGCCGGGTCTTAATGCCTAACATTAGTGATCCCGAACAAGCCTTGCCCTTGTACGCCACACAACAATTTAATCCTTTTTTAGTCGGTATTGTGTTGGCTGGTGTCTTTTCTGTGATTGCCTCTACAGCAGATTCCCAACTTCTGGTTTGTTCCAGTGCGATCGCTAGAGATATTTCCCCGGGGTTGCATCGGAGGATGTCCCGGAAATATGGCGTGAAATACGAGCAATTCATGACCTTAGTGGTGGGAATACTCGCTGTAATTGCGGCAATTTCTATTTCCTCCACAGTGTTTTCATTGGTTCTTTTGGCTAGTGGAGCTGTGGCCAGTTCCCTCGGTCCAGCCATGGTCATGATATTATTGAAAAGGCGAACTCATTATTTAGCCTTGAACTCTATGATGTTGGCGGGATTGAGTACTGCTATCCTCTGGCGAGTTTTAGGATTTAATAACATCCTATCCGAAGTTTGTCCAGGCTTTATTGTAGCCGTGTTGGTGCATGAGGTGTTAATGAAGAGTGTTTTCAAATCCAAGGGTCGTACTATTGGTGAGGGGTTAAGGAAATAAGGTTTAAATTAGGTGGGTAAATTGGTAATTGAAAATTAACGAACAACCAATTCGGACAAAACATATAGGAGATAATAATAGTTAAATCTAATCGGGTGCATCTCAGTTTTGCCTAATTTCCATCATTGAGATGCACCCAAACCTAATCGAGCTGGCTGCTGAAGTTATGGAGATAGATCATTTTCTGTTGCGCTCCCATGAAGTCAGTCTAGTCGAGGGCAGCAGAAAGATAGCAGAAAGATAGCAGGACTTAAAGAAATTTGACTACTACACCACACAGTAGGCTCCCGAAGATTTAATAATTATTAAAGAAAAAAAATATCCAAAAACTAGTAAACTAGTCAGAAATAGGGAAATAATACTATGTTTACAAATGTCCTCCCAAAAACAACCCTAGAGTTGGAGTATCCGCCCAAAGACCTTTTTGAAGCGATTGAAGACCTCAAAAAAGAATTAAACGCAGTTATTCTCGCTCACTATTACCAAGAACCAGATATTCAAGATATTGCTGACTACATCGGCGATTCTCTCGGTCTTTCTCAACAAGCGGCGGCTACAGAGGCAGATGTCATCGTCTTTGCTGGGGTTCACTTTATGGCAGAAACTGCCAAAATCCTTAACCCCAATAAATTAGTACTACTCCCCGATTTAAACGCAGGTTGCTCCCTAGCTGACAGTTGCCCTCCCGAAGAATTTGCGGCCTTCAAAGCAGCCCATCCCGACCATCTAGTGGTGTCTTACATTAATTGCTCCGCTGCCATTAAAGCGATGAGCGATATCATTTGCACCAGTTCTAACTCAGTTAAGATCGTC
>NZ_JAAHHS010000749.1 GCF_010692395.1 Moorena sp. SIO3H5
GTAACGCTCCTAACACCTGATGCAATGACAGCACTGCCCATTCCCCACCAACCCTCAAGTTCAACCAATAGCACCAGCATAGGAGCTGGTGCTAAGAAAAACCCTGTGTCCACCCTCAAAGAACTGGTGGCACGTCTTTATCGAGAACAGCACAAGGTTCAAGATTTGTTAAGCTCATTGGGGTTTGCCTTACGCAGCTTCAACAATCTCAATCAGTTTTTAGAGTTAATTCCTTTAATGGCAGCACGGGTAAGTGATGCCGATGGGGGAGCTTTAATCCTGTTCAATCGAGATGGTCAGGTACAACGCTCTGACCTACACTACCAGAACCCTCAGGTGGGTCAGACTATTCGTAAAGCGATAGAAAAGACCACCCACCAAGTGACAAGTCCTAATGGCCAAGGGGGGAATTCTAACCAGACACCAACTTCTTTGAAACTGGTTCAGGCATCCTTTGATAAACTCTTGAGGGATTATCTTGAACCCAATATCCAACTGTTTAGTCTTCCCATTCTGCTTAAAAATGCTGAACAAGGACATTTGTATATCTTTAGCCATGACCCACAATATAAATGGACACCGACACGACAGAAGTTGGTAAGGTTAGTGGCTGACCAAACTGCAGTAGCGATCGCTAATGATGAACTTAAAGTTGAGCTACGCCATAAAGAACGCTTAGATCGAGAGTTAGAAATTGGTGCCGATATCCAAATCCGCCTACTACCGCGCCAATGCCCTGAAATTGAAGGGGTGGAATTAGCGGCTTTCTGTAAAACCGCTAACCGTGTCGGAGGTGACTACTACGATTTCATTGCCACCAACTACGACCAGCTCGGACCGAAAAACTCCGGGGATGGTGATCATGATGACCACAGTGCTTATTTACCTTGGAGCATTGTGATTGGTGATGTGATGGGAAAAGGGGTTCCGGCTGGGTTGATTATGACTATGACCAGGGGAATGCTGCGAGCAGAAGTACTAAACGGTCACTCCCCTGCACGCATTCTCGAACACCTGAACCGGGTTATGTATCCTGACTTGGAAAATTCCCACCGGTTCGTTACCTTGTTTTATTCTGAGTACGACCCCAAAACCAAGATTTTGTCCTATAGTAATGCCGCTCACAATCCCCCCTTGTTGTGGCAGGCATCAACCGGTTCTATCAAACCCTTGGATACCGCAGGAGGGATGCTGATTGGTTTAGAAATTGATTCTCAATACGAAGACTCTCAAGTGCAGCTAGATTCAGGGGATACCATTATTTACTACACTGATGGGGTGACCGAGGCAGCCAATCTCAATGGCCATCGCTTTGATGAGGACAATCTAACCCAAAGCTTCCAGTGGGCCTGTGAAAATAGTTATAGTGCTCAGGAAATTTTAGATTACCTATTTGAGCAAGTACAGCAGTTTACTGGGACAACAACTAACGGAGATGATATGACACTGGTCGTAATGCAGGTAAAATCAAGGTTTGACTAAAAGATTTGATTTAAGGTATAG
>NZ_JAAHHS010000075.1 GCF_010692395.1 Moorena sp. SIO3H5
CGACAGCCCCAGGCTTTTCCCAACGCTGGCACAGAACCACTGTAATAATTTATCCAGGCTGGTGAAGACCTCTCGATTAGCTAGTTTAAAGTTGAGAGTGACTGTGGTATTTCCCTGCCATCGTGCCTGGTCGAGAATCCTGGCCATCAGGGAGGTTTTGCCCATTTGCCTGGGAGCATAAATCCGAATCAAGGCTCCGGGTTGCAAAATGGCATGATATGAGCATGCTTCGATGGGGGCACGCTCTATATAAAAAGGGGAATCTAGAGGAACTTGACCTCCGGGTAATTCCAGGATTGGGGAGCTTGAAATTCTACGGCTGCTCTCCTGTTGGCAATCTCTTGCGATACGTTTGAGGACGACCTGAACGTTTTTTTTGTTGACCTTTGTCCCCAATACTTTAGAGAGCAAGCTCCATAATTTGGCACCAACTGTTTTGACATGGGCACTAGAAAAACAGTTAGTTTCTGCAATTCTATCATAAGTGTGATTTTCCCAAGCTCCCCGCAATACATCAATTTGGACTTTATCCAAATGCTGGTCAGTTTTCGCAAACACCAAGGATTGCAAAAGTTCGATTGCTTCTTCAATATGCATTAATTTTTTAAAAAAATTATCAAACTATTCAAGGTATTTTAATTAAAAACTATCTTGAATAGTTTGATCATAAAAAAAAACTAAAGTCAAGAGTTAAGTTTCAGGATAATCCTCTGCAGTTTTACTAAAAATTTATAAACAAAATATACTTCTTTATCAGTAATTTATATACCAATCTATGACTTTACAGCCCCTTGATAAATATCGATGATTTCTTTACAAAAAGCTTATCAAATTTATCCATGAATCCTCCTACTTTTTACTACTGAAATTTCTGCCATTGTTATTTAATTTAGTGATTAAATTCTTTCACTAAATACAACCCAATAAACCTTTTATTTTGGCGAAAAAATTATGGCTAATTTAACTCTCATAACCAAGTCATCAATGGCAATAGCAAGAGCAGGATCTATTGTTCAGAAATCAGCAGTTTTACTGGGTGCTACAAGCATGATTTTCCTGTCCCTAGGAACTGCCTCAGCAAAAGCAGTTACTCTGAGCAATGGTTCCCTAGAAGTCACAATTCGAGAAGACAACGGTGCGATTGATACCGTATTATTTGACAACATGACCTTCTTTGCTAGTGATTTTTTTAACCCAGGAGCTCCTGTTTCCGACTTTGGTTTTCAAAACGGGACAAACACATCTACTTTTGTCATAAACACCACAACAGATTTTAGTTTTAGTACCCAACAACCCGTAAGTGTTAGTAGCAGCGGTGACTCTGTGTCGGTGACAGGAACATACACTGGAGGGGGTGCTAATGTCGATTTTACCCGCACCTATTCCCTGGTTCCCGATTTTAACGTGTTGAGCGTCTCAACTGAATTTGTTAACAATGGTTCAGACGTAGCGCTGCGTTATTTTGACACGTTTGATCCAGACCAGGGTATTGATCAAGGAAACGGCTTCGGCACTTTCAATGATGTGTTGTCACTCTCAACGGATGCTGGATTGGCAACAGTCGGTCAAGCCACAGAACAAGATGGTCTGACGGTAGTCTTGGGGTCACTAGACCCTGATGTGACTGTTGCTTCTGGTAATCCTTTTCAGATATTTGATGGTTTTGATTTGAACAATTTCTTTAATGATCCATTTGATGGTAATGGCGATTTTGTAGACCTGGGAACACATATTGGTATTGAATTACTTCTGGCTGCTGGAGAATCAGGTTCTTTTAAATACCATCAGGCTTATGGACAATCAATAACGGAGGCTCAGGAGCAGTTCATCCTGGCAAAGTCCATTGATGTCCCTGAACCTGCTTCGGTTCTAGGTTTACTAGCAGTAAGTGCAATCGGTGCTGGTTCAGCACTAAAACGCAAAGAGGCCATGAAAGGGTAGAATATAGCCTTAGATAACTGAGTATTACTGATGGGAGAGCGATAGCTAAGAATTACCAAGATGCTTCGCTCTCCTTATTGTTATGGTATGGCTAATGTATCGCTGCTGGTGTTAGATGCTGCTCATATCCCCGCCAGACACCGACTAATATTCCTTGAACCTGGACATGGTTTGCCATCACTTCTATGGGGTGGTACTTAGCATTAGAGGGTTTAAGAGTAACTTTATGACCCTTACGATAGAAACGTTTCAAGGTAGTACCATGTCCATCCACCCGTGCCGCTACAATTAGACCATTCTTGATGTCATCGGGATCAGGCACTGGTCGCATAATCACCACATCCCCTTCTGTAATTAAGTCTTCGATCATGCTGTCTCCAGTAACCCGCAGAGCAAAGTTACCTGGTTGCTGGAAAAAGCCAGATATATCCAACTCCTCAACTGTGTCGGTGAAGGGTTCCACTAGACCCCCGGCTGCGATCGCTCCCAAGACAGGAACTCCCAAATTACAATGCTGCAGCAGCCTAATCGTCCGGGCTTTTCCTTCGGTCCAATCAATATATCCCTTGCTACGCAAATGTTCCAGCCTACTCTGAATCGGTGCTGGTGAGCGCAAGTTCATTGCTCTCATCATTTGCCGGATCGAAGGGGCATGGTGTGACACCCGAATATAATTAACTAGCCAATCGTACAGTTCTTGTTGGGCAGATGTGAGGTTTTCCATAAGATTCTGGACAAAAAATGGTCGTTCTTTGTGATTGCTCTATAGAACATTGGTACTATCAACTCTTGTCATTTGTCCAGAGTATTGTTCGTGGGTAGAGGGTGGGGAGATGGAGAGATGGGGAGATGGGGAGAGTGTGGGGAGTGTGGGAAGTGTGGGGAGATGGGGAGATGGGGAGATGGGGAGAAACGGGAGATGGGGAGATGGGGAGAAACGGGAGATGGGGAGATGGGGAGAAACGGGAGATGGGGAGATGGGGAGATGGGGAGAAACGGGAGATGGAGAGAGTGTGGGAAGTGTGGGGAGATGGGGAGGGTGGGGAGTGCGGGGAGTAACGGTTGTGTCCCCCCCAAAACAGCGGCAGGGCTGTTTCTTGCGTCCGACTAAAACCTGATTGCTAGGGAGGTGGGGAGATAGGGAGGTGGGGAGATAGGGGGAATTTTTATTAATAAAAAGGTATTTTTAACCTTAAAAAAACCTTCTCCCCAGCACCCCAGCACCCTTTCATCCGTAGAAAAAGACAATTTATTCATGAAAATGAAACAGCCCTGGGGGGTTAGGGGGGATCCCTAGTTTGCACGGGGCTTTGAAGGTGCGGATGCAGGTAACCCACATTTTTTCCCTACTCCCGACTCCCGATTCCCGATTCCCGACTCCCTATTCCCTGTTCCCTGTTCCCGATTCCCGATTCCCTGTTCCCTACTCCCTACTCCCTACTCCCTACTCCCTATTCCCTTACGATTCACTCAACGCCCAAAAGACTGACCAGTAAAGCTTTTTGGGCATGTAAACGGTTTTCTGCTTGGTCCCAAACACGCGATCGCGAGCCTTCGATTACCTCGTCTGTAATTTCTTCCTCCCGGTGAGCGGGTAAACAGTGGAGTACGATGGCTGATGGGTCGGCATGGTCTAACAACTGTTGATTAACTTGATAAGGCTTAAAAATTGGAATTCGCTCCTCAGCTGAAGCTTCTTGACCCATACTTGCCCAAACATCAGTATAAAGTACGTGAGCTTCCTTGGCAGCAGCTACTGGGTCATCGGTAACCATTACTTCTGTGCGGCCAGCTGCAGTTTTCAGGGCAAGCTCACAAATAGCACTATCAGGTTTATAAGCTGGTGGTGTGGCGACTCTGACATTCATTCCTATTAGAGCGCAGCCCAACATTAGTGAATGAGCGACATTATTACCGTCGCCAACATAAGTCAATGTCAAACCAGCCAGTGTTCCAAAGCATTCCTGAATCGTTAACAAATCGGCTAAAGTCTGACAGGGATGCTCCCAATCGGTCAAAGCATTAATAATTGGAATCTGGGCATATTCCGCAAAGGTTTCCAACTGTTTTTGTTCAAAGGTACGAATTGCTAGAATATCCAAGTAGCGGTCTAAGACTCGTGCTGTATCTACTACTGGTTCTCCACGACCAACTTGGGTGACATTGGGATTTAAGTCAATCACCTGACCGCCTAGTTGGTACATAGCTACGGAAAAACTGACCCGTGTTCGTGTGGAAGCCTTATAAAACAATAATCCCAAAACCTTATTGCACCTAGGATTCCACTGACCTTTTTTTAACTGAGTCGCGTTATCCAATAGTTCTTGAATCTCACTAGCACTGAGGTCTGTTAAGCCTAGAAAATCGCGTCCTTTTAATGTATTCATGTTCTATATTCAATGAGTAAACTAGTTTACCCTAGCCGCAGTGTTACACACAATTGCCCAGAAAACAAAGTGTACTCTTTTCCTGGAATGAGCACTTTATAGCTCCCCAGTTTTTGTGAAGATGCACCCTGTTAAGACGCTATCCTATTTATTTTAAAATATCATAGCTAGTCTCCCAAAAAATACTAACAAACTAGTTAGTATTTTTTAGGAAAACAAGCTTGAATCTTGGCTAGAGTTATTCACTCTACCACAAATTTTCGCAATAACATAATCCCAGTCTATTTAATATATCCCTAAATGTCATCAAAAATTGACAAATCGTTATTACATAATACAAATGTCTTGCCCGATTCAGCACTAGGGCTGATTGACTGACTTTAGTCACTCAACTAGGGAGGTAGGGTGTGGGGTGTGGGGTCTAGGGATCTAGGAAGTAGCGCTATAGTATTTATATTCGAGATGTGAACAAATAATGAAATGTTTTAGGTAACCTAAAACTCTAGATAAGTAATATTAGTGGGTAATACAGCGTTTTTTGTATTATAAAAAATTACAATCTATTTTTACAAATCATTTGGAAAGTCTATATGTTCAGATTAGCAAAAGGTAAACTACAAACTAGACTAAGATGGCTGCTGCTGAATCTAGGATTGTTGGTCACTCCAGTGATGATTTCCCCAGCAGTTGAGGCAGCAGAGAAAATCTATATTTCCTATGGTCCAATCGAGTTTTCCCTACCGATCGCAGCTCTAGAAGTTTATGCGACAGTGGGCAAAGTTGAGCCATCCTTAGCCTTCTATGCGGGGTATATAAAGCCGGAAGAATTCAAACAACTGCGGCAGGTCTTAATCACTCCCATTGATGTCACACCAGTAGCGATCGCTCAATTCCTCTATTCACCTCAAGGGGAAATAGTTCTACAACGGGTAGGTGAAGTGATTCAAACCAAAGCTCGTCAACCCGGTTTCTATGCTATTCGAGCGGCTTTAATCAAAGCCGCTTTTAAGCCAGAAGGGTTGACGATTTTGAATGTGTTGCAGGAATTTCCGACTTACGGGATTCGGATTAACTCACAACGGGGTTTTGAAATTATTGATGACTTATCGAAGCTGATTCAGCAAACCCAGATGACCATTGCAGCAGTGGAACAGGCATCGGAGCAAGAAGCGGCAGCCCAGACAGAGCGAGGTTTATTGGATTTATCCCTAGACTTACGGCAACCCGGTTCAGTAACCTATGCCAAGCAAACCATTACCTTCGATGACCTGAGCCGTAGGCGAGAGTTTCCCGTTGATTTGTATTTGCCAGAGCCCCCAAGGGAAGGGTTAGCACCAGTAATTGTTATTTCCCACGGACTGGGTTCAGAACGGAAAACATTTGAGTACTTAGCCCGTCACCTGGCATCCCATGGATTTGCTGTGGCTGTACCGGAACATCCAGGCAGTAATGCGGATCAAATACAGGCTTTGTTAAGTGGTCTTGCCAAAGAGGTAGCTCCACCACCAGAATTTATTAACCGTCCTCTGGATATCAAGTTGTTACTGGATGAACTAGAAAGTTCCTTTAAAGGGCAGTTAAATTTGCAACAGGTGGGAGTATTGGGTCAGTCCTTTGGGGGTTACACATCCTTAGCTCTTGCTGGAGCCGAGATTAATTTTGAGCAATTGCAAAAGGATTGCGCTCCCTTAAATGAAGATACCTTGAATATATCCCTACTACTTCAGTGTCGTGCCTTTGATTTGCCACCACAGGACTATCAGTTATCGGATCAACGGATTAAAGGTGCGATCGCAATTAATCCAATTATTAGCACAGTCTTAGGACAATCCCAACTTAGCCAAATTCAAGTGCCGGTGATGGTAGTCGCTGGTAGTGATGATACCGTAGCGCCAGCGTTACCAGAACAGATTCAACCCTATACTTGGCTGACAACTCTACAGAAGTATCTAGTATTGCTCAAGAGAGGAACCCACTTTTCCACCCTCGCCCCATCAGAAGATGATGTCCCCTTACCTGAGGCAGTGCTTGGTCCTGACCCAACTATTGCTCAGGAGTATATGAAGGCATTGAGTTTAGCATTTTTTCAAACCTATATTGCTGGTAAATCAGAGTACCAAACTTATCTAAGTGCTGCCTATGCTCAATCCCTTAGTCAAGAGCTAATGCCCTTAAGTTTGCTAACAATTCTCGATGCTTTGGTACCGGAAAAAGCAGGTTTGTGAGGCAAGAATTTAGCGATCAGCGGTCAGCGCTCAGAAGTCAGAAGTCAGAAGTCAGAAGTCAGAAGTCAGAAGTCAGAAGTTATAAGTTATAAGTCACACTCTTGCTATACTTAGGTTTGAGACTTTTTTCATGTTATAACTGCCCTGGCGACTGCTATAATCGATTAATGAATTATTGACTTCCAGGGCCACCTTTTGGACTATTTTCTCCTGAGGTCGCAGTCACAGTTCGACTATTTTCCCCTGAAGTCGCAGTCACAGGAGGGTTAGACTGATCAAAAGTAGCTAAGTCTTGAAAAGCGTTAGCTAAAACCACTAGGGCTTGTTGGCGGTGCTTAACGCTTTCTTGTACTCCTTGGACTTGTTTTTCTAGTACTAAAAGTTTTTTTTGCTTAGCTTCTAAGTCAGTTGCCAGATTCGATGGCACTTGCTTTTTAAGTTCAGATACCTGACTTTCTAGCTGTTTAAATTGTTTTGCTAGTTCTAATTCTCCCTGAGCCTCTTTCACTGAATTAATTTCTGTAGTTAGCTGCTTGAGCTGGGTATAAAAGAAATATCCTGTCCAAGCTCCTGCTGCTCCCACCATCACCATTAAAATCATCCAAATTGCGGTGAAGCGACCCATTTTTTTCTGTAGCTGCTTTGTTTCTTGCTCCTGTTTCTTCTTATCAGACATGGCAGTCATTTGAAATTCCACCAATGCTTCAGCGACTTCTTCGATATGTTGCTGTTGGAGATGAGCAAGAGGATTGGCTGGGGTAACAACAGGAAGGGCTGTATTGGAAAGGGGTTTGTTGTCTATAGAAAAATTATTGATCGTGCTTTTTTCAGTTAGATGATTGTTGTTAGACATGGCCTTTATTTGACACTATTTAGTGTTGAGTGTTAATAGCAAAGAGAACAGTGATTAGGTATTAGGTATTAGGTATTAGGTATTAGGGAGTAGGGAGTAGGTAATTTATGCTCAAAAATGGGCACAATTAATTGAGTAATACTCTAGTGTTTATTAGAGCAATTATATATGCCATGAGGTACCAAGAGATCCCCCTAAATCCCCCTTATCAAGGGGGACTTTGAGGTTGAGAAGCGTACCTCATAAATCCTAGAAACGCTATATTTAGTTTTAATGGTGAATAATTAATCAAAAAATTACTAGTTTTATTGAGTGGTTTTCCAGGAATTGACTGGTGCGAATTGCTGCTGCAACTGGTTGAAAGTCATAGCACCAAGGGGACTGATGGCAGCAATACTACCTCCTAGGATCAGAATACTTAACACCAGGAAGATTTGGAGCCGTTTCACTGAGACTTCTAGGGATTGCACCTCCTGTTGCAGCCCATTGATAACTCTTATTGCTCTGAGGTCAGACCATATACTGTCTTCTTCAAGAAATTCGCAATTGCTATTGTTGTCAGTGGTCATCATTGTTTGAATACTCCTTCAATAAACCTTTCTTGCCACCTTCTAAGTGATTACTGAGTAAGCATATGCGCTACGCGCACGCTGCGCGAACAGCCGTTGGCTGAGAGCCAAGGGCTGATAGCTGATAGCTGATAGCTGATAGCTGAGAGCTGATAGCTGTTCGCGTAGCGCTTAAGCTAATAGCTGAAATTACTGATCAGCGATCATTAATACAGAGATGATGTTCTGCAGAGAGCTCTGTTTTTCTTTTCTCTCGGATGCAACGGTTTCTGCTGGTGTTTGGGGTGCAGTTGCTTGTGCTGAACTCGGAGTCGGTTGAGACTGAGAGTTCTGATTACCATCAGTAGCTAGAGATAACAAAGATGCGATCGCTAAAATACTTAGCACCATTGCAAATTGTCTAGTTACCAGTATTGCGACTTGTCTCATGGTATTTTTCTTCTTAAGTTGTATAGACAAAACACGTTGCTCAAATCAGTTAGTGCTTAAGAGCTGTTTGGGCAGATTCTGGTTCAGAACTAGGGTTGAGTGTCTTGTCTTTCTGAGCAGCGTCTGTAGTAGTAGCGGAGTCAGCACTCGGCAACTTTGTCTTTACTTGAACTAGTTTTTCCTTAGCCTGGTCAGTCAGCTGTTTAGTGGTCTGTTGTGCTTGACCAGCGACATCAGAGAGTTTCTCTTGAGTATTCTCCGCTACTTTTTTAGTAGCCTCTTGCACTTGAGTGGTGACATCAGAGAGCTTCTGTTGAGCATTACCAGTTAGCTGTTTAGTAGTCTGTTGGACTTGACCAGCAACCTCAGAAAACTTATTTTGGGTATTCTCCGCTACTTTTTTAGGAGTTTCTTGCAATTGAGTGGTGACATCAGAGAGCTTCTGTTGAGCATTACCAGTTAGCTGTTTAGTAGTCTGTTGTGCTTGACCAGCAACATCAGAGAGCTTCTGTTGGGTATTCCCCGCTACTTTTTTAGTAGTTTCTTGCACTTGACCAGCGACATCAGAAAACTTCTCTTGAACATTACCAGTCACCTGTTTAGTGGTCTGTTGCACTTGACCAGCGACATCAGAGATCTTCTCTTGGGCATTACCCGCTACTTTTTTAGTAGTTTCTTGCACTTGACCAGCGACATCAGAGATCTTCTCTTGGGCATTACCCGCTACTGTTTTAGTAGTTTCTTGCACTTGAGTCGCTAACCCCTGAGTCCCTTTCACCAGCGCCGCCATATCTTCTTTGGTTTTGGCGTAGTCATCTTTCAAGGATTCAGTCGCCTGAGCTACTTTTTGATTGATGCCATCGGTATAGTGCTCAGCGTTTTGCACCATCGCCTCGATCGCCATCACTCGTTTACCGCCCACACTAGCGATCGCAACAGGGGGAAGTCGGTAGGTGCCATCAGTGACACCACGCCAGCCCTTGGAGCCAAAGATATACTCAACTACCTTTCCAGTTTGGGGGTCGAATCGATAGTCCATCAAAGTACCTGCCTGATTCCCTCCGTCCGTCCACAACTGATGTCCCACAATCGATTCCACTGATGGGGGTTTTTTCGCTGCGGTTTCCGAGTCAAGATAAACTAGAATGCTGTCGGAGCCAATCGCCTCAATTTCTGCCCAAGTAAATGACCGTTTTTTGCGACCGAGCAGTCCTGACTTGCAAACCAAACCCAAAACTTGGTGAGCTATTGGGTCGAGCCACAGCTCAGCTACCCGACCAATTTCTTCGGTGTTTTGGCGATTCAGTACTATCTGGTTGATTACATCACTGTGCTTAATGGCAGTTTCTGATTGTGTGTTCATCAACGTTCTCCTTAGTTTGAAATCAGAGTTTTTAGAGCAAATCTGGTAGCATCGGAGTTGTTAACAACTTGCATTTGCCGACCTTGACTCTCTCCATTTCGTCTCCTCTATAGTCATGAGATTAGGCATCAGCTGGTTGTTTACGCCGCGCGCAGAGTATTTACTTAGAAATTCGGCTCCTTTGATTAAGCTCTGATCAAAGACTAATCAAACTTTGTGAAAAAACTGTGAGTATACTAGTGGGCTTTGCCGCTAAAAAAGCTTTTGAATGACCGATTTGAATGCAACCAGAGAATTCTTCTGTAAGCAGAAAATTGTCAACTGCTTGAGCAAATTTGTGAACTATTGGGTTGGTGAAAATTCCTAACTCAAGGTTATCCAAACATGATGCTCTACAGCATAGGCTGATGCAGCGGTAAGCTGTTGACGGACTTACGGATAAAATCGATGTGTAGGGTCTTTTCTTATCCTACTCTGGGTGTATCAGCGCCTTTATTCCCCAGTTTTGGGTAACTCCTGATCTTGTGTGTCGATGGTAGAACTGTCCCTGATGCTAGTCCTGATTACGTAAACCACTTTAGCTAACTGCCTTTAGCGGGGTTAAATGGATAGTAGAGATTTCTCTGTGATTTAACTATATAAAACCGTGGATTGGTATAGCAATCCGTGTAAGAATTGTGAGAATTTTGATGCGATATTCTCTACTCCCTACTCCTTACTCCCTTGCACTTGCTCCCGCAGCCATTTAGTAATCAGTTCTGGACAATTCTTCTTAAACCAGCGCAGAGCAACAACTCTGAAGGCTGGTTTGGACATACGGGCAATTGATTTCATCATCCAGTTGAGGGAGCGAGACTGAAACTTTTTGTTGATCATGTTGACTGAGCCCACATCATAGAGGCAATCAAGGATCAGTTTCACGGTAGCTTCTTCCCTCTCTACTAAATGTTCCAGAAGCAGCAGGACATCATGCATACGCTCCTTTTGTATGCGCTCTTCTTCTAAGATGTTCGGCACCTCGACCAATGGTTCGGAAGATGTCATCATAGTCGTGGTATCTATACTTGACTGTTCCAGGCTTGGATTCATTCCTGACACCCTAATCAATAATTTACCTATTTTCTAGTAACTATAACCTAGGATTGCGTAAAAATTGAATTGATACACATTAGGTACCCTTAAACTAGGTATTAGCATTTACATTACCCAATAGTTTGCCACCAATCATGATCAACCCCTTGATCATAGCTAGCGATCGCCTTTTTTAAGTAATCTTATTAGTAATTTCATTTTTTCGGGTTGATCCCGGTAGGGGCAAAGAAATACAATCTTAGCATGCTAGTCCTAAACAATAGCAAAAGCTAGGGTACCTAATGAATAACCAGCCCATGTCTACCCCATCTCTCAATAGAATCGGGGCCGCAATAATTGCCATTGGCTCAGTCATCACCATCAATTCACCAGCAGCAGCCATCACCTTAAAAGTGACTATGACTAACTTGGCTCCGACCCAAGGTCAGGGAATAGCCCCAGTTTGGTTTGGCTTCCACGATGGCAGCTTCGATCTGTTCGATGAAGGGGCGTCCGCCTCTTTTGCTATAGAAGTGATGGCCGAGGATGGGATAGTTGGCAATGCACAAGGAAGAATTCCGCCTGATTTTGTGGCCGATTTTATTGCTGAGGGTGCCGATCCGATTGCCCTGACAAATGCAAACCAAAACAGCATAGCTAGCAATTTTGCCACAAGTCCTGCGAGCCTAGGGGGTGGATACCAGGACTTGCTCTTCTTTGATCGCCGGGTAGATCCCTATTTTGGGGTGCAGCTTTCCGGTGAAACAACAAGCAGGGTAGTGACTCTTGACGGAGATTCTTCCGGTTTGAGGTACTTCAGCTATGCTGGTATGATTTTTCCGACCAACGATGGATTCATTGCCAATGACGATTCCAAAGCCATTGAGGTCTTTGACGGCGATGGGAACTTCCTGGGGGCTGACTTTATTGTACTAGGGAGTGAAGTATGGGATGCCGGAACTGAAGTGAATGACGAAGACCCTGTCAATGTCCCTTATGATTTAGCGAATCTATTCTCGAGTACTCCTGAAGGGGGAGTCGTTCAACGCCATCCTGGTTTACTCCCTGCTGGAAGCGGTGGTATTGTAGATTTTGAATTTAATGGGGCACAATTTGTCAATGCTGATTTCAGCGCTCCAGACTATCAGATAGCCCGAATCACTATTGAACAGGTGACAGTCCCCGCACCCTCTTCTACCCTTGGTCTCCTCGCCCTCGGTATTCTAGGAGCAGGCTCATCAGTTCTTCGTAAGCTGCTGTGCATTTAAACTGTGCATTTAAGCTGTGTATTTAAATTGCCTATTTTCCAGATATAAAAAAACCTGAAAACCCTCCCCCCGTCTTGGCATGTACGCCAGATAGCCAGTTAAGTGTTTCACAACTGACTGTCTCTAAGGGGTGGGTGTTTCTTTGTAAGAGCTTGCTTAAAATTGAATCACAATTTAATACTTGATGCGATTAGCCCTTCGGGCTACGCTACGCGATCGCATAAGCGCGGAAGCTGAGGCCTTTGGCCACGCTAAAAGCGAACGGCTTTGCCGAAACGCTTCATCGCGAAGCGTGACCAAAGGTCAATCGCGAACAGCTCCACTGCCAGGGGCACCTTTTTTCTAATTCGCAGCACTTTTTTCCACAAATTCAATAATTTTGCGGACCACGATGGGAGCGTACCATGTCTACCCCAGCTATGGGTAATCCCATGGCTTTAGCCGCACGAATTGCTGTGGTACGCTCTTCAGGGGTTAACTGGATTTTTTCCGCTGTTCCCCCTCGGTGTAGGTTCGAGCGGAATTCCTCCTCTGGTCCCTGTCGCTTAATTGATGCCACTACCTTACTATCAATCACAAGACAACGAATATCCATACCCCCTGCTTCTTTGATAAAAATAAATCTTAGGGGTGCAGGGGATGCGCCCCTAAGGTGTGTCACGAATTGATTGTAAACGGCAGCAAGTCACAAGTGCGATTGGCCGTAGGCCACGCTACGCGAACGCTTAATTTGATTGAGCGCTTTTTGTTAAAGGTCAAGCCTCAACACAGGTCACTTCAGGCATGACCTTCCCAGCTCAAATCTACGGACTCAGCGATTACTGGTCGGTCGTAACCGTTTTCATTCATCATCCACATTCCTGTCTTGCCATCAACAGTATTGCTCCAGAAAATGTCATCGTAACCATTCTCGTCAAAATCCATAACTCCTTGAAATTTCCAGGTGTTGTCGAGGGGTGCATTATTAACAAACACTGATTCTATGTAATCGGTACCTGCCATGCGCCAGTAGTAAACATTTTGGTTTTCCGTATCAAGCCAGAGAACATCTGCATCATCATCTCCATCAAAGTCTCCGGCACCAAGCATCTGCCATTTACTATTCGCTAATTCTGATTTGATTAGTACTCCCTCAGTCGGCTCCGTGCCATTCATCAGCCAAACTGCATTTTCGCCAGTGGAGTCATTACGCCACAGCAGATCGGTTTGCTCATCACTGTTGAAATCTCCTGCGCCATAAATTTGCCAATTCAGGTCTGGAACCCCCACAATGGATACTGCTTCTTGGAACTGGGAACCGTTCATTAACCAGATACCAATGTCTCCATTAACGGTATTGCGCCAAACCATATCTTTGTGGCTATCACCGTTGAAGTCTCCGGCAGCACGAATCTCCCAGTCACTGTTAACGGATTCCATTTGAATCGTCACTGCCTCATCTAGGTCAGTACCCATTACCCCATGCATCCGCCATGCTCCCATGGCACCAGTCTCAGAATTCTGCCAGAACAGATCCACTTCAGCTGAAGTAAATTCAATGGCGTCAATTCGCCCTAACTCGAAGGTCTCATTATCAAGACTATCTGCCTCTACAACAATTTCAATGCGATCGCCTGGAGCAAGTTGTACATCTTGAAAGATAGGATTTGGATTAGGATCACCATTGCTGAGAGAGTTAGTCAAACCGACATAGTTACCGGAGTTGGGTCCATCTCCACCAAGGTTTTCATCCAAAGTATAGGTGTCAATCTCAATACCATTCACCCGTAGTCTTAGTATGGCTTCTCCATCTATTTCATCAAAGTGAGCAATACCGATATGGTATTTGCCAGCAACACCATCACTTTCTGTCCAGTCAATTTCGATTATGCCGTTGCTTTCAATGTTTTGGATTCTGACTGCTTTAGAGCCTGAAGCACTATCATTATCAAAAACTTCGTAATTTTCTAGAGTAACGCGAGTTGTGTTTTCTGCTTCGATTTTCATAGTTGTTTTCCTGTTTTAGATGAAGCGCGTTTTGTTGATTGGTAATTGTCAGCGGTCAGCGGTCAGTGGTCAGCAGTCAGTGGTCAGTGGTCAGCGGTCAGCAGTCAGCGGTCAGCGGTCAGCCGTGAGCTAAAAGCTCACGCTACGCGAACAGCTTAAAATAAAATTGAAAATTTGGGGAAAACTCCCATTGCACGTGGAACAGGCTTCTAGCCTGTGATGTAGCGCTTAAGCTGATAGCTGATAGCTGATAGCTGATAGCTGATAGCTGAAAATCCCTTTGGCATAACTGTTAGGAATTGCTCTAAGAATTCCCAATGTATTGAGCAAAACTATTGGTAGAATGCAGTTTTTGGTTTAAATGCAGCCTGGTCTAATCTTGTGTCGATTGCACAAGTGTGTCTTTTATGTAGATGGTAGAGATTGCACACTAGAGTATTTTCTACCATGATAGATTTTCGAGGTGTTTTGAAATTAGGTCACTTCGACAAGTGGCACAGTTAAAGGCTATTTTATAAATAAGTTGCTATAATGTCTCGTGTTTTAATTTTGTGAGGTATAGGAAAGGGAATAGGGAATAGGGAATAGGGAATAGGGAGTACGGAACAAAAACTATCACAATTCCTACACGGATTGCTAGAGATTTTTATAGTTATCATAGGAAAAACCTTATCTATTATGTAAACCCTACAGCATGTCGAATCAGACTTATAACTGGCAGCGATTTTGGTGTTCTATCTCTGATGACTTCAATTTACGCGATGGTGGTTACTTATCAGATCCAGAAGTTCAATCGGTCAACGGTTACAATTACAATCCCAATCCTAACTTGGTAGAGTTTAAGGACATTTCTGGAATACCCTGTCTCATACTCCTCGGTGAACCAGGCATCGGCAAGACTCAAGCCATGAAGGAGGAAGAAGATAAGGTTACTGCTGAGCTTAACAATACAAACGATGAAATCCTGTCACTTAATCTTCGATCAGTTTTGACGAAATATGAACTAACTCAGGAATTGTTTAAAAGCGATAAATTTACTAGGTGGCAATCTGGCAGCCATCGACTCCACATATTTTTAGATAGTTTTGATGAATGCCTTTTACGACTAAAAACACTGGCAACAAGTTTAGTTGATAATCTTAAAAAATATAAGAAGGATGTTGAGCGTTTAACTCTTCGGATTGCTTGTAGAACAGCTGTCTTACCATCTGTGCTTGAGTCAGATCTAAAGGAAATTTTTGGTAAAGATTCCCTAGGAATATACCAGCTAGTTGCACTTCGTCGTAAAGATGTTGTTAAAGCAGCAGAAGCTAAGGAAATTGATTCAGAGACTTTCTTAGAAGAAGTGTCTAGAAAGAACCTTGTGCCCCTAGCTATCAAGCCGATCACCCTAAACTTTATTCTGAACAATTGGCGTCGTTATCAGTCTCTCGAAAATAATAGTATTTATGAACTTTATCTTGACGCCTGTCGCTGTTTATGCGAAGAAAGTAATTCTAGCCGTAGTGACTCAGGTCCTATGGGTGGTCTCGATCTAGACCAGCGCCTGATCATTGCTGCTCGGATTGCGGCTGTTACAATTTTTGCCAATCGAGTTGCTGTTTTTAATGGAAAATATGCAGATTATGCTCCATATAAAGATGAGCTAATTCTAATTAAGGATCTTTGCATTAGGGAGGAAGTTGCTAATAGCAAAAATTTTGATATCACTGAACCAGCTATCAAAGAGGTTTTAGATACTGCCTTGTTTTCATCCCATGGTGAAAAGCGGATTGGGTGGTCTCATCAGACCTATGCTGAGTTTCTAGCAGCATGGTATTTGAAGGAACATAATGTCTCTGTGTCCTTCTTCCAGAGGCGCTTCTATTTATCTGAGGATGAAGACCCTGAGCAGTTATCTAAGGACCCTGAGCAGAAATTGATTCCTCAGCTCCATGAAACTGCTGCATGGTTAGCCACCATGATACCTCAGATACGTGAGGTAATTCTTAGCACTGATCCTGATGTGTTACTTCACAGCGATATACCTCCAGACCCTAGTTTGCGAGAAGCGTTGGTTTCAAATTTATTGAAGGAGTATGAGCAAGGAAAACTTTTAAATCAAAAAATAATTAACTACCGCTTATACGAGAAACTAAAACATCCTAAGCTTGCCGAACAACTTCGTCCATATATTGTGGATGCAAGTAAGCCAAGTGGGTGCATCTCACTTTTGCAATTAGGCAAAAATTATAATAAAACCTCCAGACTTCGCTTCTTTTTTAAAAATACGACATATACCCAGCCAATTGATGCACGATATACAGCCATCACGATTGCTGAAGTCTGTCAACTGAAGGAACTCCAAAATGAATTGCTTACGTTAGCAACTGATTCAACTGAAACCATTGAACTTAGGATTATTGCTGTCCAAGCTATTGGGGAGATTGGAGATAAGAATTCAAGACTCAAACTCAAGCCGTTAGCCCTTAATCCCCTTCCAGAGGATGAGTATGGCAGGCTTAAGGGTTCTTGCCTACAAGCACTGTCTAATGATCAGTTTAATGATTTGACAGATGATGAATTGTTGGATGCCTTAACTCCTCCCAGTCAAATAAAGTTGATTAGTGATTCCTACCCATGGTTTCTAAGCTCTAAAATTCTACCAATGCTTAAAGAAAAATGGCTGATAGAACCAAGATTAAAATCGGATTTTATCAAAAAATATGGCAAAAGTAATATATTTATAAAAATACTAGTTAATTTAAAAAAAGTTGACTCTGATTTCGTATTAGATTTAATAGGAGATATCTACCTAAAACCTAGGCTTGCTGATCACGATCAGGATTGGATGCAAGATGAAGTGCTTAGGTCACGATGGGAGAAACTACATAAAGATTTTGCCCAGAGAATCTACGATACATTTGAGCTAAATAATACAGCATCGATTGATGCGATTATTGAAAGGTATTATAAGTTTGCTAATCCAAAATGGCTTTCTGAGCAATTTCTTGATTATTTTAATTATAGTGAACAGGGAGAACAAGCTTCAGAAAAAGCTCGGAATCACCGTCCTCAACAAAAATTATTAGAACCATCTCATATAAAGAGAATTATTCTTAGTCTAAATCAATTAGAAGATGGTAACTTATCAGCTTGGTGGCAGTTGAATATGGCAATGGCTCTTGAGCAAGACAGCCGATACTATAATCATGAATGTGAACCTGATTTAACTAAGTTTTCAGGGTGGCAAGAGGTTGATGAACTGACTCGCACTAGGATTATTCAAGGTGCCGAAAACTATATTATAAATCAGAAAGACATAAATACTGATTGGATTGGTAAGAAGTCATTATGCCTTGATCTATATATACCAGAATTGGCGGGTTATAAAGCTTTTCTGTTGCTACTAAACAAAGCTCCAAAGATTCTTGAAACTATTCCATCTGAGAAATGGGGCATTTGGGCACCTGTGATCATCGCTTTTCCTCTTGGAAGCGAAAATTATAACAGCTGTTTAGAGTTAGTAAAGATAGTTTACTCAAAGGCTCCTGATCAGGTAATTAAAACTTTGGATATCCTGATCGATAAAGAAAATGAACAGTCTGACTATATATTTATAATTAGACTCTTTGGAAAATGTTGGGATGACGATCTAAGCGATTTTATTTTAGAAAAGGCTCAAAATAAATCCCTAAAGCCCAAATGTATGGGGCATTTGTTAGAATATATTCTAAAACATGGCTCGAATGAAGCTAAAGAGAAAGCTATAGAATATCTCCAAACATTGATATCATTGCCATTGCCTTTGAACAAAGATGAACGTGACAGAGTCATGATTGCCTTAAAAGTCCTATTCGACTACCCAACTCCTGACAGTTGGTCTAGTATATGGTCGATTCTTGAGCAAGAACCAAATCTTGGACGAGAATTGATTGAGTCAGTTGCTAAGCGCCATATGTGGTTTTCCGGTGAGTTAAAGCTTAATCTTAATGAGAAACAGTTAGCTGATCTATATATCTGGCTGGTGAGGCAATATCCCTATCACGAAGATCCCGATCATAGTAATTATTTCTTAGGTCCAAGGGAGATGGTGGCTAGATTAAGAGATGACATTCTACGGCAACTCAAAAATATTGGAACGCCTGATGCCTGTTATCAAGTTAAGCTTATTATTCAAAAATTTCCTGAACTACCTTGGCTTAATCAAACGCTGATATCTGCCAAAGAGAGCATGCGTCGTGAAACTTGGAAGGCACCACAGCCAAAAAACGTTATTAAGAAGATATTAGATCAGGATTCCAGACTTAGTAAAACTGTGGGAGATAATCAAGCTACATGTAAGATAGAAATTGGCGATAATCAAGGTGGTATTGTTAACATAGGAGGGAAAAATACAAACAATATGAAAAATAATACTATCAATACAGATGGCGGCGATTTTAACAACAATTCCTACAACAAGACTAGAGGCAGTATTAATAACAGCAAAACTATTACTACAAACAAAGGAGAAGGCAATACTATCAATGTCGCTGACTCTAAAAGCAATCCTAACCGCGTATCTAAATGGGTAAAAACGGGTGTGATTATAGGTTGTTTAAGTTTCGTTGTGGCAGTGATCGTACTATTATTAGGTAATGGGCTATTGAAATAGTGCGTAGTGGCGTGAGGGGAATTTCCGCAAATTAATAAACGCGATTGATCTGCATGTCACCCTTCGCGATCGCATCTAGCCCAAGTCCCCATATTCCCTGTTCCCTGTTCCCTGTTCCCTGTTCCCTGTTCCCTAATCCCTTTACCATAGTTTACAAAACTTTATAAATCTCCTAACCAAAATATCCGGGTTCACAAAATAAATCCTGCAAAGCTTACTAGACTTTAGTGCTGTCTATAGCGTTTCTTGATCAGATGTAAACCTAGGAGGTCTTTTTTTATTGTCGAATAAAACTCCCGATCTCTTCCCCCTCTTGCCTCCTCCCCTGAT
The DNA here is from genome assembly GCF_010692395.1 of Moorena sp. SIO3H5. Taxonomy (GTDB): domain Bacteria; phylum Cyanobacteriota; class Cyanobacteriia; order Cyanobacteriales; family Coleofasciculaceae; genus Moorena. The sequence continues at coordinate 19,059 of NZ_JAAHHS010000075.1, forward strand.
TGAGGGCGGTTAGGGGGGATTCCTCTTGCCTCTTGTCTTTTGCAGCAAGAAGCGTGTTTGCAACCTAGATACAAACGCTATATGCCTGACCCCTCTACTCTCCTACTACTAGCCTACAGCCACTGCAAAAATGCCACTGCTAGTCTTGACTACAGTAAAAGCATTATCTGCACGCCTACTCAGAAGCCCAAGCAATCCCCTCTGCTGGGGAAACCCACCAATAGCATCAGTGCTCCAGAAGCGATCGCAATTGCTCAAAACTCTCGATTCAGTAATCTCAAAACACTCCAAGGACAGTCTTCACAAGAGATAGCCTTGCCCCCAACCCTGCGTTTGGGTAGCGAAGGGGAAGTTGTCACTAGACTACAAACTACACTGCAAGAGTTGGGATACTACCAACAGCCAGTGGATGGTGTATACGGCTCCAATACCTTTGCTGCTGTCTCTACATTCCAGCAAGCACTAGGGTTAAATGCGGATGGTATAGTTGGACCAATAACCTGGATAACGCTACAACAATTGCACTCAGAATTCTTATCTGCTAAGCAACAGAGGGAGTTGAGCGAGATTTCCCCAAATCAGCCAGAAGCTAGAAAGGAAAGCCAGGATAATTTTATTTCAACATCAGAGTCTTTCTTAGGTAATCAATCTGTTCGTTCAACCCCCTTAGACTCCCTCACTAATAAACCACTATACCTATGGTTATTTGGCTGGGCAGTGGTATCTCTTAGTGGATGGGGAGTAATTGCGCTACAGATCAACTATCAACGGCTCCCAATTCGGCTGAAGATAGGAAAATCCTCTAGAAAAACAGGGGAATCTGAGACTATTATTTTGCCCATAGAAGATAGCGAATCAATCATCTATTCAGAGGATTTGCTAACTACTATCAGTGAGAGCGAAATAGACCAATCTTCAACCCCTGAAACAGTCTCTGAGACGGTTGCTGAGGAAACTGTAGAGCAAACAAATCAAGACTTAACGTTAGGGAAGTATGGTCTACTGCTGTTCACCAGCCCAGGGTTAACAAGCCCTAATAGTTTACCGATACTATTGGAAGATAGGAAGGTAAATATAGCTAAGCTAAACTTGGCTAATTTGTCTACTTTTTTCTTGCCCTTAGATCAGATTAAATTTAAACAATCACCACCATCAATGGGTGAAACTAATCTATCTTTATCAGCTGTTTTGGAATATTTGGAATCTTCTGCCGAAGGTCTCTACAGTGTTAACGACCCTTCTATATCCTCCGTTATTCAAGAATTGAGTAACAATGAGTTAGTAGAAGTCGAAGCAGCTCAGGGTCGGATTGAACCTCTCAAGCACTTCTTTACTGACTTTACTGACCTGTATCGCCTTGCTCAAAAGGCTCGCTATGCTGACCAAAACCTTACCCGCGCTACCAGCACAAGTCAGCAAAATGTCCGCCAAACAGCCCAAAAGTCTAACCAAGGGGATCAAGCTGAGCAAAACCTTACCCGCGCTACCAGCACAAGTCAGGAAAATGTCCCCCAAACAGCCCAAAAGTCTAACCAAGGGGATCAACCTATGCCTGAGCAGATGAAACCAGGAACTGTAGTTGGTATCCTATCCCCGACTAACCCAAAAACAGGAGAACGGTATACTTACTCATTAATTGATAATGCTGGGGGGCGGTTTATGTTGACGGAGAATAAACTAACCCTTACCGAGCAAACCTTGATGGATTTCAACGGAGATAGTAGCCATACGGTGATTGTCCGTCGCACTGATTCCAAAGGTATCTATGTTGATAAATCCTTTACTCTGCGGTTGAAGGGTGAGAATGAGTCAGCACCTCCTCAGCCCCCGGTTGAAAGCCAGAAGAAGGTATCCACTGAAACGCGATCGCTTACCAGTGTCAGCAGTTAATTAATTCACGACTGACCCACTAATATCAAATCCAGTTGAATACCCATAATTAAGGGAGGTGTGGGGAGATGGGGAGATGGGGAGATGGGGAGATGGGGAGATGGGGAGATGGGGAGATGGGGGAGATTTTTATTAAGCGATGCAGCGCGGTCTTGGGGGTTTCCCCCATGAGCGACTGCATCATTTCAGGGTAATTACCCTGAAATGATATAAGTCTACAGTGTAGCACTCCCATTAAGGTGTTTGACATTGATACAAGCAGCAATTAGCATGCATGCCTCTTGCCTCTTGCCTCTTGCCTCTTGCCTCTTGCCTCTTGCCTTTTGTATGCAAGCCTCTTGCCTCTTGCCTTTTGTATGCAAGCCTCTTGCCTTTTTTCTTCGGGTCTTCCCAAGGTAAGCTAGAATTATTAAGAAATCTTTAGAAAAAATTGTAACTGCTGCTACCTATTTCCAGGCGCTGGTATGACTCTCCCAATTCGCAACGTTGCTATTATCGCTCACGTCGATCACGGCAAAACTACCTTAGTTGACGCTCTACTCAAGCAATCCGGTATCTTCCGCGAAGGGGAAGACGTTCCAGACTGCGTCATGGACTCCAACGATTTAGAGCGGGAGCGGGGTATTACTATTCTTTCTAAGAATACCGCCGTTCGATACAAAGACATCCTAATTAATATTGTTGATACTCCTGGTCACGCTGACTTTGGTGGAGAAGTAGAGCGGGTATTGGGTATGGTGGATGGCTGCATCCTAATTGTGGATGCAAATGAAGGACCAATGCCTCAAACCCGATTTGTCCTCAAAAAAGCTTTGGAAAAAGGACTGCGCCCGATTGTAGTGGTCAATAAAATTGACCGACCCCAAGCGGACCCTTATGGTGCCATCGACAAAGTCCTGGATCTGTTCCTAGAATTAGGAGCAGACGATGACCAGTGTGAGTTTCCCTACCTATTTGCCTCCGGTCTACAAGGCTACGCCAAAGAAGATTTGGATGCAGAACCGGTAGATATGCAGCCACTGTTTGAAGCAATTTTGCATCATGTCCCGCCACCAGTAGGAGACCCTGCCAAGCCCCTACAACTACAAGTCACCACCTTGGACTATTCTGAGTACCTAGGTCGGATTGTGATTGGCAGAATTCACAACGGAACTATTAAGGCCAGTCAACAAGCTGCTTTAGTTAAGGATACTGGGGACATAGTTCAGGCAAAAGTCACTAAGTTGATGGGATTTGAAGGACTCAAGCGAGTTGACCTAAAAGAAGCATCAGCTGGTTATATCGTGGCAGTAGCTGGGTTTGCTGATGCCAATATTGGTGAAACCATTACTTGTCCCAATGAACCCCAAGCCTTACCCCTAATTAAGGTAGATGAGCCTACCTTGCAAATGACCTTCTGCGTGAATGATTCGCCCTTTGCTGGTAAGGAAGGGGACTTTGTAACGTCGCGACAATTACGCGATCGCTTATTCCGAGAATTAGAAACAAACGTAGCACTAAGGGTAGAACCCACTGACTCCCCCGATAAATTCCTAGTATCTGGTCGTGGAGAGCTACACCTGGGTATTCTGATCGAAACCATGCGTCGCCAAGGATATGAGTTCCAAGTTTCCCAACCCCAAGTGATCTACCGGGAAGTCAATGGTCAACCTTGTGAACCCTTTGAATATCTAGTGCTAGATGTACCAGAAGAAGCGGTGGGTAGCTGTATCGAGCGTTTGGGACAGCGCAAAGGGGAAATGCAAGATATGCAAGTGGGTGCCAATGGTCGCACCCAAATCGATTTTGTGATTCCTGCCCGTGGCTTAGTCGGTTTCCGGGGTGATTTCCTTCGCTTGACCAAAGGTGAAGGGATCATGAATCATAGCTTCCTAGAATATCGTCCCATGACTGGGGAATTAGAAACTCGCCGCAATGGAGTAATTGTGGCCTTTGAAGAAGGGGTCGCTACCTTCTATGCCCTGAAAAATGGAGAAGACCGTGGTGTATTCTTTATTAAACCAGGCACTAAGGTTTACAAAAACATGATTATTGGGGAACACAATCGTCCTCAGGATTTAGACCTCAATGTCTGTAAAACGAAGCAGTTAACTAACCATCGTTCTGCCACTGGGGATGAATTAGTGCAGTTACAAGCCCCAATGGATATGAGTTTGGAACGGGCTTTGGAGTATATTGGACCCGATGAACTCGTAGAGATTACACCTGAGTCAGTTCGTTTGCGGAAGCTGTCTAAGAAGAAGTTGGCGAAGCAAGGTAAAAGGTAAAGATTCAGGAATGTAGAATTAATTCTTAATTCTACATTCTTAATTCTTAATTCTTAATTCAAGCTTCATTCATCCAATCACGAGCCGAGGCGGAAGCATCGATACCACCAGTGCGCATCTGGCGTATCAAAGCCTGGGGATCAGGAGATGCTTTAAGGGCTTCCTTGGCTGTGATTTTTTCTTGAATAAGGTAGTTGTAGAGATCCTGATTCATCACTTGCATTCCTTCAATGGTTTCAGTTTCCATCAGTCGGAACACATCCACATCTTCTCCCTTAAGCAAGTAATCCTGTACAGTTGGGGTATTGATTAGAATGTCATGAACCGCAATTCGACCCTTATCGGTGGTTGGTACTAAGAGTTGGGCAATAACTGCTAACAGGGACTCAGCAATCTGGATGCGAATCGCTGCCTGTTCATCAGGATTGTAGAGATTCAACAGACGGTTAATACTGCTGATAGCATTGCGAGTGTGTAAAGTACCGAAGACCAGATGACCGGTTTGGGCAGCTTGCAGGGCAGTATCAACTGTGATGCGATCGCGCATTTCCCCAATTAGAATCACATCTGGATCCTCCCGTAACACAGACCGCAGAGCGTGGTGAAACTCATGGGTGTGCAATCCCACTTCTCGCTGACTAATCAGGCACTTTCGGGAGCGGTGGACATATTCAACCGGGTCTTCAATGGTAACAATATGTTTGTACTCTGTTTCATTGAGATGGCGAATCATAGCCGCAAGAGTCGTTGATTTACCTGATCCTGTCGGACCGGTAACTAAAATAATTCCCTGACCCCTGCTAACTATTTTTTTGAAAACTTGCGGTAGAGTTAAATCATCGATTGAAGGAACATCAAGGCTGATTAATCGCAGCACAATAGCTCCCCCGTTTAGGGAGTCAAAACAATTGACCCGACAGCGCACTAAGCCAGGGTAAAAAATAGCAGTATCCAGTTCTTTGGTTTCAGCAAACTGCTTCCTCTGAGCGGGAGCAAGAATCTCATTGAGGTATGCCTCAAAGATTTCCAGTGTCACCTTGGTATGACGTTTAGCGACATACATCTTGCCCCGAATCCTAAATCTGGGGACTTGTCCCACTCGAATATGAATGTCAGAAGCTTTGTGACTATGAGCCTCTGCCACGATTTGCTCTATAGAAGGGGAATGGCTAAGGTTCGAGTTAAGTTCTACTACTGGTTTAAGTGGTGATGGTAAAGTTTGAGACTCTTGATCAATTTGCACTCCTACACCAGAATTCGTGTTCTTCATAATAAAAAAATTCGGGAGTTTGGAAACCACCGACTTGTAGTCGGTGGAGGAAAAACGACTCGTGCGACTTTAGTCGCCGAAACCCTACACGGGGGAATTAACCAGTTCGACGTATTGCAATCGCCTTTCGTCTGGGCAGTTACAGACTCAAGCTTCTTCCCTGTACGCATAGGTTTTTAAGGGGATAATAATTTCCCTTCTCCCATTTCTGGGGTAAAGTTAGCCTCGCCAATGTTATCGGTCGGTACTTTCTTCTACACACTGTCTTACCCCTCGTCAAACTGTTTAATGCAGAAGTTCTAGAGCTACAGACTGGCTACGCATCCGCAGGTAGGAACTTTAACGCTTACCGATAACGTAATCCTCAAAGGACTTAGGCTGGTCAGCTATCTAAAGTAAGAGGCTTGATGCCCCGTCTCTTTAGAGCGGGGTGCTGACATGATGTACCTAAGGATAGCCTTGCTCGACTGATCGGGTCGGGGCGTTGATGTTTGCTTATCTTAGTTGTTGGCAGTGAATTTCGGTTGCTTGTTATCCAACCAAAGAACTGTCAACCCTAGAGAAATTTTACTTTAGATAAAAAGTTTTCACACTAATCCAGCTAGGTTTTTAATATTGCTGTCAGACATCACCTAGATATTATATAATTAAAGATCTGGGATTAAAATGATAGCCTTAGATAACAGAACTTAAGCGTAAGTATTCAGCTATCAGCGGTCAGCCGTGATCTTTTAGCTCACCCTACTTGAGGTGCGGTCAGCTGAA
>NZ_JAAHHS010000750.1 GCF_010692395.1 Moorena sp. SIO3H5
TATAAACAAAGTCAAATTGCTGGTTTACGGGATGATTATAGTCAAGATGTAACTCAGCATATAGAGCAAATCTTAGCTTATTACCGCGATCGCTATAAGCTTTCATCCATCTAATTTAATAGTTTCGACTGACGCACCGGACTTGAGCATTTTTATCTTGTTTTGAGAATATACAATTTAAATGCGCATCAGCTTACTATTCCCATTACGCTTTAAGATTTGCAACTGCTTAAAGCCCACCATCTAATTGGTCAATTGGTTGGGGTTAAATCCCCATCCAATTTTCTTATTGCTTTGTATCTAATTATTGCGAATCATTAATAATACATAATTTACTCATCAAATATTTAAAACTAAAAGATAAGTGCAACTGGGCTAATCTGTTAATTAAATTTACATTTAATTAAATCAGCACTACAAACAAATGTTAAGAATAATTACAGATTTTGATGGTCCGATTATTGATGTATCCGAACGTTATTACCGCGTTTATCAAATTTGTTTAGAAAAAACTCGTAATCGGGAGCAAACAGTTAGAGAATTAACAAAAGCAGAATTCTGGGAGCTAAAGCGGGAGCGTGTTCCGGAAACACAGATTGGAATTATCTCAGGGTTGGACAAAGCTCAAGCTCAAACTTTCTCTCAAATGCGGCGACAAACCGTACATACACAACCTTACTTCCAGTATGACTGTCTGGCATGGGGTGCAGTAAATACCATGCTAAAAATTAAGCAAATGGGTATAGATTTAGCAGTTATGACTATGCGCCGAGTTAGGGAGTTAAATTATGCCTTAAATCGGTACGATTTAGATAATTTTTTTCCAGAAAATCGTCGCTACTGCTTAAGCAATAATTATATAAAAACCCATGATGTAGAAGATAAGCCATTGTTCTTAAGCAATAATTATATAAAAACCCATGATGTAGAAGATAAGCCATTGTTAATGGCACGGGCTTTAAACGAGTTACCACCAGCTTATGATACTTGGATGATTGGAGATACGGAAGCGGACATTGTGGCTGCAAAAAGACATGGGATAAAAGTGATTGCGGTGGAATGTGGTATTCGCGATCGCGCACAATTAGAATCCCAGTTGCCAGATTTAATTGTTCAAGACTTCAGTTGTGCAGTTAAACTAGTTCTGGAAAACTCCCTACAGCAAGTAGGATAAATGACAAGTGGGTGATTTCGATCGAGTATCACCCACTCCCTTATATAATCAACATTAATTTATCAGCGTAAAAAGCTACTAACTAGCCATAACAAGATAAAACTGACTACCGTAGAAAACAGATTTGGCTCTAGGCTAATAGAGGCGAGCTGCGCAGACAACAAACTGGTAAGTCTTCCTCCAATAACTAAACCGAAAATAAGAGTCAGAAAAGTTAATAAAACAGATCTGCCAAATTTGCCTTCTTTGAAATTAAGAAAGTAAACACTAACTCCTACACCAACAATCAATACCAGCTGTAGCATTGTGTCACCTCCAGCTGG
>NZ_JAAHHS010000751.1 GCF_010692395.1 Moorena sp. SIO3H5
TTTGGTTTTTTCACATAAATGATAAAGCTCTTGCCCCGGGTTGAGACACAAGTTAGGCAGTTGTCGCCACCATGGTCTATGCCTATGGCTTGGGAGTAATCAAGATTGGGATTGGTGGCCAATAAGTCTTTCCCGTCGTCAATAACCCAATCAATCCATAACTGACCATAACAGGGGCGAATGGTAACCTCTTTGACCCAGTCTGGATCTATGAAATTAGGAGGGTCTAGAGTTATTTGAGTTAGTAATTCCGGCTTGCTCTCTTTGCTAACAGAAGGGTAGAACAAACCCTCTTTATAAGTCAGCGCTTGCTTAGGAAAAGTAACAGCCGCAAACCCTCCTGATTTTCTATAACGAGGAAACCTTGGTCTATCAACTTTCCGAAGATAATACAATCCGACTAGTTTGTTGTAACTAGCGATCGCTTCCCCTACAGTTTTAAGGGTTTGTTGAGCAGATTGAGCTGCCATACCCTTATAGTGGGGACTCATTTTTAAGGCTTTATCTATCTCTGGGTATTTAATACCACACTTGTAAGTTTTCCAGCCAGCTCTTAGTTCGTCCCCACGCCAGTAGGTAGTATAAGCATCCTGTTTTTCTAGCCACTGGTAATGTTTTTGTTTTGCGTAGTAGATGGCACAATTAAACAAACTATTAGCTTGTTGACACTGAAATTCCCAGAAAGCTCTTTCTTCTTCTGAAAAATTAGCTTTTACTGGAACTGTCCTGTACATTTGTTATCACCTCCTTGCCTTTGTTAGTATATATCCAGTATAGACACCGGTTCTCAATATTTCAACAACCAATCAACGGAAAACTAGAAAAAGAATGAGGGGGATCCCCGTACACCATGATGAACTAAAAAAGCCCCATACTGTTTGGTTTACTGGGACGGCGTGGAAATGGCTTCAATTATCAGCTAAAGAATCAAATACCAGTGTTGGAGAATTATTAGAAAGCTGGGGAAGAGAGAAGATGGACACGACGCCGATATTTCCAGTCTCTGAGTTTCATCCCGGAGCCCGTACCTTAGAATAAGGCAGCCTTAATCATGGAGGCGCGCTTTCGCGAAAGCGCGCCTCAAAGTTTTAACCCTGGGACGAGTAGCCGACCAACCATAAAGGCTGCCTTATTCTTGCGGTAACTTCTGACCCCGGCTAAAGCACGGGGGTTCTCACATTTCAGGAAGTTTTGATAGCATGCGCCATGGCAAATCCTTAATGGAAAATCTGTCCAAAAATCCCCATCCTACCTATCGATGGGTTTTTTTTACCGTTGACCAAGGGCGGCAAAAGCCTGGGATACAAAAGTAAGCATATGCGCTACGCGCAGGCTACGCCAACAGCTAAAGGCCTTTGGCCAAGCTACGCGAACAGTGGTCAGCCGTCAGCTAATCAACGGGAGGTAGTAAACAAGGTTACGGGCTGGTACCGCTGGTTGAAAATTCCTGCTCGTTTTGATCATCTGACCCCTTGCAGTGAAAGCGCCTGGTAGA
>NZ_JAAHHS010000752.1 GCF_010692395.1 Moorena sp. SIO3H5
GCTATTAATATTTTTGATTCAATTTACGTCAAAAATAGACAATATTATTCTGATAATAATCAGTGGAAAATTCAAGATTGTCCAACTGGTATGGTTATATATAGCTATAGCCAGCCTGCGTTAGGACGTTTTTGGTGTTGACAGTTGACAGTTGACAGTCCTTGAGTCAAACAATATTGTCCTAACTAATATGTCCATTCTATAAAATTATTCACAGAAGAATTTAAATAATTTTGCTTATTAATAATCTTTACTAATTATGATAGGTTAATTAAAGAAGGGAAATTTACTAATTTCATTGCAAAATCAATAAATACAAAACCTACTGGGATAATATATCCTTTGCTCCCAGGTGTTTTTTCATTGCCGTGTGAATGTTTAAGACCAAAAGAGTTAAATTTATGAAACGCTTACTTTATGAAGAGTCTGTTGCTTATAAGGGATATTTGATTATTCCTTTTGTTTTTAGTAAATTAAACAATTACGATATTTATTCGTACAAACTGCTATCAGCCATAGGGAATAAAAGTAAATTTCAGAAAGTCGAGAATCCCGCAGCTATATACGGTAGTACTGTAGAAAATATCATTGAGATTGCCAAGGAGCATCTAGATATAAACTTTGAATTTATTAGCCAAACTGGCTATTTTCAGTCCCGTTACATATATCGCCACAATTTAATTATTGTCGGTAACGAGAATGGTAAATACTTTTATGACCATTATCCACCAGACTCCCTCAATAATATTGCTGCACCCAAATTGTTTACCTCAGAATATGAGTGTATTAGCTGGATTGGACAAGGATTAGATACCTTGCATATGAGGCTGAGGGCGAGCTAAGAGGATTTTCTCGAAGATGTTTTGGCCTGTTTATTTTATCCTTTTCATCAGAAAAACTACAGATGCAAGGTTAATATCCTTGGTAGGTGTTGCATAATTGTGGGATGATTCTGTCAGAGGGGATCAAATATAGCGCAAGTAACAAGTAATAAGTAATAAGTAATAAGTCTACTGCTCATAGGTTTGGGGGTTCAATAATGTCCGCGCCCTAATTTCGTAGTGCTACATAATAGCATGTCCGCCTGATTACTTGTGATATTGCTATTCATGCAAAATCACTAAAACTCTTTCTCCCCCTGCTCCGGAGCTCCCTACCCCCTTGCAGTCCTACAACATGATATAGTCCGGTGCGTCCGGTGTGTCAGCCTTAATCATCCCAGTATTCACAAAACGCCTCCTTGGTATCACCCAAGGCATTCGAGTAATAATACTGATTGCTGGTCAACAGTTTACACCCATAATTAGAAATTAGGGGCTTTAGTTGGATCTTTAGGTCAAGCAAGAATCCCCATCCATTTTATGGATGGGGAATATTAACACATAAAAAACTAGGGCATATTTTCAAACCCTAAAATCCCTCACCTCTTAGCCTGGGGCTACACGAGCAAAGCCTTTGACGTTCTCAGGTCTAAAGACTCTGAGCTTCCA
>NZ_JAAHHS010000753.1 GCF_010692395.1 Moorena sp. SIO3H5
TCTTTTTGTTTCAGCTAATTTTATCTATTTTTTTCAATATTCAAACCGGATTCCCATATCATTCCCAAAACTTCAGGTTAACTGAACCTGGAGTGCGACGGTAACGTTGAGTAGTTTTCCGTATTTTTGTTTTATTTACCCGTCCTCGGGAAGCTAGTTCTTCTTCAGAGAGGGTAATTTCTGGTTACGATAGCTTGGCTTTTGTTTCTCCTGTACTTTTCCACCAATTAATCATCACTCCACCAGCGATACCACCAATACCGCCGACAAAAATACTTATGCTTGGTGGGTATCCCACCAGTACAAATACCAACATGAACAATAACCAGTACTTCAATCCGGCCTCTATACCTTCGGAGGAAGTCAAATTTTGAGTTCTGGGGTTATTTTGGGATGCTACAGCAGCCCAAGTAAAAATAAACCCTCCTAAAACTCCTAGGAAAATGCTCCAGGTTCCAGGAAACCCGAGCAATGATAACAAGACTGATAGGAATAGGCCAAATCCTAGTTGGAATAAGAAACTTGGCGATACGTATAACAGTTTGCTCGAATTATTTTTTTCTGCCATGGGATAAGGGCTATGAGCAAATTACATCTTTTAATTGTGTGTCTAGGGGTTGAGTAGTATCCACAACTTTCAAGTATATTTTTTCCTCTGGAGTCAAGGATTCTGCTTTTTCCACCTGTGAGTTTAATAAATCTGCCGTTGCATCGGCAATATCACCACTGCGGTTTTTCAGTCTTTGTTGTAAAACTTCTAAAGGTGCTTCACACTGGACAATTTGCAGAGGTATATTATTTGCCTTGGTTTGGTTAATTATCTCTTGTCTGAGTTGTTGTCGGTCATATTTAGCATCTAAAATTACGGAAAAACCTTGCTTGGTAAGTATAATACCCAAATATAATAACCGTCCATACGTCTTTTGGGTCATTTCTGGGGTATAAATTTCATCTTTGCCTTTTGATTGTAGGGGAATACCTGCAAGATGTTTGCGGACTGCATCGGAACGGATCTGGATGGCTCCCAATTGGTGGGATAGATAACGGGCGGTTGTGCTCTTACCTGAGCCAGACAAACCAGACATGATAATTAATTGACCTTGACGGGGTTTGGTATATTCCCATGCTTGTTGATAATAACTCGCAGCAGTTTGGAATGCTTCTTGTTTTACTTCTGGGGGAATCCCTGGATCGTCTAATAAAAATGAATTTACTTTTGCCCGTACATATGCTTGACGACTCAAGTATAAAGGTAAGACTTGTAAACCTTCCCAGTCTCCAGTTTGCTCAACATAGGTGTTGAGAAATGCATTCCCCAAGTCTTGACGCTGTCTTGCTTCCAAATCCATGACGGTAAAGGCCACATCATACATGACATCGACAAAACGGAATGGCTCGTTAAATTCAATGCAGTCAAAAACCAACATTTTATCTTGCCAAAAAGCAATATTTCTCAAGTGTAAA
>NZ_JAAHHS010000754.1 GCF_010692395.1 Moorena sp. SIO3H5
TCCGTACCAACCAAACCTAATCCCAACACTGGTCAATTTTTCCTTGATGTTGAACGTACCCTCAATAGCAGTAATCTCAATCTCGCTCAACTACCAACCCAGCAAGAAATCTTAGCAAAGGCAATTAACACCATCGGCTTAACCGTTGCCAAAATCGACCCCAATAGTACCCGCTTTCAACTTTTTGTTCAGTTGAAAAAACAGTCTCAACCCAGTCAACCTGCTGAAACTAAGAAGGGAGATAATCAGGAAAAACCCTAGAGACGTTATTAGGTCAGCGGTCAGCAGTCAGCGGTCAGCGGTCAGTGGTCAGGGGTCAGTGGTCAGGGGTCAGCTTATTTTATTCAAAAGCGGTTTCCTTAGCCTGGCCTACGGCCAAGGGCTGAACGCGCACGCGTGCGCGTAGCGCATTGGCTGATAGCTGATTGCTGATAGCTGATTGCTGATTGCTAATAGCACTAGGCATTAGGCTTTAACCATCCCTAAAGCCTAATGCCTAATACCTAAAACCTTAACTTAACCGAGTACTAGTTTATGCCATCGATACAGCACCAGATTTACCAGCAGCTTCCCTCAGGATTTCTGCTTTATCAGTTTCTTCCCAAGGCAGAATCAAATCGCTACGCCCGAAATGACCATAAGCTGCCGTGTCTTGATAGAAACGACCACCCCGTTCTGCGGGTAATCCGCGCAGATTGAACGTTTGGATAATTCCAGCAGGACGCAGTTCAAAATAGTTGTTGACCAATTGCAGCAAAATCTCCTCGTCCACCTTACCAGTGCCAAAGGTTTCTACAAGGATACTCACGGGTCTAGCCACCCCAATCGCGTAACTCAGCTGGACTTCGCATTTGTCTGCTAAACCTGCTGCCACAATGTTCTTAGCTGCATAGCGACAAGCATAGGCAGCGGAACGGTCTACCTTAGTGGGGTCTTTGCCAGAGAAAGCACCACCACCATGGCGTGAGTAACCGCCATAGGTGTCTACAATAATTTTGCGACCAGTTAAACCTGCATCACCTTGGGGACCACCAACCACAAATTTCCCTGTGGGGTTCACTAGGAAGCGTGTGTTGTTATCCGGCTTAATCTCGATATCTTGGAAACAGGGTTCCACCACTGCTGACCACAAGTCATCTTTAATTTTTGCCTGGACAGCTGCCTCATCGGTAATATCACCAATAGTGGCATCGTGTTGGGTGGAAACCAGAATCGTGTCAATCCCAACCGGCTTGCCATCTTCATAAACCACACTGACTTGGGTTTTGCCATCAGGACGCAGGTAAGATAAATCACCAGTTTTACGTACAGCTGCCAGGCGGCGAGAAACCCGATGAGCCAAACTGATCGGCATAGGCATCAGTTCTGGAGTTTCGTTGCAGGCAAAGCCAAACATCAGACCTTGGTCCCCTGCACCGATAGCATCCAGTTCATCCTCACTCATTTCCTGCCGACTTTCCTGG
>NZ_JAAHHS010000755.1 GCF_010692395.1 Moorena sp. SIO3H5
TTCGCTTATAGCTGCGGCGCTCCAAACGATGCACCAGTTGAATAAATAGATCGATAGCTCTATCGGTGATGATATGAAATCGCTGCCAGCAGAAGGCCACCAGCAGGGTATAGCGAGTAGAGGGTGGATGCTGTCGCATTTCACTGAGGGTTTCAGTCTCCACCCGCAATCGGTAGCGTTCAATCACAGCCGATGAGACTTTTCCAAATGGATTGTCTGGTAACCCGAGACTCTTTATGAGTTCTAGCTTAGATAAGTCAGATAGTAAACTGTTGATGCTCAGTGAACCGGGGTCTGCTTTGAGTTGATTGAGGCCGAATTCATCCGGGTCTAACCGATAAATATCAGCTTCATTCCCCAACAATTTATCCAAAGCTTGGCAACAGGTTGGGGACAACTGTTCAGTCACCGTTGCCCATAGCTGTCTTTCAAATTGGCGTCGGGCGGAGTCCAGCAATCGACTCATGCGCCCAGGCGTGGGAGCCTCTATTTTTAATTGACGCAGATGGTCGTAGAATGCCTGACGCACATGGGTTTCATTCGCCTGATGGGGCAAGACGTGTTCAATTAACCAGCCATGAACATCGTCAAAGTCAGCCTTGCTACAGGGACGAAAGCCAAAGTACTCTCGGATTTCAACCCGGTGATAGACTATCGCTCGACCGGACCAATCATACTCTTGATAGTCTGTGACCGGACAATGAAGCTGCTGGGCAATGTGGGCTTGGACACAGCGGGGAATTTCGTTCTTCTGCAACGGAAAGCGTCCCTCATATTCAAAAAATTTGAGCAACAGCGCAAACCCCATGCGATTGGCTCCCCGCTTCTGTTTGATTAGGTCTAATCCATTCGGGGCTAATTGCCAGTGGTCATGGAGTTCATTAGTGGACCATGTACGTTTCATTTAATACGTCTGGATAGATGACGCATTGAGCATAAAATATCAAGAATATCAATAAGCTAAACTTATGATTAAGCTGTTGCCTTTATGACTACATTGCAAAATATTAAGCCCTGAAGCCTATGTATATCAATTGATTTGAGCTTATTGCACTTGGTGACAGTAACCCTTCAATTACCCCTAATAGGCAGTTCGATGCGAAAGGTTGTACCTTGCTCTGGAGCGGACTCACAAGCCAAATAGCCTTGATGCTTATCGACTACGATTTGATAGCTAATGGAAAGCCCTAGACCTGTTCCCTTGCCTACTGGCTTAGTTGTAAAAAATGCCTCAAATATCTGATTTTGAATTGCAGACGGAATGCCAGGACCACAGTCATTAATGCTAATGGCTACTTTATTGTCATCTAAGACGGCTGTTTGAATAGTGATTTTAGGTTGTAGTTGGGCAGCAGTCTCCATGGCATCAATGGCATTACTCAAAAGATTCATAAAGACCCGATTGAGCTGACTTGCATAACATTCCACTAGTG
>NZ_JAAHHS010000756.1 GCF_010692395.1 Moorena sp. SIO3H5
CTGGCTTGGTTTCTGGGAGTTGTAAAAATTCTTCTAGGGTTAATGGTTTGGTGGAAACTTGTACCATATTTGTCGGCTCTCAAGTCCAATATCTTTATTTTCTCAAACTTTTGGGATAATAGAGATGCGATCGCATATTTTCTGGCTGTGAATTAGAATAATTCAGGACTTACGCAACTGGCACAAGCTATGGTGCGCTTCGCGCACCGAGCGCCTAAAGACTAAACCATTGACATAGCAATATCTGGACGCTTTAGTTGCTGTATTAAATAGTTAGAAAGCAAATTATGCTTAATTTTATAAATAGTTTGACCTGTGTTATAAGCTAAACTTTTCAGTCTTAGCCAAACCAGCATAGCGCAAGCAATATGATTTCTTTGAAGACGACCTTTACGACATTGACATGATTCAATGCCAGTTAATTGCTTTATCTCTCTATGAAACTCTTCTATTTTCCAACGGATTTTACACACTTTTTGTGCAACATCCGTATCGCTTTGAGATATGTCATTAGTTGTGACATAATCCGTTCTATCGGTAGAGACAGTAACCCGGAAAAGTTTCACTTTTTTTTCAGCAGGAAATGCTTTGATTTTTATGATTTTACCACATGATAACTCATCTTCACTCCATGATAATGATTCAATATTTTTATATTTCTCCTGACCAAAAGTATCATCAACTAAACGATTAGTTTTTAATGGGCAATAAAAAACTTTCTTTAGACTATCAATATAAAGCATTAAATGATTGACTGCATACCATGTATCCATTAAAACCGTATCAAAAGGCAGCAGCTTTTGATATACAAGACCTTTCAGCATATTTTTAACATGGTCAACCTTAGTTAAACCATCATTATCAGGAGCAAAAATACGATAATCTATCACCCAAAAAGTGAGAGTTTTAGGATTTACATATATACAACTAACTACTCCGATTCCTTTAACTATGCCATGCTCATTTCCACTATATTGTTTTCGGACAATTTCAATTTCTTCAGCAAATCTTTTATCTAAAACTGTATCATCAAATATAATATAAGCATCCTCATCAGGGACAATTAAATCTTTCACATTATCCCAAAGTAAACGAGGAGTTAATTTCTCATGTTTTAAATAATAATTAATTTTATCATGACTAATATTGTCCAAATGCTCTGCTAGATTAGTCATTGTATAATTGATTTGGCTACTAAGTAAATATTGGCAATAATTAAGTTTAGTAAATTTCATTGCTAATTGATTTTTTAAGGCACCCTCTAATTATTTTCCCATAAAATTAATACCCGAAATTTATTGTTATCATTACTATTACAATTCTAAAAAAGTCTGATTTCAGAAAAATCTCACTAGTAGTACTAAAATACTAATAATTAGCGATCGCACTGTGCCAGTTGCGTAAGTCCTGTTGATAATGGTGCGTTTGTT
>NZ_JAAHHS010000757.1 GCF_010692395.1 Moorena sp. SIO3H5
TGTGATTTATTTTGAAGCGCTTCAAAGACAAGAGGGCCTCTCTCTCGTATATTGATTAGGGCAATCGGGTCTTAAAAACTTGCAAAATGTGGCGTCAGAGGAGAGTGTATCAAGACAGTCTTGAGGCTCAAAAACTCTGATGATTCAAAAGCCCAAACCCAATATTAACGACGCCTTTGCCCCAGCCCAACCGAAACTCAACCTCACGCCTATCGCTCCAGGACTTAACCTCATTGAGCATTTTAGAGAAGTGGAAGACCCGAGGATAGAGCGGAGCAAACGCCATTTACTCATTGATATCATCATTATCACCATTTTAGCGGTGATCTGTGGAGCCAATGGCTGGGTTGGAGTCGCCACATTTGGCCAAGCGAAATATGAGTGGTTGAACACCATTCTAGAGTTACCCAATGGTATTCCTAGCCATGATACCTTTGGCGATGTGTTTGCTCGCCTTAATCCTGAACAATTGCAGAAGTGTTTTCTGCGGTGGGTACGCTCCGTCAGTTGCCTGACACAAGGAGAGGTGATTGCGATTGATGGTAAGACGCTTCGTCGCTCTTACGATAGCGGCGATAATAAAGGAGCTATTCACATGGTTAGTGCCTGGGCCAACAACAATCGTCTGGTGTTAGGGCAACGCAAAGTGGATGAAAAGTCCAATGAAATTACAGCGATACCCGAATTGCTCAAAGTGCTCGCCATTGAAGGATGTATTATCACCATTGATGCCATGGGCACTCAAACGGCCATTGCCGAACAAATTATCACTCAGGGAGGAGACTACGTCTTGGCGCTCAAGGGAAATCAAGGAGATTTGTGTACCGATGTTCAACAGTTGTTTGCCTACGCTGAAGTGACGGGATTTAAGGGCATTGAATACGATTACTATGAACGAGTAGAGACCGGACATGGACGCATTGAAACTCGACGATATTGGAGTATGGGGTGTGTTGAAGGATTACTCAATGGTGAGAAGTGGGCGGGCTTGAAGAGCATTGTGATGGTTGAATCGGTCCGTCGAGAGAGTGGCAAGCCTACTCCCGAACCAGAGCGACGCTATTTTATTAGTTCGTTAGTGCCGAATGCCCTACGATTAGCCAGCGCGATTCGCACTCACTGGGGTATTGAAAATTCCCTTCATTGGGTCTTAGATGTAGCGTTTCGAGAAGATGAGTGTCGCATTCGAAAAGGGCATGGTGACGAAAACTTAGCGATGGTCAGGCATCTGGCGCTGAGCTTATTGAATCAAGAAAAAACCTCGAAAGTCGGCATTCAAAATAAGCGATTACAGGCAGGTTGGGACAATGACTATCTTCTCAAGGTTCTCGCTGGATAAGACCCGATTGCCCTAGTGGCGAGATACTGGCCATCGGGACTAAAACTCACGCTATAGACCCCATTCGTATGGCCCTTGAATTCTTG
>NZ_JAAHHS010000758.1 GCF_010692395.1 Moorena sp. SIO3H5
TTGCCTCTTGCCTTCCCCTCCTGGGAGGGGTTAGGGGTGGGTTCCTCTTGCCTCTTGCCTCTTGCTTCTTACCTCTTATCTCTTGCCTACTCTCTACTCTATAAAAAAAAATTTATATTATTATAAATAAACCGTTTATTGGTAAAATCTCCGTAGGAAAAATCGGGTAAAACCGATTTCTACGGAGACAACAAAAAAATTAGAGGTTAATTGCATTTACATCAATCTTCCAGCGGGATACGTCGCTGGCTTCCAGCCAATAGTTGACTTTAGTTAGCTGTAGCTGTCACCGTAAACATAAAGGCGTAATCACCACCTTCAAGGGGTAAGAGTCCCTCGATCATCATGTCAGCTTCAACCTCGAATTCGCTAGGAGGTAAATTTAGTGGTATTGCTGCAGGTTCTCCCATAGTACGTTCGATTTCATCAGTTGTTGCACCACCAATCTCACTAAAAGAAACGCTATAGGTGTAGGTTTCTGCGGTTTCTAAAAGTCTTTCAGATACCTCATTCGTCGCCATCAAGTCTCCAAGAGAGATAGTTGCTGGACTATTACAAAGCATCAAACCTGTAGCATAATCACCTGGGTTAATAACAGCTAATACTTCGGGATTAGGGTTTGTTAAAGCACCAGGTTGAACATCTACAAAAGAACAGGTTCCCTCTACTGTGCCCATAAATTCGAAATCCTGCTCTATAGGAGCAGGCACCTGAGCAAAAGCACTGCTAGCAAGAGCAGCAACACCTAAAGTAGTTAACGCGGAAATAACTAAGGATTTACCGAATTGGTTTCTCATGTCCTTTATCTGGTGGAAATCAACTGTTTGTTTCTACTCCTATTCTTTCCTAATTTGCTAACTGGATACATCCGGAAAGATACCGAAGTTTAAAATTCAGTGAAGTTGATTACGGTGGATGAAATTACCGGTGATGGGGTGATGGGGTGATAGGGTGATGGGGTGATGGGGTGATCGTTTTTGTAGTAGTAAAGTGCCAAAAGAAACCAATCGACAGGTAGAGTTACTACGTAAGTACTCCTAGTGCAACAACCCTGAAGTATCAAACCCCTTAGTTGTTACTGTTACTTGAGCTGACCAAGTTGGGAAGTCTGTATGTAGTTTCCCTTAAAAAAATTAGTCAGTATTTAGTCAGCTCATAGGTGTTGGATGAAACTTATTTCACTAGCTTATCTAGCTGTAACAACTCTCTTGTGTTCTTTGATTACCATAACTTCCGTTTTTGCCGAAACCCTAGCACCTGAGGTATCAAAACCGGAAGTCGCCGCCACTACCTCTAGCCCAAGGCGAAACGATAGTGATCAATTGATTATTCTTCCTGTGGGCGTCAATCTGGGAAAACAGAATGTGATTCCTAGTACTTTAGTGCGGGGATTTGAAGATGGTTCCCAGGCAA
>NZ_JAAHHS010000759.1 GCF_010692395.1 Moorena sp. SIO3H5
GGCCGATTGTTACTAGCGACTCTCAACGCTCTTCCGATCTCTAAATCCGATAATCAAAAAAGACTTATAATTAGGAGAGATGTTAGTTTGGAAAAGCGATGCCAAGAACAGCTCATTTAGCTAATCACTATACTGTTCAAGAGTTAAAGAAAAAGTATTTAAAAAGTGAAGATAAAGTAGAGTCAAGAAGATGGCATCTACTTTGGAAAATAGCGTTAGGATGGACAATAAAAAATAGCGCAATCGCGGTAGGAATTAATTATGGTTATGCAAAAAAGATTGTCAAAAAATATAATAATTTAGGAGAAGAAGGGGTCAAAAATTGTCGTAAAAATCCCAAAAATCAGAAAGTAGGAAGAAAAGCATTATTAACAGAAACACAACTATTAAAGCTTCAGGAAAAATTGGAATCTAGTCCTCCGGATGGAGGAATATGGACAGGACCAAAAGTAGCACGTTGGATAGAAAAAGAAACAGGAAAAGAAAAAGTATGGAATCAGAGGGGTTGGGATTATTTAAAAAAGTGCAAATACTCATGGCAAAGACCAAGACCAACACATAACAAGGGAGATAAATTAGAACAAGAAAACTTCAAAGATAACCTCTGGCTAAAAGTTAAAGAATTGGAGCAAAAATATCCAGAAGCGGAAGTAGAACTATGGTTTTTTGATGAACATAGAATAGGTCTCAAGCCAATTTTGAAGAAGGTATGGTCAAAAATAGGAGACAGACCAATTGCCATAGTAAGTCATCGTTACGAATGGGTATATGTTTATGGATTTGTGAAACCAAAAACAGGAGAAACATTATGGTATTTGATACCGAGAGTAAACACAGAGTGGTTAAATCTGGTATATAAAAACTTTGCCAAAGATGTAGGGATTGCAGAGAAAAAAATAGTCTTATTAATAGAAGATAATGCAGGATGGCATCGAAGTAAGAAGGTAGTGGTTCCAGAAGGGATAAAGGTGGAATTTTTGCCTCCGTATTCTCCAGAATTACAACCAGCAGAAAGGCTATGGAAATTGGTAGATGAACCCTTAGTGAATAAATATTTTGAAACAATTGAAGAGATTGAAGAAATATTAGTAAACCGCTGCACTATTCTGATGGATATGAGTGAAGAAATCAAAAGCTTAACCAACTATCATTGGTTAGCTCATGACTAATTTCAAAGGGCATCTATCTAAATCGGATTTAGTATTAGAACTGGAGACATGGCCAAAGCCAGGAAGCTCCAAAAGCTGATACTGAAATCCCACTCAGCAAGAATGCTAGCTATCAGACAAGTAACACAGTTAAATCAAGGGAAGAAAACTGCTGGAGTAGATGGAAAGGCCAAACTAACATTCAAAGAAAGATTTGAACTAGTATCTGTGCTCAAAGAATCAGTGAACAAGTGGAAACACAA
>NZ_JAAHHS010000076.1 GCF_010692395.1 Moorena sp. SIO3H5
TCCCTAAAATAGTAGCGCACTTGTTAGCCGCACCAGCCAAGATACAAGAGGGAGCGATACTAGCAAGAGAGGGGAAAATAGAGGAGGCTATTTCTGCCTATCAAGAAGCACAAAAACTCAATCCTGATATTGACCTCAACCAAGATACAGAGGAAATAGACAAAGACCCTAAAATAGTAGCGCACTTGTTAGCCGCACAACCTAAGGTAATTGAAGGAGCGATACTAGCAAGAGAGGGGAAAATAAAGGAGGCTATTTCTGCCTATCAAGAAGCGCAAAAACTCAATCCTGACATCGACCTCAACCCAGATACAGAGGAAATAGATAAAGATCCAAAAACAGTGGTGCAACATTTCGCTACACAAAGGAAGGTAAGACTGGGTAGGTGGCTAGCAAGAAGGGGGAAAATAGAGAAGGCTATTTCTGTCTATCAAGAAGCGCAAAAACTCAATCCTGACATCGACCTCAACCCATATACAGAGGAAATAGATAAAGATCCAAAAACAGTAGCGCACTTGTTAGCCGCACTAGCCAAAGTGCATCAGGGAGGAAAACTAGCAAGAAAAGGGGAAATACAGAAGGCTATTTCCGTCTATCAAGAAGCACAAAAACTCTATCCTGACATCGACCTCAATTCAAAGACAAAGGAAGTAGACAAAGACCCTAAAACAGTAGCCCAACAGTTAAACCGAGACTCGAAATAATCAATTTACAGTATTGATAAGGCTTGTAACTGGGGTTACCGGAACTTAAAGATTTTTCCAAATTCTGATCGAATGAAAATGATGTAAATGGGTGGTGCGATGCGATTCTCCTACAGAGACGCTACGCGAACGCGAAGCGTGGCCAAAGGCCTCAGCTTCCGCTAAAAGCGATCGGCGAAGCCGCGCCAAAGGCGATCGCTGACCAGCCAGTTAGACTACCTACAATTTCATTAGATAAAAATAAAATAATATTATCAGGAACTTCTACCCACGTGACTAGTGTTATTAGGAGCATTATCAATGATAATAATCATTACTTTATCAGGAAACTCTTGAGATAACAAGGTTAATATATATTTATATTAACTGCTCCCTTTCAACCAAAATACTATGTCTTAACCTATGCTTAAGTTGCTATTAGCTAAATATGTTATCATCCTAACTATTTAATTGTAACTAATTATTACAATAACGAAAATTTATCCAGATTTTTTTTTTCACTTGACAACAATCTTAGCCAATAGTTATACTATAAACATCCCAAAAAAAGCCGCGCTTTTCGCTTGACCGGCCACAAGCGCGGCTCTTTCCCAAACTACAGTTTAGGTAACTCTATCATAATGGCAAAACAACGATTTATTCATCATTCCATCGATTATCGTGAAGCAATGGAGGGTCTTGAGCAGCTTGGACAACAGAGGGAACCGAAGCAGGAAAATTTGTGTCCCTATCCGATCACGGAGCGAGAGCAAATTCTAATCCGACTATACAGTTATTCTCAATTGGGTATGACACCGCAACGGTTCTACCAGAAGTGGGACGTAACTCACGAAGATATAGCTTTGATCTGCTCCTGTTCTGTTCACACGGTTAATGGCTGGTTTTCCACCAGTCGTCGCTGTTACCCTCCCACTGCTGGTCAGTTGCGCCATCTGGCGATTATGGATTTTTTGTTGGAAGATTTTGAGACTATTCCGAGGGAGTTATTGGAGCGATGCAGCGCGGTCTTGGGGGTTTCCCCCATGAGCGACTGCATCAAGACAGCGATTGTGCTTGAAGGAGGAGAGAATGTAGAATTAAGAATGGAGAATTAAGAATTGAGAATTGAGAATTGAGAATTAAGAATTGAGAATTGAGAATTGAGAATGGAGAATTGAGAATGGAGAATTAAGAATGTAGAATGGTGAAGGTTGGGCGTTGCTGAATCAAGGAATGAATATGCCATACCTGGTTTTGGTAACGCCCCCTGAATCCCGCAAATTTGGGGGACGCAAGAGAGTTTTTTGACCCCCAAATTTGGGCATAATCATACCCAACATCAGCAACGCCCCTATTCTTAGCAATTTATTCACTTGTACGGCTACTAAGATACATCATGAATCAGGAAATTACGAAAGTAAGTATTTACCCACCTATTGGTATTGCACGCATTGGAAATGCTCCGGCCAATAATCCAGTCGATTACTATATCGCGCCTGAAATTCCCGGTCAACCAGCTCAAGTGGAAGGGGGTTATAAAGATAGCCAGGGTAGGCTCAAAAAGCAGGTTGTGCGTTTTCGCATCTACGGTTTGAATGACAATGATGAGGTCATAAAAGAGCTTACTGTCGATGATGATGCGACAATTACATGGCGGGTTCATGTGGCAAATCGCAAAGCCGGATGGTATGAATTTAACAATGCTATGGATCTTGGAGAACTTGCTCTTCCTGCCCAATTCCGGAACTTCTCAATTCAGGGTGAAGACCGCCAACAACTAATTATTGACCCAGGCTCAAAATCAATTTCTGGAATTGAAGTCAGTGGCTCTCAATATCATTTGACTGGTGGAAAGTTCTTCGGTAAAGAAGTACCCCTCGGAGAAATCAGAACCGATCATAAAGGTCGTTTGCTGTTCTTTGGTGGTGAGGGCAAATCAGAGTCATACACAGGTAAAGAAGCAACAACTTTTGCTAACAATGACGGCTGGCACGATGATGTCTGTGATGGTCCAATCAGAGCAACAGTAGTCTATAATGGTCAAACCCTGGAAGCTGAACCAGCAATGGTTGTTGTTACCCCTCCCAATTTTGGACAGGGATTATACGGGGTGGTAACGATGTATGATGTGGTACTGAATTTGTTTATCCAGGAAGGATGGGTTTCTGGTCCAAGTCAACTTAATTTTTGGCAGCATATCTACCCAATTTTTGAGCGAATGAGTCAAACCCAATGGGTAAACTCTGGCTTTTTCTTCTTATTTGGTAAAAATTCACCCAGTGACTTGACTGAACCCGGATTAGTAGCCCAACTATCCGATCCTTCCGAGGCTTCTAAACCAGGCCGGATGAGATTATTTGAATGGTTCAGAAATCCTAACAGCCAGGAATACGAACCAGCAGAGATTCCTCCTTTTTATGGGGATGCATTTGGCGAATATAACAACTTGCCTCAAGTTGACCTTGCCGTTACCGAAACACAATACCAATGGCTGGAGCAATGGGCGGAGGGTAACTTCAGCTCAGATCCCCTTGATGTCTGCAAGTCTTTCTACGAGTTGTCTCCACCAAAGCAAGCAGAAGCCCTAACTATTGCTCCCTTAGAAGAATGTCTGGGAGGACCGTTTCACCCAGGGATTGAAATTACCTGGCCGTTGCGTAATCTGATTATGTGGGAGAAGCCATTTCGGTTAAAGGTATTGCCTGAAGGGGAACAGCCACCGGATGATTTTGGATACTGGCTAAACCCCCAAATTGCTGTAGGAGCGGATGGACCTTTGGATGGCAGTGGACCAGGAACTCTGACCCGCTGGCTGGGTGTGCCCTGGCAAACTGATGAAGCTAGTTGTCTGTCAGGATACGACCCTTCAACCTATCTGCCGTTGCCTTCATTCTGGGCAGCCCGCGTCCCTAACCAAGTCTTGAGCGAAGATAGTTTTAAACGTCTCACTGACCCAAATTTGAATATTGCCCAACGTCTCAAACACTTTGATTACCGCCAGGATTGGCTGCGGGATTTAGGGAGTCAATATCAATTAAGGATCAACAATATGGTCAAGCAATGGTATCAACTTGGTATTATCGCTCAACACCCAGTACCTGAAAGCAAAGAGGAGGAGTTTTTGCCCAGCACCCTATGGATAGAATCAGATCGCGGACCGTTTGCTCAGTCAGATCCAAGTTTTGAGCAAGTCTTACGGGCTGAAAATGCTCAGGAAGCAGATCGGGAAGCAGATCGGGAACCAGATGAGAAATCACATATAGAAAAAGCTCAAGACATTCTGTCCGCAGTTTCTCGAGCAGTGCCGGAAGAAAGACCCAAGCAGGAACGTCCATTGTTTAAACGCGACGAGCGATAAACAGTTCATGGATAGCCGACAGGTTATTATTATCGGTGGCGGTGTAGCTGGGACCGCCACGGCTTTAACACTCGCTAGACGGGGGATTGCAAGTTTAATTATAGAAGCTTCAGCTCAGATTACCACTAAAGTTGGTGAAACTATTCCCCCTAATGTATTGCCACTTTTGAAGATATTTGGGCTAGATCGATGCTTAAAAGAACCAGAACATTTGGTTTGTCATGGAAATCAATATATCTGGGGAGGAGAGTCGATCCAGGAAAAACTCTTTATCTTCGAGACTAATGGCAATGGATGGCATTTGAACCGTCTGAATTTTGAAAAGCACCTCTATCAACTGAGCAAGGATCAAGCCGTAGAGTGGTTAATGGGTTGTAAATTCTTAAAAGTTGAGCAGGATCTCGATAACAATTGGCAGCTTACTGTTAATTGTAAAGGCGAGCCACGAACCTGGCGATCGCATTTTCTGGTGGATGCTACAGGTAGAATAGCCAAACTGGCTCAATGTTTGGGCGTTAAGCGAGAGCAATACGATCGTTTGATCGGTCTAGCATGTCCGTTTAACCTGCAACTGAATCACACCATTGCTCACTATACCTATATCGAAGCAGTAGAAAACGGTTGGTGGTATGCAACGGTTGTACCTGGTAATCGCTTAATGGCGGTTTTTCTGACTGATGCCGATTTGTTGTCTAAAGCTATGCTCAATATTGATTTGTACCAAGAAGCATTAAGCAAAACCCACTTAATCGGCGCTTTGGTAAAAGATTATCTAATTTCGGACTCAAATAATAAAATTACGATCCGAATGGCAAATAGTTCCCATTTACGGCAGGTTTTTGGAGAAAACTGGTTGGCTGTAGGGGATGCTGCTTTTGCCTATGACCCAATTTCATCTTACGGGATTGCTTCTGCCTTAGGAGGAGGTTTTTATGCTGGTAATGCGATCGCCGATCATTTAATGGGCAAACGAGAGGCACTTCCTGCCTATAGCTTTATCCATGAAAAAAACTACAAACTTTACTTGGAAATGCTAGGTCACCAATACCAATTAGAACAACGTTGGTCTAATAATATCTTTTGGAAACGGAGACATGAGAGCTAAAAAGTAGACTGTATAAGCGACCTAGCTCTCATCCCTGTCTTGATGCAGTCCGTCCCCACTCGCGCTTTGCATCAAGACACGATTCTTTCATCATCAAGCTCGATTATCACGAAGCCTTCGCGTCGCGTGTGCGTAGCACAATGGAGCGTCTTGAACAGCTTGGACAACAGACGGAACCGAAGCAGGAAAATTCCTATCCCTATGCCATCACGGAACGAGAGCAAATATTGATCCGACTATACAGTTACTTGGAATTAGGTATGACACCGCAACGGTTCTACCAGAAGTGGGACGTAACTCACGAAGATATAGCTTTGATCTGCTCCTGTTCCGTTCACACGGTTAATGGCTGGTTTTCCACCAGTCGTCGCTGTTACCCTCCAACTGCTGGTCACTTGCGCCATCTGGCGATTATGGATTTTTTGTTGGAAGATTTTGAAACTATTCCGAAGGAGTTATTGGAGCGATTGTGCTCGCAGAGTGTTGAAGGTTGAAGGTTTTAAGGTTGAAGGTTTTAAGGTTGAAGGTTTTAAGGTTGAAAGCAGAAGGCAAAAGGCAGAAGGCAGAAGGCAGAAGGCAGAAGGCAGAAGGCAGAAGTCAGAAGTCAGAATTTCCAATTCTACATTCTTAATTCTACATTCTTAATTCTTAATTATTAATTCTAGATTCTACATTCTTCATTCTTCATTCTACATTCTCAATTCACCATTCAAAGGCAATCGCTGTCTTGTTTGGAATCTCTTCAGAAAAAAATGGATTAGATACTGAACTATAGCTAAAATAACTTATAGCAGTTATTGCATTTATGAGGTAAACTTATCAACCTAAAAGTCACCCTTTTTAAGGGAGACCAACGGGGGATATCTTTGTACCTCATGGGAAATAGAATTGCTATAACGTTAATCATTCTTAACAAAAAAGGTACCCTTAAGGGTACTGCGAAGCCAGGGGATTATCTGACATTCTATAAATATCTTGATTGAAATGAATTGTAGCAAGAGGTAAAACTCATGGCTTACAAAGCCTTTCATCCCTGTGTCTCCTAAGTTCTGATCAAATTGGGAGTAGATCAAAGTGGCAGCAGAGATGAACGATTTACTATCAGAGCAAGCTGAAACCCTTTTTTAAGGGGGGTTAGGGGGGATCTATGTACCTAATTTCAAAAGTGACATGCTCCCAAATCAGATTAGCTTATCCTAGGAGAGAAATTATGACACCATCACCATCTGAAATTGAGAATACAATTCCGAATTGGGCATTCGAGACCCTTAAGGTATCAACCATCAAATCCTTAATACGAATTCCTGTTTTAATCTTGATTTCAATTCTTTGGAGCCCTTTGGTATTTATGCTCTGGAATTGGCTAATGCCCACAATGTTTGACATTCAAAAAGTTTCATGGCTTCAAGCAATTGGGCTGACGATTCTAGCGAGATTGTTATTTACCTATGAATATCCGGTAAAAAGTAATGGGTGATTCTTACAATATCCAGTCCAATGACACCACCATCAATTGGAGACAGTGTATTTCTTTTTTTCTGTGGTCGATGTTGAGTTCGCTGATTGAACCTATAATAAAATACTCACTCGTTATTGTTCTATGGAACTGGCTAATACCAGAAATTTTCGGACTAGCCCCGGTCAATCCTTTTAAAATCCTTGCTTTCCTCTGTTTATTAACGTTCTTCCGGTCAACTTTATTTTTATCCTGTAGCCGGGGAAAGCTGAGTATATCGCTTGAACCGATCGATAGTTAAAGAGCGTAATGATTTGTGATATCAAAAGATAGGTCTCAAATTGTTAATAATACCTACAGCGGTTTGCCATTCAGTTAGGCCTTTCGTTCTGGGTTTTTAGGGAGCAGGGAGCAGGGAGCAGGGAGCAGGGAATAGAGGGATTTTTGGCAACTTTACACAAGTTAAGACAGCGAGGTTTATTTTTGTCCAGCTACTTAGCGACTTGGGACTTGCTATGTTAAAATATCATTCCAATAGCTGGTAAGTGAGGAGTGTGGCTATTGCAACAACTATTACGTATCTCTAGAGTAATTGATAGCTTTAACGAGAGAATCGGTCGCTTAACCTACTGGATTTTGCCACTGATGATCATGATTGGTGTGTGGAATGTCGTTGGTCGCTACTTGGGACGTTTTATAGGAGAAAATTTGAGTTCTAATGGGTTTATCGAAACTCAGTGGTACTTATTTGACTTAGTATTCCTGTTGGGGGCGGCTTACACTCTTAAGCATAATGGCCATGTGCGAGTGGATGTTTTTTATAAGAGTTTGAGGCCAAAGGCTCAAGCGATCGCTAATTTAATTGGGACATTATTGTTCTTAATTCCCTTCTGCATCATGGTAATTTATTTTTCTTGGGGGGCAATTGTTAATTCCTGGACGATTCAAGAGATGTCCCCAGATCCAGGAGGGTTACCCCGTTATCCAATTAAATCCATGATTATTGTCAGCTTTGGGTTGCTGATTCTTCAAGGAATCTCAGAAGCGATCAAAAACTGGGCAATTTTTGCGGGATATTTGGCACCCCAGGAGGAGGACTAAAACCATGGGTTATGACTGGTTAGGTCCAGCCATGTTTGGCGGTGCCTTAGTATTACTTTCCATAGGTTACCCGGTAGCCTTCTCCCTAGGTGGGGTGGCAATTTTGTTTGCCATCATAGGAGTGAGTTTGGGTATCTTTGACCCGATTTTCATGACCGCTATGCCCCAGCGGATTTTCGGGATCATGGGCAACTACACTCTCCTAGCCGTGCCCTACTTTATTTTTATGGGTTCGATGCTAGAAAAATCTGGCATTGCTGAGCAGCTGTTGGAAACCATGGGAATTCTGTTTGGACGGCTGCGAGGGGGATTGGCCTTAGCGGTGGTAATTGTGGGAGCGTTGCTGGCGGCATCTACTGGAGTCGTTGCCGCAACAGTAGTAGCCATGGGACTGATTTCCCTACCAATTATGTTGCGCTACGGTTATAACAAAGAACTAGCCACTGGGGTAATCGTGGCATCGGGGACATTAGGACAGATTATCCCCCCGAGTGTAGTCCTGGTGGTATTGGCGGATCAGTTAGGAATTTCCGTAGGAGACCTGTTTATCGGTTCCGTGATTCCTGGTTTAATGATGGCTGGGGCGTTTGCCATTCACGTGGTCATTGTAGCATGGCTCAAGCCAGACGCAGCACCAGCCCTACCCCTAGAAGTCCGAAATATCAGTGGCAAAGCGTTGGGAAAGCGGGTGATCCAATCAATGGTACCGCCGTTATTGTTAATTCTATTAGTATTGGGCAGTATCTTTTTTGGCATTGCTACTCCAACGGAAGCAGGGGCTGTGGGTTGCCTGGGCGCAATAGTATTGGCTGGTGTGAATGGTCAGTTGAATTTGCCATCCCTGCGACAGAGCTCTGATGCCACGATGCGGATTACCAGCATGGTGATTTTTATATTGCTCGGTTCAACAGCATTTAGTTTAGTGTTTCGTGGCTTGAATGGCGATCGCGTCATGGAAGCGATGCTGTTAAACCTTCCCGGCGGTTACATTGGCTTCCTAGTAGTCAGTATGTTAACTATTTTCCTACTAGGCTTCTTTATAGACTTTTTTGAGATTGCCTTTATTGTAGTACCGCTGTTTGCTCCAGTGGCTCAACAGCTTAACCTTGACTTGGTCTGGTATGGGGTAATTATCGGAGCCAATCTCCAAGCCTCATTTCTGACACCACCCTTTGGCTTTGCTCTGTTTTATTTACGGGGTGTGGCTCCACCAGAGGTAAAAACCATGGAAATTTACCGAGGTGCGATTCCGTTTATTCTGTTGCAACTGCTGGTGTTAGTGTTGATTATTGCCTTTCCTGGTATTGTCAGTTTCTTGCCATCTTTGAGTACTTAGACTTCGCGGCAGTTGTCGGGAACAGGGAACAGTGGAACAGGCATCTTGCCTGTTAAAATTCCCAGTCGGGAGTCGGGAGTCGGGAGTCGGGAGTCGGGAGTCGGGAGTCGGGAGTCGGGAGTGGAACAGGCATCTTGCCTGTTACAATTCCCAGTCGGGAGTCGGGAGTCGGGAGTCGGGAGTGGAACAGGCATCTTGCCTGTTACAATTCCCAGTTCATGTATGGTGGGCAGTGCAGCAGACAGATCATGAAGCTTGCAAAGGGCGTTGGTAGGCACTTCCCACCCTACGATTAATGACTTGTGGTAGTCGGTAGTATTATTGATTAATGTAAAGGAAAATTAACTTAATTGAAACCGATACTGTGAAATCCAATCTATCACTGCCCCATCAAAACACTATAAAAGGGTCCCAGTTACCGACTATAGTCACAGATAGCCTCACGGTTTTGTGGGGGGACTGGCTAAAGTTACGGGTGCGAGCCACCCAAGTCGTTGCTAGTGGGCTAATCTCCCCAGTGATCTACATCTTAGCATTTGGTCTTGGCCTAGGGAGTACGTTAGATCGGACAATGACTCCCCCAGTTGGTGAATCCTATTTAGAATTTATTCTGCCAGGAATGGTGGCGCTGTCGTCTATGACCATTAGCTTTGCTGGCACCACCTTTTCCATTTGCGGTGATCGGCTATACACGAAAACCTTTGAGGAAACCTTGTTGATGCCAGTGCATCCCTTAGCCTTGCATGTGGGCAAAATGATGGCGGGGATTTTGCGGGGATTAATGACATCTGCTTCAGTGATTTTGGTAGCAGTGCTGTTTACTGGGAAAGTATGGAGTTTTCTCAATCCCTTATTTCTATTATTGCTAGTGCTTAATTGTGCTGTGTTTGCGGGTTTAGGGGTGATAGTGGGATTGAATGTCAAATCCTTGGAAATGGTTGGTCTTTTCAACAACTTCTTAATTGTTCCGATGTCGTTCTTAGGTGGGACGTTTTTTGACCCAGAGACCTTACCTACAGCCCTAAAAGTGATTGTCTATCTATTGCCTCTAAGTTATACCAGCACTGGACTCCGGGCTGCTGCTTACTTACCTGTGTCCGAGTTTCCCTGGTATGCGATACCGATTCTGCTGGGGTTTGCGATCGCACTTTCTCTATTTGGTGCTCACCAATTTGCTCACCAGCAAGACTGATTAGGCATACTTACCCTGAACAGCTTAACCACCATTAACCTAAGACCTAACACCTGAATAACGGGATGAGTGTAATGGCAATGTGACCGTAAAGGCTGTACCAACTCCCACTTCACTCTCTACACAAATCTCACCACCGTGGAGGTTAACACATTTTTTGACAATTGCTAATCCTAGTCCGGTACCAGAGATAGTACCAACATTACTACTGCGCTGGAAAGCCTCAAATAAGCCTTTTTGGTCTTCTGGGGGGATGCCAATCCCGGAATCTTGGATCCGGAACATAGTACTATGATCACTCATGATCAGATCAAATTGGATATCACCCCCATCCGGTGAATACTTAATCCCATTGGAGAGCAAATTAGACAGAATTTGCCGCAAAAGTTTTTCATCTAGATAAGTTTTGTCAAACCAACCCTGACTAATACAGCAGGAGGTTTCCTTTGTATTATCCATACAGTTAAAGTTAATAGTCAACCCAGGCTTAGCTGTTAGTTTAAATTCTTCCACAATTTCCTGACAGAATCCTAACAAATCCATAGGTAATGGTTTGAATTCCAATTTTCCTGCCTCAGCTTTACTGAATAGCAGTACATCACTCACTAACTTAGTCAGATGTTTAACCGTGGTTTGAATCCGTTGAAAATGACGTTGCTTTTTTTCGTCAGACCATTTATGACTATAATGTTCTAATAATTCTGCGGAAGATAGGATGGTGGCTAGTGGGGTGCGATATTCATGAGAAACGACAGAAACAATCCGAGATTTGAGGTCATTGAGTTCTTTTTCTTTATTCAACGCCTGACGAAGTTCTTCTTCCAAGCACTTCCGACTGACAATTTCCCGTTGCAGGTACTGATTTTTTTTCCTTAATTCATCGGTTTGTTCCGCAACGCGATGCTCTAATTCCTCATTGAG
The DNA here is from genome assembly GCF_010692395.1 of Moorena sp. SIO3H5. Classification (GTDB taxonomy): domain Bacteria; phylum Cyanobacteriota; class Cyanobacteriia; order Cyanobacteriales; family Coleofasciculaceae; genus Moorena. The sequence goes on from NZ_JAAHHS010000076.1 coordinate 11,153, forward strand.
TCGTTGCAATTGCTCCTCACTTTGTCGAAGCTGCTTCATAGTATTGGCTCGCTCAATGGCATAGCGAATTGTGCGAATCAGCAATTCACTATCAATTTTGCCCTTGACTAAATAATCTTGTGCTCCTTTTCGTAATGCTTCTAGAGCCGTAACTCTATCATTAAGACCCGTTAACACCACAATGGGTAAATCCGGTACTACCTCGTGGGTTTTTGTTACCGTAATTAATCCCTGTTTATCTGGTAACGATAGGTCTAACAAGACTATATCAAAATGATGTTTCCTGAGGGAATCAATAGCATCTTGTAACTTTTCTACCTGCACCAGTGACCACTGAATCTCTTGGGCATCAGTTAAAATGATTTGGAGAAGATCCGCATCAGCTGGGTTATCTTCTACTAGGAGTATTTTTAGGGAATGGGTGTCCATATTTATTGATATGATGGCAGTCTAACAAGGTCTAACCAAAATTCTTCAATCTGCTTCACCATCGACAGAAAATTTTCCCAATCAATGGGTTTACAAATGTAGCAGTTAGCTTTTAGTTTATAAGTATTGATAATATCTTGCTCAGATTGAGATGTGGTTAATATAATAATTGGTATCGTACTTATCTGGGGGTCTTGCTTGATTTCTTGGAGAACCTCGCGACCATCTTTTTTAGGTAAATTCAGATCCAGAAAAATTAAAGCTGGACGTGGGGCTTCCTGATATTTTCCCTGCTGACGGAGGAATGCGATCGCTTTAGCACCATCATCAACCCAATGAAAGTTACTAGATAGGTTGCTATCACATAATGCCTCTAAAATGAGTTCGGCATCACTCGACGAATCTTCTACCAGCAGAATATCAATTGCTTGAGTATTTGTCATAATATTTTATGATGCCAATTCTTAAAATTTTTAGATAATGTTTAAATCCTGATGATGCTGTGGTATTGAGAAGTAGAATGTTGTGCCTACTCCTAGCTCTGAATCTACCCAAATTTTTCCCCCATGACGCTCTACAATCTTCTTACAAACTGCTAGACCAATGCCTGTGCCGGGATACTCACGGCGGGTATGCAAGCGCTGGAAAATAGTGAAGATGCGCTCAAAGTACTCGGGCTCAATACCAATACCATTATCACGAACTGAAAAGATCCATTCCTTAGCCTTCAGTTTCGCTGAAATATAGACTCTGGGTAGCTCTTGGCTGCGAAACTTAATAGCATTACCGATGAGATTTTGCAGAAGTTGACTCAATTGTATATCATCCCCCATCACTACAGGTAAGGAGTCATGGGTAACTATGACATCGCTCTCGATAATCGCTACATTTAAATTGTCTAAAACCCGATTCAGTACTACCTCACAGTCAGTAACTGCTAATTCTTTACCATGGGTTCCCACCCGAGAAAAACTCAGCAGATCCTGGATTAACTGCTGCATATTGGTAGCGCCATCTACGATGTAATGAATATACTTATCTGCTTGAGCATCCAGGTTACTCTGGTATTTTTTAGCTAAGAGTTGGGTGTAGCTACTAATGGCTCGTAGTGGTTCTTGTAAATCATGGGAAGCCACGTAGGCAAACTGTTCTAACTCACGGTTAGATCGGGATAAATCTTGATTAAGTCTTTTGAGTGCCTCTTGAGCTTCTTTACGCTCTGTAATTACCTCAGTACTCATAATGATACCGCTAATTTTCCCAGCAATGTCAACCCAAGGACGGATTTCCCACTTGAGCCACTGTTGTTCACCATTAGCGCGAATAAACAAATCTTCTTCACACTCTACTGAATCACCTTCTAAACACCGTTGGTGTATTGTCTTCCAACGCTCAGGAGTTTCTGGAAATATGTCGTAGTAGCTTTTGCCAATGATGTTGTCATCAGATATTTTGTACTCTGAGTACCAGTGGCGACTCACAAACTGGTACCTCATCTGCTGATCGAACATGGCAATAGCTGCGGGTACATATTCCAAAAATAGGTTGAGCAGCTCTAGGTTGTTGCCTAATTCCGACTCAATCTGGCGGCGCTCCCTGATTTCAGCTTTTAAGACTTCATTGGCTGCTGCTAGTTGCTTTGTTCGTTCTAATACTCGTTTTTCTAACTCTTCATAGGCTTGGCTGAGTACATCCTCCTCTAGCTTGCGCTTTGTGATATCCTCTACCACGGAGACGACTCCGATGACGGTACCATCAGATTCAATTAAGGGAGCATTGTGCCACTGGCAAAATATACTACTGCCATCTTGTGGATGGTAGTTTTCCGTAATGCAGTTGCTGTACTGAAAATTCAAACAGTCTTGCAGAACTCGTTGGAGCTGCTCTACGGAAGATTGCGGCTTCATCAATTCATGGGCACGATGCCCAAAAGCATCAATCTTTTTATAGCCAAAAATTTTCTCGGCTACATGGTTCCACTGCATCACTTGACCATCCAGGCTCCACTCAATGAAACCAAGGGGAGTTTGCTCTACCAGGAGGGACAAGGCTTGTTGGGATCTCAGTAGTTCTTCTAGGGTTTGTCTACGTCCAGCAATTTCCTTTTCCAGAGCTGTGTTAGTCGCTTCCAGTTGAGCTGGACTCGACAATGCTAAGACTTTCGGCATCACTACTATTAGTGCGATCGCGCTAGACAGAGAAAGTATGGCACTAGTGCCTTTGACTAAACCAGAGAGCCAATAATCTGGATGCCAAATTGTCCAGACCTCCAGCAAGTGACTGGTCCCACAGAAAAAAACCAAGGCACTAAATAGTAATAAAATCTTCAGTAATGGCAGATCTTGGTTTTTAGACCAAAAATAGATCAGCAACAGCAGAATAGAGTAATAGGATAGGGCAATTAGCAAATCCGATCCAGCATGAATTCCAACTAATTCAGGCTTCCAGACATAGCCATGCTCGTGGGATAGATAATGACCGGAGAACATGTCTTGTAAGGTTTTGAGCATATGCCGTTGGTCAATTGGGCAAGAATTTCCAGCAACACCGACGGTAACAGCAATGGTCAGATTAACCAGCTTGGTTTCTTACCAAGTAGCAAATCTCCTAGTTATCCGTTGGAGTTAATTCCCTTTTAAAGGGGAACTGGGTATCAAGAAGGTAATCACCTCCGATGACACTAAGACACACTTGGTTATTCTATTCTTAGCGTTTTCACCACCGACTGTAAATCTGTGAAATTACGGAATTTAAAATTACCCCACAACAATTCTTTGCCCAGAGAACTTTAAATAATAATTTGGGACTTAGGTAGCTGGATTTCTCTTTCTATTCAAAGATTGCAGCATCACCTGCCAGCATACCTGGCTGAAATAGAGAGTGATGTTCATAATACCCAATAACCGAGTGGCATCTTCTAGCATGGCTCGGCTTCCTTGTCCTGACAAATGGGATGAATCCACCAAACCAGATATGACAAATAAAATTGCCGCAATCATCAGGAGTATATATGGTGTAGCTCGAATTATCCTCCAAAACGCTAATCCATAGAGGATGGCACCCATGCCATAAATAAAATACACCGGCGCTTTGGAAATCCCTTGCTTTGCTAGTATTAAATTAATCCTGAAGACATCATCAATTAATAATATTCCAATGCCAATAGCAGAGTATAAAATAAATCGATTTATTTGTTTTTTTGGCTGAATTTTGTTTAGCAAGAACCAGCACCATAAACAAATGGTTACTACTACGCACCACATTAATTCAGACACAGCTGATAAAGTGCCGATGTAGGGGCGATTTAGAAGAAAAGGATCATCAAAAAGTCTTACAACTATATAACCCCTGTCCTGAATCTTGACATAGATACTTAAAACTAAAAATAGTAGAATAATTAAGCTGTTAGACCAAAGAATATAATGATCGTGGCGCAGCTGTTTTAGAAGGATTTTCAGCATTGAAGTGAAACAGGTAACTAAGCAATTGTTTGTTAGGCTATATACTTAAGCTAACACAGGAGCTAATGGTAATCGGTCATTGCTCGGTAGTAGTGAGGGAAAATTACTGATTACTAATTTCTCATTAAGGTAAATTTAATATAAAGCCCGGCTTTAAGCTGGTAGCCTTGTTTTATTATTTTAAATTAGTCTTGACTTGTGCTTGTAAATCCGCAATTTTTTAGAAAAACTATCTGATTTCAATATCTGGGTGAGGTACCTGGTCCTAGGTGAATGGGAGTAGGGAGCCGGGAGTAGGGAGTAGGGAGTAGCTATGCAGCGCGGTCTTGGGGGTTTCCCCCATGAGCGACTGCATCAAGACGGGAGTAGGGAGTAGGGTCGAAAATTATACCTATATCACCTCCATGGGTAGGGTGGGCAAAACCTTGCCCACCCTACTACAGGTAGCTGAAGCTTTGTCTGTTCCAATTTTTAAGGAACGAGCCATTCTATCTAGCCCTAAGCCCTGAAAATGATTTAAACTGCTGTGGATGTGATTATAGATTTGAGTGATTGCCTATGCTCTATACTCAAGAGTACATAAGGGAAACTGAAGCAACCCGGGTGCGGGTACTTAGTGAAGCACTACCCTACATCCAAAAGTTTGCTGGTCGCACAGTGGTGGTTAAGTATGGTGGTGCGGCAATGAAAGACAGCAATCTCAAAGATCAGGTAATCCGGGATATTGTCTTCTTAGCTTCTGTGGGTGTACGACCAATAGTTATCCACGGTGGTGGTCCGGAAATCAATAGCTGGCTGGGGAAATTAGGGATTGAGCCACAATTTAAGAATGGTCTGCGGGTGACCGATGCTGCCACGATGGATGTAGTGGAGATGGTGCTGGTGGGTCGGGTTAATAAAGAGTTAGTCTCTCGAATTAACCACGCTGGTGGTAATGCTGTCGGGCTATGTGGCAAAGATGGTAACTTATTCGTAGCACGCCCAGAAGGTCAAAAGGGTATTGGCTTTGTTGGGGAAGTGAGTAGTGTAGATGTGCGACTAGTAGAGTCTTTGGTTAATAGTGGCTACATTCCAGTAGTGTCTAGTGTGGCGGCTGATGATACTGGCCAAGCTTACAATATCAACGCTGACACGGTTGCCGGTGCGATCGCAGCTGCTTTAGAAGCAGAAAAGCTGATCTTGCTGACTGATACCCCTGGGGTTTTGACGGATCCTAAAGATCCATCTAGCCTGATTCCTAAGCTAGATATTCAACAATCACGGGAGTTGATTGACACTGGAGTAGTTTCTGGTGGCATGATTCCTAAAGTAAACTGCTGTGTGCGATCGCTTGCCCAAGGGGTACGTGCCGCTCATATTATTGATGGTCGCATTCCCCATGCCCTGCTCCTGGAAATCTTTACCGATGAAGGAATCGGTTCGATGATTGTCGGATCAGCATTTACCAACTAAGGAAAAATGGCAAATGGCAAGTAGGAAATTGTTAATTGAGGCTCTTCCGTACTTGTTATGCTAAATAAACACTTTTGCAAAGGGACTTCGGAGCAGGGACTGAGGCCGTTGGCCACGCTAAGCGAACGGAGCAGGGACTTCGGAGTAGTCGGAAGAGGCGGTATTCAGAAAATTTTGCTAGTTAAATAGCCTCAGAACCCCTGTAAAGTAAGCTTTATAAGCTTTTTAACTGTACATTTAGCATCAAAGGTACTGAAGAACCTTAATTGAAAATGGAAATTAATAATTAATTCTTTAATTATTAAAAATTAATAGATAGTTTATCGTAGCTATGAGGTACGAATTATTTTTTACCTCTTCTCTCTTACGACTTAGCTATTCCGTACTCCCTGCTCCCTGCTCCCTGCTCCCTAAAAACTATAAATTTGTACCTCACAAGTTGTTGAATTGCTATAATTAAAGAATGACTAATGGCTAATGAAAAATTATACCTTGAGTACCAGTCAGGAAAAGCAGCATTTGAACGAGGAGAATATCGTGCTTCTATAGAGCATTTGACCACAGCCAGGAATTTGGTAAATCTATCCTCTGGGCTCGGGGGAGAGGTGCAAATGTGGTTGGTGATGGCTTATGAGGCAGCTGGGCAAAAAGCGGAAGCGATCGCACTTTGCCAACAGCTGACTAGCCATCCTGACCTAGACACCTCCAAACAAGGTAAAGATTTACTCTATATTCTGCAAGCTCCTCAGCTTACTAGACCAGCAGAATGGATGACCAACATTCCTGACTTAGGTGCGATCGCAGAAAGTGACGACCGGGAGAGTTATGTGTATAAGTCTTTTAGCGGACGCAACCAGCCTAGCCTAGGCTTGGTACCAGAACCCCTAGATCCTGCTGAGATTAACACTAAGGATAATCAATTCGTCTGGCTAGCTGTTGGTGTGGTGAGTTTAACCCTGGGTGGATTGATTTGGTTTGGACTTTGATATAGCGGTTGTAAATATGGTGAGGTACATATTTTCTGGTTTTAGGGAACAGGGAACAGGGAACAGCGATGCAGCGCGGTCTTGGGAAGGCAGCGCGGTCTTGGGGGTTCCCCCCATGAGCGACTGCCGTGGTTTCCCCCATGAGCGACTGCATCAAGACGGGAACAGTGAAGATTAACCCAAAGCTAACCCCTCCCAGGAGGAGCAGAGGGAACAGGAAAAAAAATTGGTGTACCTCATTAGGCTAAATACCGCTATATTAGCAGCAGAGACTGTTTCTTGAACTTTGCTTAAATCCAAGGGTTGGGTGGGTCGCACCGCTCCCGACTCCCTGCTCCCGACTCCCTGCTCCCTGCTCCCTGCTCCCTGCTCCCTGCTCCCTGCTCCCTAAAAAAATGTACCTCACCGAATTAAAAACGGCTAGAGTCACTTGATTAACTATCTGGGGCAGTTTTTTTATCTGTCGCTTTGCTGGAAAAAATACCTTTCTTGCTGATACTTTTCCAATACATTACTATACCTGTAACTAACATAAAAATTAACGCTAAACCATTTAAAAGTACATAAATTGGCTTTAGTTGATCACCAAGGAATCTTCCTTCATGAATCACCATTAAAATATGGGCTTGATCTTTGGAAAGCCCAAACCAGCTTCTCGCTAATCGATAGGCTATCCCGGTGATTGCCGTGATCATGAAAGGCAGTAATATGATTGGAGCTAAAGTACTATGCAGTTTACGTAAAGTAGGCTTATTCATAGGATTTGGGCTAGTTTATGAGATTCTCTGACATTATTACAACATGCTATAGTATCAGTTTTGGGTTATATATTATGTAACAAATCGACCTATTGTTTAATACATCCCTAAAGACACTAAGAAAAAAAGGAGAAGGGTTGGTGAAGTTAAATTTTGTGAGTTTAAGGCAGTTGGTTAGTCGAACTCTGGGGCATTTACGGGTTCTGGGGGTGGTTGTGCTGGTATCAGTGCTACTGTCTGGTTGTGTCAAATATGATCTTGGGGTCAGGTTTGACGGTGAACACCATGGCAAGATTGTCCAGCAGATCAAGCTTGGAGAACAGCTGACAAAGTTGAGCGATGCTGAGGCCACTGAATGGCTCAGAAGTCTCGAAAGTCGGGCAAAGCAGCTTCAGGGCAAAACCCAGCGCCTCTCAGACCGAGAAATTGCGATCGCAATTCCCTTTAACAACGGTAAGGAATTAGTATCCAAGTTTGAGCAGTTTTTTAACCCAGTTGGTCACCCAGAAGATCCTCGATTAGCAGCAGAGAGTGATAGTAACCCAAGTTTTAACTCTAATTTACGCCTAGATCAAAACAACTTTTTTGTGGTGCAACGAAATCACTTAAGCTATGACCTGGATTTGCGCAGCCTAGGGGTAATCAACTCTGATAATGGCAAGGTTGTGGTTACTACTGGTTCACTGTTCGATTTGCAGTTTAGCCTAGAGACCCCTTGGGGAGCAAACAGTATTGAGAAATCTCCCAATGCTATTCGTCCCAAGATTTACGATGATGGACATCAGCTAGTTTGGACACTGCAACCTGGTCAAATTAACCATATCGAAGTGGCATTTTGGCTACCCAGTTCCCTAGGTATTGGTATGATTATTATCATACTGGTGGTATTAGGTGGTTTCTACGTAAAATACAAGTCTTTCCCCTGGGAAAAAACTGAAACTAATCAACCAGCAATACCATCAAACGTGATGTAGTTTAAACCAGTTAGAGTTATACCAGTTAGAGAAACTAGTAATAGCTCTTGGTTTCTTAACCACTAAATTTATCAACATTTAACCCCGCAGGTTAAATGTTGATAAATTTCTATAAGCTTATGAATAATTGTCTAGAATTTAAAATTCATGGCTATCAGATCATCAGGGAGTTAAAGTGCAATCAAGCCGTTGGCAAAGACACTTACCTGGCGATAAAGATTAACACTCAACAGTATGTTGTAATTAAGCAGTTTCAGTTTATTAAAAATAACACAAACTGGTTAAATTATGACACATACGAGCGTGAAATTCAAGTGCTGCGAGGATTGGAACATCCGGGTATACCCTGCTATCTAGATTCCTTCCAAACTGAAGATGGCTTTTGCCTAGTTCAGGAGTATAAACAAGCCTCATCTCTGGCCAAACCGCGAAGTTTTAGTCCTGATGAAATTAAGCGAATTGCGATTTATTTGCTGGAAATTTTTGTCTATCTCCAAAACCGTATTCCCTCAGTAATTCATCGGGATGTTCAACCAGCTAATATCTTGGTAGATGATGATCTCAATGTCTATCTGATTGGTTTTGGTTTTGCCCGACTGGGGGATGGAGAAGTAGGGGTTAGTAGCCTGGTTAAAGGAACCTTAGGCTTTATGCCACCAGAGCAATTATTTCGGCGTCAACTAACCGAAGCATCAGATCTCTATAGTGTAGGGATCACATTAATTTGCTTATTGAGTAATACCAAAGCAGAAGATATTGATGATTTAGTTGATATCCGCTATCAGGTTAATTTTCAGCATTTAATTCCCAAGGTGAGTCCCCATTGGGTGAAGTGGTTAGAAAAAATGGTGGAACCCCAACTGGAAAACCGCTATCCCAATGCTAGAGCAGCTCTAGCCGCTATACCTACTGACCCGATTTGTTTACCAAAGGTTGACTTGAGTCACACTAGTCTGGAGTTCACCGGGACTAGCTTGGGCAAAAAACTGACTCACTCGATCTCGATCAAGAATCCTATACCTGATACCACTTTAACTGGAAAGTGGGAAGTTGCGCCCCATCTTAACGATCCACCTCATACCCCCGATTACCATAGCTGGATTTCTTTGGAGCCAGCCACCTTTGAAGGGAATGAAGTTGAGTGCAAAATCACCATTGATACTGGAAAGTTGATGGCAGATAAAACTTACTACAGACAAGTTTTACTGCACACAAATTCTTCGCCTAAGACCTATTCGTTAGATATTAATCTCAAAACTGCTCCTATCCCAATTACTCGAAAAAAACTCCCCTACACTTACCTAGCCCTATTGTTACTATTTGCTGTAGCTGTTGATTGGATTATAGCCTCTAGTCTGCTGATCTACGGAACTCTAATGGGAATTAGTGCGACACCTGGTTTTAGCACCTTAGCTGGGGCAGCGGTAGGTTTGGAATTGGCAGCTTGGTTAACGGCAACAGCTGGTCGAAACTCAGGAGCAATGGCAGGAGGAACGGCTGGTATTTTAGTTGGTATGGTTACCTGGGTAACGGCTTTGACTGGATTGGTAGCAACAGCAGAAGCTACAACAGTGGTTGGGGCTGTAGCTGGACTAGTGGGTGGATTGATGAGTGGGGTAGCAATCGGTATTGTGGTAGAAAAGTTTATGGATAGGGGATTGACTAGGCATTTTTCGATCTGGCTGTCACTGGTGAGTACAGCGTTTGGGAGTAGTTTGGGTCTAATTTTTATCCTGGGATTGCTTGATCCATTGGTACCAGCGGCTGTGGTAGTAACCGGTATCCCCTTAGTGGCAATGATTACTTATATTCCTTTACAACGAGCCAGAAAGATTGCTGAGTATCGTCAGGCAGAACGGAAGTTGATTAGACCGTAGAATTAAGAATTTGGAATTAAGAATTAAGAATTAAGAATTAAGAATTTGGAATTTAGATAAGAATTAAGAATTAAGAATTTAGAATTTGGAATTAAGAATTTGGAGTTAAGAATTTGGAATTCTACATTCTACATTCTGCATTCTGCATTCTGCATTCTACATTCTACATAAGACATTCTACATTCTACATTCTTAATTCTACATTCTTAATTCTGCATAAGACATTCTACATAAGGTATTACACTGCTTGTGGTTGCATTTGTGGCTGGAACTGGAACAGGGAATATACCACATTCCGGCGGATATCGATCATCATTTCCAAGAACATCTCATAGCCTTCCTGCTTATACTCAATCAGGGGGTCTTTTTGGCCATAACCTCGTAATCCCACTGACTCCCGTAGGGCATCCATGGATTGTAAATGCTCTCGCCAGAGGTTATCGATTTGATTCAAGATAAAGAATCGTTCAGCTTGTCGCATTAGTCCTGGCTGGATTTGATCGACTTGAGCTTCCTTGATATCGTAGGCTTTGCGGACTTCTTCATGGAGGAAGGTTTTGATTTCCCCGACAGTCATATCTTCTAGATGCTGTGGTTCTAGATCTTGCAGTAAGTAGACAAATTCTTTGACCTTTCCTACCAAGCTCTCTAAATCCCACTCTTCTGGTGGTAACTCTGGGTTAACGTAGGCATCTACAATATCACTCATGGTCTTTTCGGCATACTGGATGACTTGTTCTTTTAGGTCTAGTCCTTCCAGCACTCGCCGTCTTTCTGCATAAATTGCCCGCCGTTGGTTGTTCATTACCTCGTCATACTCAAATACCTGCTTCCGGGTATCGTAGTAGAAGGTTTCCACTTTTTTCTGGGCATTTTCTAAGGAGCTGGTGAGCATCCCGGATTCGATGGGCATATCTTCCTCAACCCGGAACATATCCATCATCCTTGCTACGCGATCGCCTCCGAATATCCGCAGGAGATTGTCTTCCAAACTTAGGAAAAATCGGGTAGAACCAGGGTCACCTTGCCGTCCAGCTCGTCCTCTGAGTTGGTTATCAATACGGCGGGATTCATGACGTTCAGTGCCAATAACGTGCAAGCCACCTTTTTCTACCACTTCATCATGTTCTTGGGTGGTTAATGAGTCATATTCCCCTTGAATTGCTTTATAGACTTCCCGCAGCTTTTGAATAACTGGGTCATTGGTGGGAGCATTTTCTGAAGCGATCGCTAATTTCTCTTCTGCTTCTAATTCCGGTAAACTCTGCTCTCCATACTGTTCAACTGCAAAATTTACTGCCTCTTTTAGGATTTGTTCGGTTTCCCGGGACAATTTGGTAGGGAAAATGTGAGGGCTAACCTTCCAGCTTTTCGGTTTCTTTCCTGGAGCAAACCCAACCGCGTCCGATTTAGGCTTGGCAGCAGTTACCCCTATGGGGGCAAAGGCTTCGTCTTGCTCTGGCTGCACTATTTTGGGCATAAAATATTCCCGTAGCTTCAGCCGTGCCATGAAGTCAGCATTACCTCCCAAAATAATATCTGTTCCGCGCCCGGCCATGTTGGTGGAAATAGTCAAGGCTCCTTTGCGTCCTGCCTGAGCCACAATTTCTGATTCCCGCTCCACATTTTCGGGTTTAGCATTGAGCAGGTTATGGGGTACCCCCTTTTCGGCTAACAGACCCGACAACAACTCGGATTTTTCTACACTGGTGGTTCCCACTAGCACCGGACGTCCTTGCTCATGGAGTTCAGCACATTCTTCTGCTACTGCCCTCCACTTAGCTGGCTCGGTCTTGTAAACCACATCGGAAACGTCTCCACGTTTAGAAGGTTTGTTAGTGGGAATAATGGTAACTTGCAAGTTGTAGATTTTTTCAAATTCCGCTTCTTCTGTTTTGGCGGTACCTGTCATACCAGCAAGTTTAGGATAGAGCAAGAAGAAATTCTGATAGGTAATGGTTGCCAGGGTTTGGGTTTCATTTTGAATGTCTACCCCTTCCTTGGCTTCTATGGCTTGGTGTAGACCATCACTCCACCGCCGTCCTGCCAACACTCGGCCAGTGAACTCGTCTACAATCACTACTTCGCCATTCCGCACGATATAGTTGACATCTTTCTGAAACAGTTCCTTAGCCTTCAGGGCATTGGAAATATAATGAGCCCAAGGGTCTTTGGGGTCGTACAAATCTTTAACCCCTAGAAGTTGCTCTGCTTCGATAAACCCTTCATCGGTCATCAAGATGTTACGGGCTTTTTCATCAACTTCGTAGTGTCCTAGTTGTTCAGGATTTTCTGGATCTTCTGGGTAGAGCATGCGGACAATTTCTGCTGCCTTAATGTACTTCTCCGTCGGTCGCTCCACTTGCCCAGAAATAATCAGTGGGGTTCGGGCCTCATCAACCAGTACTGAGTCTACTTCGTCAATAATGCAATAATTAAAAGGACGTTGCACCACATCTGACATTGCTGTGGCCATGTTGTCCCGCAGATAGTCAAAGCCTAATTCACTGTTGGTGCTATAGGTTATATCACAGGCATAGTTCTTTTGCCGCTCAAGGGGCGACATTCCCGATTGAATCAGCCCCACAGTCAGACCTAGGAAGCGATGAACTTGTCCCATCCATTCCGCGTCCCGACGGGCTAAGTAGTCGTTAACGGTTACAATGTGAACCCCTTTACTATCGATGGCATTGAGATAAGCTGGTAAAGTAGCCACCAGGGTTTTTCCTTCACCAGTTTTCATCTCCGCAATTTGCCCTTTGTGCAGGACAATGCCACCCATGACTTGGACATCATAGTGACGCATTCCCAGCACTCGCTTTCCTGCTTCCCGCACTACAGCAAAGGCTTCTGGCAGAATTTGGTCAAGAATTTCATCACGCTCTTGACTAGTGTTGGCTTTCTCCAGCTGCTGTTTAAACTCTGCGGTTTTGCCCCTGAGTTGTTCATCCGATAGGTGCTGGATGTCTTCTTCGAGGAGGTTAACTTCTACAACATCAGGTTGGTACCGTTTGAGCTTACGTGCGTTTGGATCACCAATTAGTCTCTTAAGCATAGCAGGAGAGGGAGATGTATAGTTGTGGGATGTATAGTTGTGCGTTTAGGGACACTTTTATAGATATCCTACCAAACTCCTGTGTGAAAAGATGGGAGAAGATCGGGTAATGTATTTGTCAATAAACATGAAAGTGTGGGAAGGGTGGCGAGGGTGGGAGGTGTGGGGAGATAGGGAGATGGGGAGATGGGGAGATGGGGAGATTTTTATTAAGGTTAATTAGTATGACTCTAATAGGTAATTGAATACTAACCCAACTATACCTTATTCTCTGGCTTGCTATACCTATCATCTCATCATCCCATCATCTCATTATCCCATCATCTCATCATCGCTTTTCCCTTGCTCCGATCGAGCCAATCTTCCAAGGATAAATTAAAACAATTAATCGCCGTAATAGGTAAGTAATCATTCTTTTTGAAAGGTATGGTGTCAGGGATTTTAATCCTTCTCGCTGGACTTTTCTAAGGTAAAAGACTATTCCTATGAAAAAATCATGCCAGCGTCTGCCCCAGTATTCTTTCTGAATTCCCCCTGGATCAAGACGTATATTGTAGGAATTATAATTATATATATTTAATGAATTGAGTTGAGTTAGACCTTCTTGCTCTGCAAACTGTTCATAAGTGATGCCATTGTTACGAAACTCGGGATTAGTATCGGGATAAATCCATTCCGATACCATCCAATCTTGACTAGCAAACAAGAATTCTGCACAATTTTTCGTTACCTGAGCATATTTCAGTCTAATCCCAATGGGAATTTCCGCCCAAGGACCATGCTGCCAGACGAAATCTGGGTCAAAAAATGCTTTAAATGCTAGGTCTTTGCCATTAATTCTCAGGCGAGCTACCCGACCAACCATGCCAGCTCCAGCTATTTCTACCTCAACTTTCATTCCCCCTGTAGATAGCATTTCAGGATGAATTGGAGCTGGTTGTATAGGCAAATCCTGGCAGGGCAAATCCTGGGAAAGCATGACTTTGGAATATACCCCCTTGGGGTTGACCTCTAATTTTTTCCTAGAAGGCTTTGCCCGTACCACATATTTTTGACTGTGCTGACACACT
>NZ_JAAHHS010000760.1 GCF_010692395.1 Moorena sp. SIO3H5
CTGCCATCAACAGATACACTGGAGCACTCCGAAAGGAGAGGATACCTAGGAGCCGTGTGAGGGGAAACTTTCATGCACGGTTCTGAATCGGAGGTGCCCCGGATAATACCGGGCATCGACCGTTCCTGAGATCTTCATAGGCGACCAGGTCGTTAGACCGGATTACGCAACGCGCCGGAGACGAAACCTTAGAAGAGTGCAGCCTTACAACAAAACCTGTCACCTTTGATGCATAGCCTACCAACTTGCTTTGGCTGCACTCTTCTTGCGGTAACTTCTAACCAGTCTCTATTAAACTAAGCCAGGGGGTTGCCCCACATCTGACTCGTCTCCAAAACCGTACGTGATAGTTTCCCATCATACGGCTCCTCATAATAGGGTTCCTTGTCATTTGGCACCTCTTTTTCAAAATGGGTGGTCATCTAATTCAGAGGAATCTTTACTTGATTCGTGACATTTGTTTTTGACTTTCATTTTGTGTTTTTCATCGTGGCAGTGTAGGTGGAGTAGTTCAAGGTTATTGATTTGGTCGTTTCCACCTTGTGCGCGTGGTACCTTATGGTGTATTTCCATTAGGTCTCCATCCCTGAAGGTTAGATTACAGTGAGTACATTTGCCTTTTTGTCTTTTGAGAAGTTTTACCTTCTGTTTGGACATTTCTGGGTGGTTACTCATTCTGGTACTCCAGTATATTAAATCCCCGTTGTATGGGCTACTGTTTCCTTTGACCTTCTGGTGTCGGATGATTTCTGTCTTTGAATGTTTTGGAAGGTATGTTCCTTCTTTTGTCATAAAAATCCAGTTATCTACCTTGGGTGCGTCCCAGGGTTTTTTTGGTTCAGTGACCTTGGTTCCCCAGTATTTCTTTTTGACCCAGGTTTTTGACTTATTGGGATGTCTTCGGTATCCCCATCTTTGAAGTTTGTTCCAGAGCACATCATCTAACCCTTTATAGGTCTTTTTGCTTACTACACTCTTGTTGTAGTTGCACCAACCTTGTATGATGGGTTTGAGCCTGCTGATTAGGGCGGCTTGTGGAGCAGCTAGGTGTCTTTTTATTATGTTTCCTAGTTGCTCTTTGTGTTCTTTTACGCTCTTTTTTGATGGTTTAATGAGTGTTTTAAAACCTTGTTTTGATTGATTTTCTCCTACTTGGTATTGTCGGACATTGAATCCGAGAAAGTCAAATCCGTTGTAAGTGTGTGTCAATCGAGTTTTACTGGGTTTTAATTCGAGGCCGATGTCTTTTAACCATGTTTTTATAACTTCTCTACACTTTTCTACCACTTCTTTGTTTTTGTGTATGAGTCGGGTAGGGCGGGGACATCGCTGTCCCTTTCCCCCCTCAGAACCGGACGTACAAGTTTCCAAGTATCACGGCTCAAGCAAATCACTAGGGCTTTCC
>NZ_JAAHHS010000761.1 GCF_010692395.1 Moorena sp. SIO3H5
CAATAATATCGTTATTCCCCAATCGATTGGCAATAATAAAGCCATCTTTCGCATCGATGGTGATATTGCCCGCATCTGGATCCGATTGAACGTTGGAGTCTAAACTACTCCCATCCCGCTCTATGATTGACTAGTTAAATTAAAAATATGTTCAAGGGTATTTTTGATTTGCTCTGGTGTTTGTAATTGATGTTTATCCAAATATGTTTCAAGCTCTACTTCAATACTATCGAGGGTTGCATCGATAGGCATATGGTGCAAAATCTGCAATCGAATTTGATGAATGATGTATTCTGCCAAGTTGAAATCAGGCGAATATGCTGGAATATGAGAAAACTCAATGTTCACTTTTCCCTCTAAACCCAGTAACGGTAAAAGACGGGCTAATTTAGATTTCATCTTTTTCTTATGCGTTGAATTATTGTCGAGATATATAGTAATATCTTCGTACCCTTCAGAGTGTAAATCGTCGAATAATAACCCCAAATAACTGGCTACATCTTCTGTCTTGGCATGAGGACTTAACAGTAAATATTCTTTTCCTGTAATCGCATCAACACTCAAAAATCCATTCACCCGATTGCGTTTACGCTTTTCATTGCTAGGCACTTCAGGGCGAGTATTCACCTCTGCCCAACCATAGAATAGGCTGGGGCGGTCACTCACTGAAAATTCATCGAAGAAGAGGATGATTTCCTTTGGCCCTAAATGTTCCAGTTTTTTTTAACCTGCTCGACAAATGCCTTCTGAGCATCTTTATCAGGCGGTTCATAGTCTCGATGTGCTCTCTGATACGATAACCCTAATTCCTCAAGAATCTCATAAATCCGACTACTCTTTAATGAAATATTCCATCTGGATTGAATGACTTCAATCATAATGTCTGCGGTCCATAAATTGCGCACGATACCATAATCTCGAGGAGATTTTTCCAAAATCATGCGCTTGAGTTCTTTTTTTTGTTCAGAGCTTAATCGCTGAGGAGTGTTCGGATGTTTAATGGGAGCAACAAGTTTTGCTAAACCATGAAGGAGAACCACATCAATCCATTTCGTTAAGGCATTATAGGAACAGCCTAGTGAACGGCATACCTGATATCGGCTTTGGCCTTCATATACTGCTTTAATGGCTCTCAGGCGTTTTCTCAGATACTCTTGTTGATGGGTATAGTACAACTTTTGCAAAAGGTCCAAATCGAGCTCATATGTGCGGAAGATTTCAGTACGATTGGTTTGTCTCTTCACCATTATCATCACTCATGACCATCTCTCTCAATATATTCTTTCTTGAGGCGGGATAGGAGTAACTTTGGGCATGGACAAGAGCATTTAGCGTCGTTCCTCGCAACGCTCAATCTGCTGGCGTTTTTGTTCCATACAACCTTGGAGCTACTTGATACAAA
>NZ_JAAHHS010000762.1 GCF_010692395.1 Moorena sp. SIO3H5
AATCTTTTTCAGCGTTATGTTTTATAAATTTCCAAATCACAAATTCCAAATTTCAAAACAAAGTTGTCCCATCCTTTTTTGCATACCTTCTTTAATATTTCTAAAGGATATTTTCCCCTATTTTTCTCAATTACTTCTTAATCTTAAACGGTCAACCTATTTCATGGAATGACGAACATAGCATTCAAAAGTATTTTTGGATTTTAGTCTTTATTCTCAACTTTTGCATTAAAGAAAACAAAACATCAAAGGGGCTAAAAATGAATAAAATAGCCCCAAAAAATAGCTAGTTCATTGACATTTGGGTAAAACAAAGCCATTAATCCTGCGGAGCACATCTCTACAGAACATTAAATCACTAGACGAGTAAGCGATTGTTTAGTTCAAATTAAAAGCAGGTAAAAGCGTTTGGTTAATTTGTTCCAAGGACATTCCCTGTTTTAGGACTAAATCAATCCATTGAATCATTATCCACAGTGCCTGTGCCTGTGTGGTTCTGCGCCAATAAGCTAAAGAGCCCTTGATATCTGTATCAAGTTGTGCTTGAAGATTGTTTAAAAGTACATCGTCGTATTGAGCATGTTGCAATAACGAATAGACCAGAGCGACTAGAGCTATGTGTTTTTCAATAGCCTCAAAGTCTCTGACTTGATATTGGTCCAGCCCTTCGGCTTTGCCTTCTTTGTGATATTCTTCAACTGGCCAGCGGTGGCGACCAACCTTTGTCATCTGTTGTACTCGCCAGTGAAGGCGATTACCAATAAAAACTCTTGCGGTATCAGACAAATCTTCCCTCTGGTGGGAAATTAGTAATTTTTGCCTGCCATAGCCGCAGATATGATGGGTCTTACAATAATTGTAAAAGACTTCTTTTTTTCCTTTGTATCTAATGGTGCATTTACCAAAAGGCAAATCATTGGCATGTAAATCTTTTTCTTTTTTGGCCTTTTGTTCTTCGTGTAATTGTTTAACAAAATCTGATACAGCTTTCTTTTGGCTCCCTCTAAATAGAATTTGTTCATTACTTTTTAGACCTGCAACATAAGCTTTGTCTAAGTCTTTATCTATGAACTTACAAAAGGCTGGATTAGTAAACCATTTATCAAAACTAATGGAAAGGTTCAGCGCAGGATAAGTTGTAAAAAACTGCCTCAGTAAATCCTGCCCTATCACAATCTTAGTGCGATAGGCTTGTTGGATAACCTCCTTGTTTTTATGCTTCCTAGATAAATAGAGTAAATATTTTTTCCATTTAGCTGGTGCTGTTTCCTTGAGGCTTTCTTTTGTTTCTTTGATAGCCTCAATACTGCGCAAAGCTGTTTCCATTTTCCCTATATCCATCGGACGCCATAATTCAAATAAAGCAGGATAATCTATTTGGTCATCGCTATAATG
>NZ_JAAHHS010000763.1 GCF_010692395.1 Moorena sp. SIO3H5
TTGATTGCATCAAAATTTTACGTCAAGGTAGAGAGTGGGAATTAGAGATTATTTTCATTTTTTGACGAGTCGCGGGTGTTTAGATCCCCGACTTCTTTGACTCGACTTTAGCCATTTACACGTTTACTAGACTTCAGCAGCATTAAGGTTTCACACAATTGTTAGGGGGTAAAACCGGATTAGGGATTTTGGGTACTCCGGTTTTCATCAAAATTCTTGACCTAAGTAGTTACACAAAATTAATTACATAGCTATGACCAAATTCTCTCAAAATATTTTCAACAGATTCAACCAAGTGTTTCGAACTTTCATATGCTGATACTTCTAACCACTCGTATTTGATAAAACGCCACAAAATTTCAATAAGATTTAGCTGAGGAGAGTAAGTAGGTAAAAAGAAAAATTCTAATCTTTTTTGTTTCCATTCTTCCATCTTTTCATAGAATATATTGCTAGTATGGGTAGGAGCATTGTCGATAACAACAACGGTTTTTTTTGTGATATTTTCACAAAATTTATCAATACAAGCTATAACGACTTCACTATTAATTTTACATTCAAATAAATATATATCTAAATCATTTTTACGGTTCATAAAACCAATGGCATTTAATCGTTTACTAGCACTAGTTCTAACTCTAATTTTTTCTCCTTTTTCTTGCCAAGCATATGGTAAATAAGGAGTTAAACAGAACCCTGTTTCATCCATATATCTTAAATCAATTTCACCTTCATCATCTTTACGTTTGAGTTTCTCTAATTCTTGTTTAGCGGCTTTATAATCCTCTTCAGGCGGCTTGTCCGCTACTTTTTTTCTCAATCTATGCCAACTGAAACCTAAAATTTTTAAAACTCTTTTTATTGTTTCTTTACAAACCTTAATTCCCCATTCTTTTTCAATGCGGCTACGTACCTTTTCTAATTGTTTTGGGCTTTGTTTTACCCAAATACGTATTTGTTCTTTTTGTGAAGAGGAGAAAGTTGCTTTTCTGCCTCGTCCTTTTTTATCATATAGGCCAACAATGCTTCGTTCTTCCCAAGCTAATAACCAGTTATGAATTGTTTTACGACTTATTCCTAAAATCTTCGTTATGTCTTTCATCGAATAGCCTTCAAAACTCAATAAAAGGCAATGAGCACGTTGTCTAACTTGACTATATTTGCTAGCAAGATAAATCCTTGTGAGTAACTTTCTGGTCTCCGGACTTAACCCCTGAATGTATCGCATTTTCCTATTATGTAAATTCACCCTTAAAATCTATATATTTTATTTTAGGTAAATGTGTAAATAATTTTGTTGAATTACTTATGTTACAAGCTTTTACTGATGTCTCTGTTGCTGAGAATACACGCCAAGCTCTGTTTCAATCCTGGCGCAACCATATCATTCGC
>NZ_JAAHHS010000764.1 GCF_010692395.1 Moorena sp. SIO3H5
ACATTACTTGGGCAAATGTTGACTAAACTCATCTAGGGCGTTAACGGACAGTGCTATTGCCTACATCTCTTCTAACTATGCGAGAGTTAAGGCTTGAATTCTGACGGATATTTCGACAGGAATCTCGGAAAATCGCAGTTTAAGGATGCGCTCTAAACTGCCTCGACGTTCTTGTTGGATGCCTTGTTCAATCCCTTGTTCAATCCCTTGTTCAATCCCTTGTTCAATCCCTTGTTCAATCCCTTGAGCAACCCCTTGTTGGATGCCTTGTTCAATCCCTTGTTCAATCCCTTGAGCAAGACCCTCTTGTAAAATCTCTTGATACCAGGGCGATTCCCGTAATACTGTCATATCCCACCTCATGATTTGTTGAATTAATGGTATCTCTAGAACAAAGCTAGCGAAGAATGCTAAGAGCGGTTCTAGTTGATTCAAAGTTTGATCTGCTCGTAAAGCCTGCACTGCTGAGCGCAATTTTGATTCACTACCACCTCCTTTTAAAATCGGTACAAATGGAAATAGGGGAGGCAAAGGTTGTCCTAATACTAATTCAGCCTCTACTTCCCACAGATTAATGACCCGATAATCTTGACGGGCTTTTAATCCCATGAATTCACTGTCGTAGCAATTTTCAATAGTAACCGTGGTTGGAGGTGGCAAGATGTTAATTAATACCGGATAAGCGGATAGGTTGTATTTCTCCTCAGCTAAGGCAACATAATTGCGCATTCGCTGAGGCATCTTCTGGTCATAGCGTAGTTGTAATTCATTGAGAATCAGAAATTCGGAGTGTTGAGGACTAGACGCTTTAACAATCACATCGCTTTCGCGACTAATCCATTGAAACTCAGCATCCAGCAACTGAGATGCCCGTACTTGGGAATTACCGGTTACCCATTGCACCCAAGCATTAGGAGCGAGACTGATTAGGCGTTTGCTGCCAATGTCTACAGGTTTTGCCATACAATACAATTGACTGAATCAAGATGAATTATTGACTTGCACAAACCCCACTTTGGAGGGCTGTTTCTGGGGTTCAACTAAAATTTGATTAGTGAAGAGTTGGGCTTTTCAGACTTCCCAAACTTCCTGTTTCTTAAGATTCTTCGTCTGTAGACTCGCCCTCTATAGAATCGCCGTCTATAGGGTCTCCTAAATCGAAGATAATAATAAATTTTTCATCGGGCATCAGTCGTTTAAGGGCCTGCAAGTGACCCTCCGCATCCGAACGGTTCCGAAAACGACGAACAACCATCCGCTGCATGTTCGGCAATAGACGAATTAGTGCCCATGGATATAGGCGTCGAGAGTACGACATAAAATATTAGGTATCTCCTTAACTGGGGCTCCAGAGCCAGCCTGTAGCCGGGAGAAACTGTCG
>NZ_JAAHHS010000765.1 GCF_010692395.1 Moorena sp. SIO3H5
TCCATGTCTTATCTGTCCACTCAATACCAGTTTTTGTACTAGACATACTTTAAACCCCATCAGTTATAGCCTTAGCACATAACGCCTTTGCGAAAGCTATATATGTAGACATTTATTTATTATAGTTTTATTGTACTATAGCAATCCTAGTTGAAACGTGAAATAATAGAGAGGTAGGAAGTGCCTATGTGCAAGCGTTTCATACTACTTCCTTCTCGCAAATAATCTGTAATAGTATATAATGTAACCTAAAATTTCAGTAATAATCAGTAAAGCTTAATTACCCTTTCCCTGGTTGTATACCTGCAATATTCAAGTTCTATGAATATCCAAGAACTAGAAAATAAAATCCTAGCATTACCTGCAACAGAAAAAGCCGCAATTATCCAAAGCCTAACTCAAAACATCAACATTGGAGCAAAAGGTATCACAAAAACACCCAATGTTTGTGGCAAAGAAGCCTGTATAACTGGAACTCGGATTGCAATTTGGTTATTAGTTGAAGCACGTCGTCTGGGAATTACTGAAGCCCAAATTTTGCAAGATTATTCTCATATTAGTGCAGCTGATTTAGTTAATGCTTGGATATATGCAGATGCTCATCCTGAAGAAATTGCAGCTGCTATCCATGCGAATGAGGCTGCTTAAATCATGGCGCGTTTATATGCGGATGAAAATGGAATCAATCATATTGCAATTTGAATTTTAACTCTTTTCCTGCTGTTCTAATAAAGCAATCAGATCAGAAATTGCCGAAAAATCAATCAATTCCTCTCCCAATATTTCCAATTGTTCCGTAGATAATACGCGGATGCGTTCAACGATTGATGAATCCATTTCACCAAAACGCCGAGTTAACAAACGTATCAAAAATTGAAAGGCTTCTTGCTGTCTTCCCTTCTGTAGAATATCCTGATAAATTACTGATTCTTGCATCACATCCTCCCTTAACAATCTGCGAATTAAATTCCTTTCAAATTTCAAACCAGCCAAAATTTCTGTGTAAGCAGCAATATCCTGTCTGGTGTTCTTATCTGGAATTCTAGCAACATTCTGAGCTACCTGGGATAACAAACCTTGGGGTGAGTTTGTTCGCGTTAACGGTGCTAGAGGTAATAATGCGGGGTTATCAAGAAACATGGCTGAATCTTGTTCCCACATGCGCAAGGCTCGATAACGGTGAGTTGTGGTTTCATTCACATATGTTTCAGTATAAGCAATTTCGTTATTTGTTTCTTGCAAGAAAATCACAACTTGGGTGACGGGAACATGATACTGACGAATTAACCTCACCGAATAATCCAACATCCTAAATGGAATGGGAGGATTGGAAATAGTGCGGGTTTGGAATTCTATATGTAAAATTCGCTGGGTT
>NZ_JAAHHS010000766.1 GCF_010692395.1 Moorena sp. SIO3H5
TGGCGATGCTGTGAATGGTAAGAATGGCTTGGATTTATTGAATAAATTACAGCCTGATATTGCAATTATTGATATTAGCTTGCCTCATAAAGATGGTATCCAAATTACCAGGGAAATAAAAGAAAAAAATACCAAAATCAAGGTCATCATCTTGACGTTGTGGGATTGCAAGGATACAGCATTGAGGGCATTTGCTGCGGGTGCTGATTCCTATTGCATGAAGAATATTGGATTTGAGAAACTCATCGAAGTTATATATCTGACCTATTGTGGTCACACTTGGATTGACCCAACAATTGCACGTTTTATACTCGAACAGGTGCAACAAAGTACTCGACCTCTCTCTAAATCTTTATCACACGATATTGATGATGGTATGGATGAATTGCTGGACTTTTACACGCTGACACAGAGGGAATTGGAGATATTGCACCTGATTGTTGATGGAAATACGAATCGTGCGATCGCAAGTAAACTTTACATCACGCTTGGAACTGTAAAAGCTCACGTTCGGAATATTCTCATGAAAGTTGGTGCAGAAGATCGTACCCAAGCTGCGGTTCACGCTTTGCGTCACGGTTTGTTGGATTAATTCTCTTGCTTCCACAAGTGCAAACCTATAACTCTCGAAATTAGTTAGAAGTTTTGCAAAATAAGGCTTTAATGCTGCAAAATTAACCTTTCAAATCATAGGAAGGAGTTCCTTTTAGTTATCTATAAACGCAGTTTTACAAAATCCAATCAGGAGTATTTGAAGCTATGACTCAGCTTTTAATAAGTGATGTTGTCAATCAGATACAACAAGAAATTGAAATCGATATTCAAGGTCGTGGAAAAGCTAGTATCCGAGCAACAGCAAGATTAGCAGGTGTAAGTGATATGGCGTTGAGAAAGGCTTTTAACAGTGCGAACCTGGAACCCTCTGAATTGGCTACAAAGCTTATGGCACAGGGGTTTAATGCTGCGAACCTGAGTGATTGGTCAGTAATTGGAATTCCCGATATCGCAATTTCCACAATTTTGGAATACTATGCTTTTGACGCTGGTAGGCATTGCACAGAACAGGCAAAATTAGCATATAAAGCCTTTGCTGCTGTTGGAATTCGTACTTGGATGCAACAAATTAAGGGTTGGCAAGAACTAAAACAAGATACAAGTTTACAGCAACCGAGTGTGAAGGATATTTCTGAGGCAATATCCTGTGTATTTTGTATGGGAACTGTTGACCCAAATATTGTTCAAGGGTTAATTGCCAATGAAATTGGTAAGGCTTATCCTCAACTTAAACCCCAGATGGAAACAGTTAAACAATTGTTGCCGACTCCTGTACAAGATGAATTATTAACAGTTAA
>NZ_JAAHHS010000767.1 GCF_010692395.1 Moorena sp. SIO3H5
CACGTATCGAAAGGATTGGAATGCCCAATCCTTTTGGTCGCCCTATGTCCTAGTCGGCAATTGGCTCTAGGGACAACTATGGAGCAAGCCATAGCACTAGATTCCTCACATAGGTCTGAATATCAGCCAGCGCTTGTGGACAATCCATCATCCCGGTTCCAGGTGGCTCATCTACAAAGCTTGGGCATCCTTTGGAAATATCCCAGTTGTAATCTACAAAATGGTAGTGTTCTACAAGTAGTGATGCCCTGTAATATATATCCATAAAGGATTACAACCACTATTTCCTAACAAAAATGAAAACTCATATTTATAGTTATTATTCAACTCTTAGATTGAAGACATTTCTTTACTTTACTGAATTCATACTTAACCTATCCTTTGATAAAGACATTTATCCTTCTGTCAAAGATAATTCTAATATGGAAAATTATCACTGCCCTAGCTGTGGTTCTACTCATACTATAAAAAATGGTTCGACTCATAATGCCAAGTCGAAGCGCTTATGTAAAAGCTGCGGTCGCCAATTTGTTATTAATCCTGAAAAGAAGTTTATATCTATTGAAACAAAGCTATTCATCGACAAGCTTTTATTAGAACGCATTTCCCTACGAGGCATTGTTAGAGTCACTGGAGTCAGTCTCGCCTGGTTGCAAAATTACGTCAATAATAAATTTGCCTCTATCTCAAGACAGATAAAGGTCTCAGCTAAGAATAAAGGCCGATTGGTCATCGAATGTGACGAGATGTGGTCCTTCTATATCACACGAAAGAAATATGCCTTCGTTCGTTATATTTGGTTAGCAATTGACCGTGATACACGGGAAATTGTGGGGTGTTATATTGGCGATCGCACTCGCAATTCAGCTCATCAATTATGGGACAGTATTCCTGCTGTTTATCGTCAATGTGCCGTTGCATACACTGATTTTTGGGATTCTTATAAAAAGGTTATTCCGAGTAAACGTCATCGTCCAGTGGGAAAGGAAACAGGACAAACAAATCATATTGAACGATTGAATAATACCTTTCGTCAACGTATTTCTAGATTGGTGCGTAAAAGCTTATCCTTCTCCAAAAAATTGGACAATCATATTGGGGCTATTTGGTACTTTATCCATGACTATAATGCCCATCTGGCAATGGATTGAGCTTCATCACTACTTGTAGAACACTACCAAGGGCGGAAAAGGGCAAGACACCATTGTCTTTGGCGGGATTAACGACGGTATTGATACGGTTAAGGGATTCAATCCCAATCAGGACCTGATTGACCTCAGTGCAGCCTCGCAGAAATATCCCAACAGATAGATAATGTTAGTAACCCACTAGAAAAAGGCAACTATTAT
>NZ_JAAHHS010000768.1 GCF_010692395.1 Moorena sp. SIO3H5
TCACTGCTTCATCCGACAACACCGCCAGAATTTGGGACAACCAGGGCAATCAAATCGCCGTGGTCACAGGGCATCAGTCCGAGGTATCAACTGTAGCCTTCAGCCCGGATGGACAGAGGCTGGCCACTGCTTCATCCGACGGCACTGCCAGAATTTGGGACAAAAAGGGCAATCAATTAGCTGTGGTCACAGGGCATCAGGGTGCGGTATGGAGTGTAGCATTCAGCCCTTGCGGACAGAGGCTGGCCACTGCTTCATCCGACGGCAATGCCATAATTTGGGACAACCAGGGTAATCAATTAGCCCTGCTCACAGGGCATCAGGACGAGGTAAAAAGTGTAGCATTCAGCCCTTGCGGACAGAGGCTGGCCACTGCTTCATTAGACGGCACTGCCAGAATTTGGAAGGTTGAAAGTTTAGGTGATCTGCTGCGTCGGGGCTGTGAATTGCTGGAAGATTACTTTGTTAGGTATCCTGAGGCTAAAGAGAAGTTATGGGTATGCCAGGAATAGGCAAGAGGCAATAGGGAATAATTAGATCTTGCACTACTACCAAACTACTTAATATTTTGAGAAATGCTATATATCCTCATCTTCCTCTTCTGCCTCTCTAATCGCTTCGTCTAACCTATCATTGGCATCCTTAGCTAGCTTAACAAAAGCAATATTCGATGCTAATCCCAAGCCCGTAGTAACAGCTCCCTTCGATAACTTGTTGGACATTAATAATCCTGCCTCTGCTAAACCCACCATTGCGCTTATTACTGTAGCCCCGATAAGCAAGTTAAAGGAAAGCTTGGCTTGACGAATGCGCTCCTTCAAGTAGCTGGTTTTTGGGTCAGATTCTTTGTTTGGTTGAGACATAATTTATTCAGCCTTTAGTTCAGTAACGCTCTTATCTCCAACTATAGGCTCTCAAAACTAACCCTAAGCATTTGTGGATCAAAGTTCACTTATTAAAGTTTTTTACCATTGGTGAAGCTCGAATAAAATAGCTGTGATTATTGTTTCACTGCTTTATCACAAATCGTGAAACTAGGTAATAGATGTAGGGTGGGCAGTAAGTAGAATCCCGATGGTAAGCTTTGGAATTGGTATGATTACTGCCCACCATAGGATTCACACTCTATTTTACAATTAATTTTCTGTTGGTGGGCAGTGCCGATTCAATCTACTACAAGCTTTGAAATTCCTAGGAAGCACTGCCCACCCTACGATTTATTTTAATCTATTTTACAATTAATTTTCTGTTGGTGGGCAGTGCCGATTCAATCTACTACAAGCTTTGAAATTCCTAGGAAGCACTGCCCACCCTACGATTTATTTTAACTGACGATTTATA
>NZ_JAAHHS010000769.1 GCF_010692395.1 Moorena sp. SIO3H5
GGGGGCTCTGTTTCCCAACGCTGCGACTTTAGCAACTTTACAAATAGTGTTAATTAGTAGTGCGGGGCTGGTATTGTATTTATTAGCAAGACAATATCTAGAACCGAAATTATCAGTAGCGATCGCTGGTAGTTTTTACGCTGCTAATGCCGTATTGGGCCCCACTTTAAGTAATTTTCACGATATCAGCCAAATCCCTTTGTTTGTTTTTAGTTTGCTCTTAGCAATGGAAAAACGCCAATGGTCATGGTTTTGGTTAATGGCGATTTTTATTTTAGCTGTGCGGGAAGATGCCGGGGTGGGTTTATTTAGTGTAGGGGTTTACATGATTCTCAGCCAAAGATTCCCCCGTGCAGGGTTAGCTGTATGTACCCTCAGCTTTGGTTACATAATGATATTAACTAATGCCATTATGCCCTTATTTTCCGAGGATGTTTCCCGGAGATTTACCTTGGAAAGATTTGGACAATATGCCGAAGGAAATCAAGCTTCTACTTTGGATATTATGTGGGGCATGATTAAGAATCCCTGGCGCTTACTCAGAGAATTATTTACACCATTTGACCAAACAATTAAGTATTTACTCGGACACTGGCTGCCCTTAGCTTTCGTTCCCGCAATTTCTCCTCCAGCTTGGGCAATTGCTGGTTTTCCCTTACTCAAGCTGTTTCTAGCCCAAGGTAAAACCGTATTAGCCATCAATGCCCGTTATGCCCTAACGGTTGTACCAGGGCTATTTTACGGAGGAATTTTGTGGTGGTCGAGACATACAAAAGTATTTAAACCTACATTCCGCCGTTTTTGGGCAGTTTGTATCAGTATTTCCCTCTTATTTTCCTTTACTTCGAGTACTTCGAGCTTAAATCGAGCTTTTTATTTTCTTTTACCAGATTCATTCAATCCCTGGGTACATATATCCTTATTCCAACAATGGCACCATGTTGCCCAGATGCGCCCGTTACTGGCAAAAATTCCCCCAAATGCCAGTGTCTCTGCCACAACCTACCTAATTCCCCACCTTTCCAACCGTAGGCAAATTATCCGTCTGCCAGCATTACAATTACGTAACGATGAACGGCAAATCATTACAGTAGATTATGCGATCGCAGATCTGTGGCAATTACAACAATATCAAGTAGCTTTTCGACAGGAGCGAGAACTTCTCAAAGATTTATTTACTTTGGTGGAAAATTTATCTCAAAATCAGCAGTATGGGATTATTGATTTTGCAGATGGGGTGATTTTAATGCAAAAACAAGTTCCTAGTGATCCTAAAGCTGAAGATGCTTGGTTGGCGTTTAGCTCAAACAAAAACAAGTCCCAAATCTGAC
>NZ_JAAHHS010000077.1 GCF_010692395.1 Moorena sp. SIO3H5
TTATTTGATGAAAGTAGTGAAGGCGGTGGCGGTAGTCCGACTTTGGAATCAGGAATCAAAGTCAAGACTCCTAATGGTGGGTGTTTGAAAGCACTCCCTGGTCCTGGTACTGGTCAGGCTGTTACCTGTGTAAGCAGTGGCTCTGTACTCAAACCTGTGGTTGCTAAAAATGGGAATTGGCTACAGCTGAGCAGCGGCAATTGGGTCTATGGTCCTTACACTACCTCTAAATTATTTTAATCTGAATCTTTATAGGACAGGACTTACCCAGTAACTCTACTTGTAAGGTGCATTAATAAAGCACCTTACGGCTAGGATTACCTCTCAAACCTGAGGTTATTGATAACATTGATCACTTCTGCTTTAGTCATTCCGGGACGAATTTCTGGTCTATATAGCATTTCTATGACAGCTTGATCAATCTCAGCATATTCGGTAGTATCAGTCCAGCCTTGGAAAAATACACTATTTCTGTATTTATAGGAATCCCTCATCAGTCCTATAGATTGGGTGAGCTCTTCTCGGATTAGGTGAGACCGTGCCTTTTGGGTAATACTAGTTGTAGAAATCATAATTCTTGACTTATAAATAACTTGGTTATTCCACCAAGTCCGAACAAACCCAAAATTGACCGGTCGATAGTTAGGCTCATAGCGACGAAACTCGTATTCGGGAACAAAATAAATCTTTAAATTGGGATCATTATCATCAAAACTTATTTGAATAGCATCTTTGGTAATGCTATTTATTTCATCAATAACGGTTGACAAAGTCTGCCAATCTTCAGGGGTTGGCAAGCCGATAACCTTAATCCTCACATTCCTATCCCATTTTTTGATAGTAGGATTAGAGAAGCCGTATTCTGAGCCTAAGGCAATTTCTAAAAAATAATCAATTTGAGCTTGAGTATAGTTTTTGTTTTCAATTGATTGGAGAGTCGGTTGTGTCCTACTTAGCTCATAATTATTCCCATAAGTGGGTGGTTGATAGGTAGATGGGATCAAAAAACCTAAGAAACTCAGAATAACAGACTTGACGATTGGCAAACAAAAATTACGCATGGTCATCCGTAAAGAAAGTAGATTAATCTGGAGAGTTAGGTTGATAAGCGAGGGGGTTTTACCACAGTGATGATCCGCGATCGCATTACTGTGGAGTGCCGATCAAAAAAAACCCCAGCAGTCAGCTGAGGAAAATTATCCAGGAGATTTACTTTGATCACATCCGTTATAACTCTTAAATCCGCCAGGAAATTGACTACATCCGGAAAGATTGATCATGGTTGGGTTCATTAAACCGAATAAACTCAGAATATATGACTTGAGGATTGGCAAACAAAAATTAGGCATGGTCATCCCCAATGGACAAGTAGATGAATCTAGACGTGCGACCCGTGGTGAATTTAATTCTTAATCGTAAGAGCGCACCTAAAAGTCAGGTTGTTCACAGGCGGTTTTGGCACAGTTATGAGCCGCGATCCCATTACTGTAGAGAGCCGATCATATTAAAAACCCCCAGCAGTCAGCAGGGGGCAAAATCCAGGAGATTTACCTTTTGAGGGTAATTATCGAACAGATTTACTTTGATCACATCCGTTATATTTCTTAAATCCAGCCCTAAATTGACTAGCTCCGGAAAGATTTCATGGTTGGGCTCAAAAAAACCAAGAGACTGAGAATATATGACTTGAGGATGGGCCAACAAAACTTAAGCATGGTCATCCCCTTTGGAATTAATCTAGAGCGTCAGGTTGCTCAGAGGGGGTTTTGGCACAGTGATGATCCGCGATCGCATCACTGTAGAGCGCCGCTCAAAATAAAAACCCCCAGCAGTCAGCAGGGGGCAAAATCCAGGAGATTTACCTTTTGAGGGTAATTATCGAACAGATTTACTTTGATCACATCCGTTATATTTCTTAAATCCAGCCCGAAATTGACTAGCTCCGGAAAGATTTCATGGTTGGGCTCAAAAAAACCAAGAGACTGAGAATATATGACTTGAGGATGGGCCAACAAAACTTAAGCATGGTCATCCCCTTTGGAATTAATCTAGAGAATTGGGTTGCTCTATAGCAATAAGCGCGCGGGTATTTACAAATAATGGTGAGGGATAAATTGCCAAAAGCTTTGTCAAACTTGGCTTTTCTCTTCCCATCTTGATGCAGTCGCTCACGCCTGCATCAAGACCAGGCTCAAAAATGTAGTTAACGATACTCTTAAGCCTCGAAAACTACTTCTTACCTATTTCCTATTCCCTATTCCCTATTCCCTATTCCCTATTCCCTATTCCCTGTTCAAGACTTCTGAGGCGATCCGATCACTGTACGACGCAATTACAATAAAAACCCCCAGCTTACTGCTGGGGGAAATATCCAGGAGATTTACCTTTTGAAGGTAATTATCCGGGAGATTTACCTTTACCACATCCGTTATAACTCTTAAATCCAGCCGGAAATTGACTACATCCGGAAAGATTGCTAAAAGATTACTCCTTAAAGATTGCTCATTGTTGGGATCAAAGATATAGCAGTTCTACAACTTGTCAGTTACAAATTTCTGGTTTTTAGGGAGCAGCGATGCAGCGCGGTCTTGGGGGTTTCCCCCATGAGCGACTGCATCAAGACGGGAGCAGGGAGCAGGGAGCAGGGAAGAGGGAAGAGGGAAGACAGAAGAGGGAAGAGGGAAGACAGAAGAGGGAAGATGTAAAAACTAATGTGTACCTCATGAGTCCTAGAAACGCTATATTACCTGGGAACTGCTGAAGGAGTGATCAGGTAAACGGGTGATCGGGTAAAGGGATGATCGGATCAGCAGTTATGACCGATGAAGGTAACTGGGGTTGACGTGAGCAAGAGTGATGTCTATTAAGATAGTAGTGTTATTAACACAATACAAATATTGCTAGATAACTGGCTATCATAAAAAAAAAATTGGTAGGAAAGCGATGGAAAGCTTAGTCTGCGTTAATCTTGCCGAGTCCTATGAAGACGCGGATAATTTTCAGTGGCAAGATGATAATGGTTTAATTCGATGGTTGGATGGGCTAAACACTCCCACTATTCCTAGTTCAGCTTGGATCAAGATTAGTGCGATCGCAATTGCCCTAACCATCCTCAGTACCGCTGCTAATGCCAGTGCTAAAGTGCTTCAAAAAGGCAGCCGTGGAGCACAGGTTACTTCTCTTCAGAGAGAGTTGGCAGCGGCTGGCTTTTATAAAGGTCGGATTACTGGCAACTATGACATGTTAACCCAGTCTTATGTTGCTATCTTTCAGCAAAAGAAGGGACTACCAATAGATGGTGTGGCTGGACCAAAAACCCTAGCAGCGTTATATAAAAATGCTGGTACTGATATTAGTCTACCAACAAACACACAGCTCAAACGCGGTAGTAGAGGAACGGTAGTCAGCGATCTACAAAAGAAGTTGACAACCTTGGAATTTTTTAATGGTCCGATCACTGGCTATTACGGACGCATGACCCAAGCAGCGGTAATTAAATTTCAGCGAGCCAAGGGATTACCTGTGGATGGTGTGGCTGGACCAAACACATTGTTGGTAATCAATGGTGGTTCGATCAACACCGCCACTGAGTTACGGCGAGGTAACAGAGGAACTGCTGTGACCAAACTGCAACAGCGCATGAAGGAGTTGAAAGTCTACAACGGTCCAGTAACGGGATTCTACGGTCGTTTGACTGAAGGAGGGGTCAGAAACTTCCAGCGCAATAGGGGACTACCAGTGACTGGTATTGCTGACTCTCGGACTTTGTCAGACTTAGCCAAAAATCCTAATGATAAGGATATTCTTACCAATGTGACTGAGTTGCGACCAGGCAGCAATGGGGAATCGGTGACAAAACTGCAAAATCGCCTCACAGAGTTGGGATTTTACAAAGGGCCAGTAACAGGATACTATGGTAAGTTAACTGAGACCGCAGTCAAAGAGTATCAGCTTTCTCGGGAACTGCCAGCAAATGGCATTGCTGACTCTCGTACCTTATCAGCACTACGGGGCAATTCTTCTGGTATTGCCGTTGCTGCTAGCATCATTACTCCATTAAAACGAGGTAGTCGTGGCACAAGAGTGAATAGCCTTCAGAATCGCTTGATTTACCTAGGCTACTATGAAGGACTAAAAGATGGCGTATTTGGACCAGCCACAGAGGCAGCCCTGAAGCGATATCAACGGGACAAAGGCTTATTACCCAGTGGAATTGCTGATGCTAGAACCTTTTCATCTCTTGCTCCACGGTAATCGCTGAACGTCTGGTATAATCTCAAAACCTTGACAGCCCTGTCCTCGCCTAACTATAGGAGTGTGGGCGGGGTATCCTGCTGAAATTTTTAATAAATCAGGATGCCTACTCAAACCATTGAAATCCTATCAGCTGAAGAACTGCGCCGTACAGTCAATCGTTTGGCATCTCAAGTGATCGAACAAGTGAGTGATTTGTCCAAACTAGCACTGGTTGGTATATATACCAGAGGTGTTCCTTTAGCTGAGTTGCTAGGACGTCAGATTGAAACCCTAGAGCAGGTCAGTGTGCCAGTGGGAGCCTTGGATATCACCTTTTATCGAGATGATCTTGATCAAATTGGTATCCGTACCCCGGCAAAAACAAATATTCCCTTCGATCTTGATTGTAAGATAGTGGTGTTGGTAGATGATGTCATTTATAGAGGACGTACCATTCGTGCTGCTTTAAACGCGGTGCTTGAGTATGGTAGACCCCAAACGATTAAATTATTAGTGCTAGTAGACCGAGGACATCGGGAACTGCCGATTAGTCCAGATTTTACCGGCAAGCTACTCCCCACATCCGCCGAAGAACAGGTAAAGGTTTATCTAAACGATAATGATGGTCGGGATGGAGTGGAATTAATTAAAGTAATTAGCCCCTGAATCGTGATCAGATTGCTCTTATTTTCCAAATTGTTATGACCCAAACCCAACAGCGAAAGGCTGACCACATCAGGATTTGTCTCGATGAAGATGTTCAATTTCGTGCCAATACCAATGGACTGGAAAGGTACCGCTTCACTCACTGTTGCTTACCAGAACTAAACCGCAGTGAGATTGACATATCTACTAAATTTCTGGGGAAATCCTTGGGAGCACCATTGTTGATTTCTTCTATGACTGGTGGTACTGAACAGGCAAAAACGATTAATTTTCGTCTGGCTGAGGTTGCCCAACATTACAAACTAGCCATGGGGGTTGGTTCTCAGCGAGTAGCTGTGGAAAAACCCGAGGTTGGTCATACCTTTGCGGTGCGCTCCCAAGCTCCAGATATTATCCTATTTGCCAACATCGGTGCGGTTCAGCTTAACTACAGTTATGGAGTAGAAGAATGCCAAAAGGTGGTTGACCTGTTAACAGCAGATGCGCTGATTTTGCACATCAATCCCTTGCAGGAGTGCATTCAAGCTAATGGAGATACTAATTTCAAGGGTTTACTTGACAAAATTCATGGTTTATGCAGTAAGTTAACGGTACCAGTGATTGCTAAAGAAGTGGGTAATGGCATCTCAGCAGCTATGGCCCAGAAGTTGCTGGAGGCTGGTGTTACCGCTATTGATGTTGCAGGTGCGGGTGGCACCTCTTGGGCAAAGGTAGAAAGTGAGCGAGGATTAACGGCTCATCAGCGTCGGTTAGGACAGACCTTTGGTGACTGGGGTTTACCAACCGCTGAGTGCATTACCAGTATTCGAGCTATTGCCCCCGACATTCCCTTAATTGCATCTGGTGGATTGCGCAATGGTTTAGATGTGGCAAAAGCGATCGCATTAGGAGCCGATATTGCTGGTCTAGCATTACCATTCCTGCAAGCAGCAGCTGAGTCAGTAGATGCCCTTGATGCCTTAGTGCAACTGTTAATGGCAGAAATTACTACCGCTCTATTCTGCACCGGTAATGCTACGTTGTCTGATCTCAAGCAATCCAACGCTTTAAAAAAGTTAGCATAGTTGTAATAGGGAATAGGGAATCGGGAATAGAGAATAGGGAATCGGGAATCGGGAATGGCTAATAGCTCAACGGCCTTAATCCTTAAATACTTCATCAATATAGACTTGATCATTAACCTAGCTTTTACTAATCTAATGAGGTGCATATATTTTTTTATTGCTCCCTGCTCCCTGCTCCCTGCTCCCTGCTACCTGCTACCTGCTACCTGCTACCTGCTACCTGCTACCTGCTCCCTGCTCCCTGCTCCCTGCTCCCTGCTCCCTGCTCCCTAAAACCAAGAATAAAAGCACCTCAGCTGATTGATAAATGCTATCCTTAATCCTTCATCCTTAATCCCCTTAATCCTTTACCAAATGCGTCAATTTCTCCAACAAACATTTGCCAGCCTAGTAGGAAGTCTTGCCGGTTTAATTCTATTTTTTAGTTTAGCTACTAGTGGATTCCTGTTTCTACTGATTGCAGTAGCATCCAAAGATACAGGACCACAGGTTCAAGATAAATCAGTACTGGTGTTTGATTTATCCGTCAATATCAGCGATACCAATCCTACCTCAAGCACTAGTGAAGTGATTGAAGAGGTGTTATCGGGTCAACAAACCAATATCATCCCTTTGCGCAAGGTGCTCGATACTCTGGATAAGGCAACTAAGGATAAGCGCATTGTTGCCATCTACCTGGATGGAGCTGCATCTAAAACTGTTGGGAACACTGGCTTGGCAAATCTCAAGGAGGTAAGGGAGGCTCTGGAACGTTTCCGAGCTGCTGGGAAAAAAATTATTGCCTATGACGTAGATTTGGGAGAACGGGAATACTATCTTAGCTCAGTTGCGGATACGATAATTCTTAACCCGATGGGAGTTGTAGAAATCAATGGCTTGAACTCTGCCCAACTTTTTCTGACCGGAGCTCTCCAGAAGTATGGTATTGGTGTTCAGGTAGTTCGAGTTGGCAAGTACAAGTCCGCAGTTGAACCGTTCTTGCTCAAACAGCTCAGTCCTGAAAGTCGGGAACAGACTCGAGAATTGTTAGATGATATTTGGAATGAATTTTTGACAACTGTGGGGAAAAGTCGTGAGATTACTCCCAAGACCTTGCAAGCGATCGCTAATACTAAAGGGATGTTGATCGCATCAGAGGCCAAAACTCAAGGTTTGGTGGATCAAGTTGGATACTTCGATGAGGTGATTGCTGCTCTCAAGGAGCTTACTGGAGAAAACGAAAAGGATAAATCGTTCCGGAAAATTAAGCTGGCTACTTACGCTAGTGCGAAAAGTCCTTACTCTAAAAATCGCAAGTCTAAGCATAAAATTGCCGTAGTTTATGCCGAGGGTAGCATTGTTGACGGTCAGGGAAACCTTGAGCAAGTAGGGGGTGAACGCTTTGCTAAACAGCTGCGCGAGCTACGGCTGGATAAAGATATTAAAGCAGTAGTGCTCAGGGTTAATAGTCCTGGTGGCAGTGCTACAGCCTCTGAGATTATTCAACGGGAAGTGCGGCTGCTCCGTCAAGAAAAGCCAGTGATTGTGTCTATGGGCAATGTGGCAGCTTCTGGTGGCTACTGGATTTCTACCTATAGCGACCGAATTTTTGCTGAGCCAAATACTATCACTGGTTCTATTGGTGTCTTTGGTGTACTTTTTAATATCCAAGAATTAGCTAACAACAATGGTCTGACCTGGGATATTGTACAAACAGCTTCTTTAGCGGATATTCAAAGTACTGTCCGTCCCAAAACAGACCAAGAGTTGGCAATCTACCAAACCATGGTTAATCAGATTTATGACCAGTTCATTGACAAGGTAGCAGAGTCACGTAAATTGCCTAAGGGCAAGGTGAAAGATATTGCTCAGGGACGGGTTTGGTCAGGTATAGACGCCAAGGAGATAGGTTTAGTTGATGAGATTGGGGGTATTAATGATGCTATTAAGTATGCAGCTAAGCAAGCTAAGTTAAAGAATGATTGGAAAGTAGAAGAGTATCCAAAAATTCCTAGTTTCGAGGAAATGATTCTGAAGACCCTGACTAATGATGTTAGGGTCACAAGCCGACAATTACCTGAGCCACTAACTACAGAATTGCTTAAGCTAAAGGAGGATTTGGCAATTTTAACAACCTTGAATGACCCTAAGGGGATTTATTCTATTTTGCCGTTTAACTGGCGGATTGATTAAGGGTTGAACGCGCACGCGTGGCCTTTTGGCCAAGGTTGTCTTTCAGAATGCAGAATGTAGAATTAAGAAGGTATAGTAATTTTGAATAAGAGTGGTACAATATAAAGAGTAAAAGAAAAACCAGAATAAATCATTTAAAAAATGTCTTACAGTCTAGATTTACGAACAAAAGTCATTGACTATATTGAACACGGAGGAAGTATTTTATCGGCTGCTATAATCTATAAAGTGGGACGCTCTACAATCTATAGGTGGCTAGCAAGAGTGGATTTAAAACCGACAAAAGTCACACGGCGTAAGCGAAAATTAGATTGGCATGCATTAGAACAAGATGTGAAAGACAATCCAGATTTAAGATTATGCGATCGCGCTCAAAAGTTTGGAGTTAATATTAGTTCAATTGCTTATGCATTGCGTCAGATGAAAATCACACAAAAAAAAAAGAGTTAAGGTATCGAGAAAGAAATAGACAAGAAAGAATAAACTACTATAGATTACTAAGAGAGTTGATTAAAAAGCATGGAATAGAAAGCCTTGTATATATTGACGAGAGTGGATTTGAGGAAGTTCAAGCATGTCTATATGCTTGGTCAAAGAGAGGGAAAAAAGTAATAGGGAACAAACAAGGTAAAAGGAAAAAAAGAGAAAACTTGGTGGCAGGAAGAAGAAAAAGAAAGAAAGATTTAATTGCCCCAATGATTTTTGAAGGAAGCTTAAATGCTGTTGGGTTTGAGGGATGGCTAGAAAAATATTTATTGCCATCACTTGAGCGAAAATCAGTGCTAATCATGGACAATGCACCAATTCACAGAAAGACCCTGATTAAGGACTTAGTTGCCGGCCTTGGGCATGAAGTCATATTTCTCCCTAAATACTCTCCAGATTTAAATGATATAGAACACGACTTTGGTGCATTAAAGAAGAAAAGAATGTACGAAGGAAAAGATAAATCTATTGATGATATAATTAGAGATTATTGTAACTGTTAATGTCCCAGTTTAATTCAGAATGACTATAGAATTAAGAAGGTAGACTTTGGAATTATACCTTCTTAATTCAAAACTGTTTGAGATTGAGATTCCTTAAAGTTTTTTAAGATTCAGCTAGAAATCGAAAGCAACACTTCGCTGACCTAATCCTCAAGAAACGACTAAAGTCTCAATCATTGCTTCACATAGCGCCCCATTCAAAACTTGATCGAACCTAACAAACATTGGAGAACTATTGAGTTCCAAAAATACAAGTTGCTTGGTGTGTGGATCGGTTTTGAAGTCAGCCGCCCCAAAATCCATCTGTAAAGCGACCATTAATTTACGTAGCAACTCTACTTCTTGGGGAACTGTTTCGAGTGGAATCACCTCAGCATCTGGTTTAACCCGATAATCTAGATGCTGACTACGGATTTCAAAAGCAAAGGCATGATTCCCTACGACATAGATCCGTACTTCTGGCGCTACTAAACGATTTTGGACAATGGCTGGCATCGCAGCACAACCATTACGAAACTGGATAGAGGAGTACAATTGCTCTAGGGAATAACAAAAATCACCCCCAGCAACGGGTTTAGCAATCGCACTCCCCGCAGAATATTTTCCCAATTCCTCAGCTTCGTTGGTGATCCAAGTATCAGGGGTTTGCAAACCTAACTGTTGCGCTAGGATCAGCATTGCTGGCTTATTGCCAACTGCAGGTACATGGTGACGATTGAACAACCGGATATGGTTTTGGGATAGCAACCAACCATAGAGGGTTTGATACCAACCCGATGCCCGTTGTGATGCCCCAGAGTTCGGAGCGTTAATATTACCAAAAACGTCATACCGAATAAAAGCTCCGGTTACAGACAGAACTGGAGCCTCAACTCTGGGATGCCTTTGGGTAAAATGCCATGAAAATTTCGGACTTTCTTCTTGCCCATGGCGTAAATCGCAAATCGGGACTTGTTGACCTTGAGCAACTTCAATCAACCGAGTCAGATTTGGATCTAACTCCCCACCTGCAACAAGCAAACATCCACCATCTGCTGATTTAATCATTAGTACCGACCAAATGGACTACTCTCTTCACCCAGTGCTAGAGTTGTTTGTCCTTCCTCTCCTACTGCCTTTGTTGTCGGTTGAGGCTCTTCCTCTCCTAGTGCCTGTGTAGTGACTTGAGGATCTTCCTCTCCGTATGCCCGTGTAGTCGGTTGAGGAGCTTCCTCTCCGTATGCCCGTGTAGTCGGTTGAGCTTGTATAGTAAATCGAGGATCTTCCTCTCCCAATGCTAATGTAGTCGTTTGAGGCTCTTCCTCTCCGTATGCCTGTGTAGTAAATCGAGGCTCTTCCTCTCCGTATGCCCGTGTAGTTGGTTGAGGCTCTTCCTCTCCGTATGCCTGTGTAGTTGGTTGAGCTTGTGTACTAAATCGAGGATCTTCCTCTCCGTATGCCCGTGTAGTCGGTTGAGGCTCTTCCTCTCCTAGTGCCTGTGTCGTAACTTGAGGCTCTTCCTCTCCTAGTGCCTGTGTCGTAACTTGAGGCTCTTCCTCTCCGTATGCCCGTGTCGTAGGTTCCTCTTCTCCTACTGCCAATGTCGTCGGTCGAGGGCTTGACTCGCCAGGCTTGAGGAACTCAGCAGCATGAACCGTAATAGAATTGATTCGGGCAGAAACAATTACCGCATCTGCACCATTGGTCGGTGAAAAGTCAACACAAGCCGTGATTGGCGTCAGTCTTGGAAGACTAATACCTGACGGTTTATCAGCATCAAAACTGAATTCTAGGACAGAATCATCTGGATTGGGGTCTACTGAGTTGTCTAACCGGGGATTTGTCCAGCCAGAAGTGGCAGCAAGCCCATCTGCTTGAATACTGAGTACAAGGGGAGACTCACTTATCTTAATTACAGAAACTTCCAAAACTCTGAAAACTTTCATCCTGCTACGTATTTTCTCCAGATATATCTAACAGTTATTCATGATTAAGTCACCATTAAAGTCACCTTAGATCCTTTGATGCAAAGTAACTTTGATGGTTGACTCAACTATCCATAGGAATTTATATCCTTTTTGTTTCTAAATAAGATGAGGCGTTATAAAAATTTAAGCATTATATAGCAGTCCTATATGATTCGTGAAATATATTGGCCAAAGTGAACGCTAAAACCCTTGCCCAGCAATAATCCCAGATTTTGCTGATTTTACAAATGATTTAGCATTGCTATAGCGGTTTTCATGAGTCGGGTACCGTTAAATGTGAATTACACTATTTACCCCGTTCCCGATTCCCGATTCCCGATTCCCGATTCCCGATTAAAACCGATACTTGCGAATCTGCTGTTGAGAATCTTTACTTACCAGCGCCCAGATTCCGATTGGTAAACCATTCCCTTGAGCATCCACCTTAATTTCCATCACAATTGGTGGTGGTGATATCGGTAGGTTAGAGTTCTCTTGCCTAGCACTATTTAATTCTTCATTAATTTGTTCCCGTTGGTCTTCTGGCATATAGTAAGTTTCCAATCCATACTCAATCGAGCCATAGTTAGCAACACCTTTGAGGGGAATCTGATTAGCTGGTAGTCTGGAAGGTAATTTGGCAGTTAAGCCTACTGGTTTCCAGGGTATTGGTAGTTGAGTTGAGTTGGATGAGTCTGGTGCTTCTAAAATTAGGTAAAAACGGGTACCAGGCTTGATAAAGGTTACCTTGTTGCCATTAGGTTGTTGCTTGGGCAATTTCTGCCAGCCAGGAAGATTGCGTAAGTTGTCCTGATTAGAGATATCGTATCTTAATGTTTGGGAATAGCCTCGCAAAAGTTCGTAAGGGTCTACTGGCGCTGTCTGAAGGATGACAGTTTGTCCAGTCAGTGTAGTGTAAATTGCCTGGGTGGGAACAGTAATAATTAGTGCGGTTTGAAATAAAAGAGGTACCCAGAATCGCCAGCTTGGTATAGGACGGGAATACTCAGAATTAATGCTCATAATTCATAATTCATAATTCATAATTCATAATTCATAATTCAGATAGCGCTCAAACCATAGTCCAGCACCAATAATACCTAGCCCACACAGGAATAAGACTATGGATTTGACTAATAAACCAGTATCGTACTCCAGCATCCGGCTCAAAATTTGCAGCGTCAGTAGCACCATGCCACCCCAAAATAAACCTCGTTTCCCCTCTGCTAGTCCGGCGCGGATTAAACCGATGTCGATTAGGAATAAAAGCAGATTGAAGATGAAAACCGCTATGATCGGTAGAATACCAATACTGAGATGCCAATAGGGAACTAGGGCGCTGATCACAATCATAGTAGCCACA
The DNA here is from genome assembly GCF_010692395.1 of Moorena sp. SIO3H5. Classification (GTDB taxonomy): domain Bacteria; phylum Cyanobacteriota; class Cyanobacteriia; order Cyanobacteriales; family Coleofasciculaceae; genus Moorena. The sequence continues at coordinate 12,437 of NZ_JAAHHS010000077.1, forward strand.
ACCTTAGTTGTTGAGTCCATTCGACGTAACAGTTTTATCCATGCCCAGATCGTTAAGCTACCTAAAATGAGACTATCAATCACCGCAGGTTCCAGGAGTATTGAGGTGACGTCAACTAGGGGTTTGACTGATGGGGAAGTATCCCATAACACGTGGAAAGACAAAAAATAACATGATAGGCTGAGGAAGGTGATTCCAAGGGTGCGGGCTGTGCTATTAAATTCCTGGAGGTTGGGCTGAATTCTTCCCAAAAAACCTCCGTATGACCATAACAAGGCTGGTGGTAGAGCGCATGCGATCGCAGCAATCCAACCGGGATAAGGCCATAGCTCGAAGTTGATCAAGTTCCATTCCAGGGCAACAACTACTGCGATCGCACTTAAGCGAAACATCCATCGTGAACGGCACCAGTAAGCCAGGGGAATAAACAGTAAACCCGCAAACACTGGCATATGTTGTATGATTAGCCTTAGCCAAGACAACTCTGTGATTGCCAGAAATTCTGGCTGGGACATTCCTCGCACATACCCTAACCCAATCAAGACCATTGCCAGCATTCCTAATAGGGTCAAGCGTAGGCTATAAGCCATGGCTAAGACTCCTAATCCCCAAATCAGGTATAACTGATAGAGTGGTCCACTTTGGTGGAACATTTGGGACATCAGTGCTATATTGGCTCCTAAAGTCAGGGCTCCTAAAAGTAATAAACCCTTTCCCAAACGGCTTTGCCTACCTTGGGTTGGGTCTCGCCATAGATAGAAGCCAGCAATGTTGATCCCGAAGAAGACACTAAGAAGCAAAGTCACTTTCAACCACCGAGACCAGGCTTGCCAGTTGGCTGCCACAAAGGTGATCATTCCCAAGCCTAAGAGAAGACTGCCTAGTACCAGCAAAATTACGACGAATCGATTACGGGCCGCTACTTCCAGGTCACTAAATTGATAGCGTTCCGCTAATTGAGCGTATAGGCCAGCATCAATCAACCCTTCTGTTTGCCATTGTTGTGCTTCTTGACGTAACTGGTGACGAAATTTATCGGAAGGCATCGCAACCTATTTTTTTAGAGCTTAAGACTTTCATCTGGAAATACACCATGTTATAATCACTAACCGACTGACTGAATGTTTGATTATGTCCATGATATGGTGTAAACATTCTGTAATAATTAGATTAGAGTAAGTAAAAAACTGTTAACTAGAATCGGAGCTAATGGTAAAGCAAAGGTCAACGTGTGGGTCGTAGTAGCTCCGATCATGTGGTATATAGGAGTTTTGATTTTACTACATCCGTCTGTTCAGTTGAGGTTGGTAAGGTACGTCAGAAGATTGTCTAGACGTGGTAAGTGTTCGTCCCTCAAATTTCTCCTTATCCACCCTAGTGACTGGTGTCAACAATTTTTTCCTTTTTTTGTTATAGCCCGGAGGTATCTCTAAATGTCCATTCGTCTGTACATAGGTAACTTACCTAAAGAAGAAGTAAACCGTGATGAGCTGCAAGCTATTTTTGCTGAAGCCGGTGACAACTTTAGCACAAAAGTGATTAAAGATCGTAAAACTGGTAAATGTCGGGGCTTCGGCTTCGTCACGGTGGCAACGGATGAGGAGGCTGATCAATTCATTGAAAAGTTCAATGGTCATATGTTCAAGGATACTGCCTTGAAAATTGAAAAAGCCCTGCCACGATCCAAGAATCCAGAGAAAGAAGCATCTAAGGAGAAAGAAAAACCCAATCAGGACTCAACTTCATCTAGCAGCAACACTCCCCCCCCTCGCCGTAACAACAACAAGAGTAAGTCTAATAAGCGTAAGCATCAACAGACTACATCTGACCCCGCTGGCATTCAACCCGATCCCCGTTGGGCTAATGAATTGGCAAAGCTGAAAGAAATGTTATCGGCTCAAACTACTAACTCTTAATTTTGAGTGAGATTAGCCCTACGCCATACCCGTCAGGGAGGCGTGGGCTTATTATAATTTTTGAATAAAAGATCTAATCACCAAGCGCCTGGGTTATTCCAGTCTGCTGATAGTACTACTTTAATATCGATATCTGACTCATTCTGCCAGACAGAGAGTCTTTTATTTTTTTTGGGTCATGTACACTGGCAAATCCCTATAGGTTTATGGTGATTTAAAAGGGAGGTCAAGTAATTTTGCATCGTCTGTTACCCAATCGATTTACAATTATCAATTGTGAACTAAAACTTAAGTTTTAACCACTGACCACTAACCACTAATCACTAACGTTGTTATGAGTGCAGAAATTGACCCCATTAAGCTAATGAAACAGGAAGTTGGCAAAGCAGCTGCCAAGCGGGTGCAGTCGGGAATGATTGTGGGGCTAGGCACTGGTTCAACGACTGCCTATGCAATTCAGTTTTTAGGCGATCGCTTAAACTCTGGAGAGATTAAGGATATTGTAGGGATCCCCACCTCTTTCCAGGCAGAAGTCTTGGCGAAACAGTACGGTATTCCTTTGACTACCCTTGATGCGGTGGATCACATTGATGTAGCGATTGATGGTGCTGACGAAGTCGATCCCCAGAAAAATTTGATTAAGGGGGGTGGCGCTGCCCACACCCGTGAGAAAATTGTAGATTCCCTGGCCAAACAATTTATCGTAGTCGTGGATAGCACTAAAATAGTTGACCACTTGGGGTCTACCTTCTTATTACCTGTAGAAGTTATCCCGATGGCAATCACACCAGTTATGAATGCCATTGAAAAGCTAGGGGGTAAACCGGAACTGCGCATGGGGGTCAAAAAAGCTGGACCAGTGATTACAGATCAGGGAAATATGGTGGTTGATGTTAAATTTGACGCCATTGATAACCCAGCTGAGCTAGAAAAAACTATCAATAATATTCCTGGTGTTCTGGAAAATGGTTTATTTGTTGGGGTTACCGATCTGGTTCTAGTTGGAGAAGTTAAGGATGGTCAGACCGTAATCCGGGAAATTTAACACATCCAGTACTAAAGCTTCATGGTGCCGTGGGATTCTTGCTTGATAGAAATACTAAGGTATTTCCCCCAAGCCAAGGCAATTAACTGTATCTCCCACGGCTTAACTAATTTTTCCGCTAAAGAGTAGTTGATGAGACTTTGTCGAGTTTAGCTTTCCGGCGAAAGAAGCCCCATACTCAATGCTACGCCATGAGTGTGGGATGAATTTTGCACAGGATATGCATGGAATAGGAAAACGAGCTATCAAGCTTCTGAGCAATTCGGAGGAAGTCATCCCCCTAGGATTGACCGTAGGTCAGGCTACTGGCGGTGCTTCCTGTTTAAGTTGTCGTTTTTCCTGCGTCATTTAGCCTAATCATAACTGTTTTATATTTCATTTTGCATTGATACATGTCATAACATTTGTTAATATAATAATAGGTCGAGAAACAAGAGGGCAACAATGAGGTTAGCTTACCAATACAGACTGCGATTAACGCGCATCACAGATCGCGAAAATAGAAAAGTGGCTGGACATGTTGCGCCACCAGTATAATTACTTGTTAGCCGATAGGTTTGATTGGTACGAACAGAACCGTTGTGCCGCGAATTCTTGTCCTCTTGTTTGCCATCTACCAGAACTTAGGGAAAATCCAGACTATTTTTCACAGAAGAAAACTCTTCCTGATTTAAAGAAAAGCAGGCCGTGGTACGAGGAAATACACTCTCAAGTTCTGCAAGACTGCGTTAAAAGGGTAGACTTAGCTTTTAAGCGGTTTTTGAAGGGGGATTGCAATGGGAACAGAAGCGGCAGACCCAGATTCAAGAGTAATAACAGGTACCGTTCTTTTACCTTTCCTTCCCTCTCTAAAAACCCAATTAACGGGAATCTGTTGACCTTGCCAAAATTTGGGCAAGTCAAAATGATTTACCATAGACCAATTCCTGATGGCTTTAAAATAAAAACAGCTACGATAACCCGAAAGGCCGATGGCTATTATGTTACCCTATCGATTCAAGATGATACTGTTCCCGATATCATTCCGATCAATAGCGTCAGTAAACCTATTGGTATTGACATGGGTCTTAAGTCGTTTTTGGTTAAATCTGATGGTACAGAAGTGGAAATCCCTCAGTATTATCGGAAAGCTCACAAACGACTTAAGAAAATTCATAAAGCTGTTAGTCGATCTAAGAAAGGGAGTAATAATAGAAAGAAGGCTGTATTCAAACTAGGAAAGGCTCACAAAAAGGTAGCTGATACCAGGAAAGATTTTCACTTTAAAACCGCAAAAGGTCTACTAGATGATCACGATATGGTAGCTCATGAAAAGCTCAATATCAAAGGTCTGGCCAAGACCAAAATGGCAAAATCAGTTTTAGATGCTGGGTGGGGTCAATTCCTCTCAATCCTGTCAGTCAAAGCCGTTCGCGTAGCGTGGCCTACGGCCTTGAATGCTGGACTGGTAACGAAAGCAGTGGATCCCCGAAATACTAGCCAAAACTGTTCTAATTGTGGCAAAAAGGTTCCAAAGAAATTAAAAGACCGAATTCATTCTTGCCCTCATTGTGGATACACAGCGGATAGGGACATAAACGCGGCAATTAATATATTAAACTTGGCGGTGGGGCATCCCGTCAGCAGTAAAGCTTTCCGAGTATCCGTTCGCGAAGCGTCGGCGTAAGCCGATACCAATGGGTGGAGTTGGAAAGAAGCCTACACTGAACCTGAAAAGGTCAGTGTAGGAGTATGTCACCCACCAGCGGCAAAGGTGAGCATGATGACTGCTGAAAGCAACATACCAGGACTTAGTAACAGAACTAACATCAAAAAATCATGGGATTCCATAATCGTAAACTCTCCTAACTGCTTCTTTACTAAGTTAACCTGGGAGAAAGGCTAATCCCGGAAAATCAAGAATTTATCAAGAATTCATAAGCTGTCAGCAGTCAGCGGTCAGCGGTCACCGCTGACCGCTTCAAAAAAACATCGTTCGCCTGTGCCACAGGCTTTGACGCTGGGATTTAACTCAGTATTAAACGAATGCTTACCTCTTGTCTTGATGCAGTCGCTCATGGGGGAAACCCCCAAGACCGCGCTGCATCGCTGATTCAAAAGCTGAACGCGCAGGCGTGGGCGTAGCGCATTAGCTGATAGCTCAATTGTCCTTAACTTGGAGCAGGAGAATAACGAATTTATCAGCATCTTCTAGTTGCTGTTAAACGTAAGATGGGTTTACCCTGGGCATCAGTTTACAATACCTTTTAACTTAAGTTTGAAACCGGGAAGCACTGCTTCTCCAGATAACTCTTTTGGATTATCTATAATCTCAGTTTTTTGTCCTGATCGATAAATTTCAACCCGTTGATTCTGAGGATCAATCAGCCACCCCAAGCGCAAGCCATTGTCAATATACTCTTGCATTTTTGCCCGTAGCTCCTTCAGACTGTCAGACTTTGATCGCAACTCAATTACGAAATCAGGACAAACTTTAGGAAAGGTTTGTTTTTGTTCCTCTGTCAGTGCATCCCAGCGGTGACGTGACACCCAAGAACTATCAGGGGAGCGATTGGAGCCATTGGGCAGTTCAAATCCGGTAGATGAGTCAAATGCTTCTCCTTTTTCCGGGTTTTCCTCATACCAATTTCCTAATTGCCTGGTAATACTTAGATTTCTTTTACCGGTTTCCCATCCTGTTGGTGGATTCACAATCAATTTTCCCTGGGCAGTTCTTTCTAATCTCAGGTCTCGGTTAGCAGTGGCTAATTGTTCAAATTGTTGGTAACTGACTTTGAGGTCTAAAGATGGTGGAACGATTAGCTTTAGTAGGGGTTCTAGTTGACTTGACATAACCGTTTATCCTGGCAATTGAGATATAACGAGAGAGCAGAATATAAAGAACTCACGTCGGGGAATTACATTGGGATTATAGGTAGTTAAACTAACTTGTGTTCGCGTAGCGTGGCCTACGGCCAATCGCTTAATGGATATGGGTTTTTAGTTGAGTAGGGTGTGTTAGGGACGGGCTATCCCTAATGTTCAGCCTCTTCGCCAGTTGCAACAGTCCGTCCCGTAACGCACCACCGAGTCAAACAGCTTTTAGGAGATGCACCCTACTAGTTTCGGTAGATCCCCATTTGATGGTATTTACCCTGCTTAAGAGGGCACTCTAGATAATATAGGATATCAAGTGTTATGGAGAACTATAAATAAAATGGCTGAATTGGTTTCCCAACCTACATCAATCCAATCTGTCTACACATGGTACAGCGAAAACAAGCTTTATGTAAACCGTCGGTATCAAAGAAAGTTGGTTTGGACTTTGAAAGAAAAGCAAAAACTAATCGAGTCAATTATTAAAAAATATCCCATTCCAGCAATTTTAATTGCAGAGTTAGATAATCCTCCTGAAACTTATGAGATTATCGATGGTTTGCAAAGACTGCACAGTATTATGTCGTTCATAGAAAATGGTTTTTGTACTGAAGATGATAAAAAGTATTTCGATCTTCAGTATTTTCCAACAGCGAAGAGTCGAGCAGATGAAGGATCATTCAACCCGAACACCAAAGCCAAGTCATATCTTTCTCAGAAAGAAGTTAGCGTGATATTAGACTATAATCTGGCATTTTCAGTAATGCGTAATGCCACAGAAACTGAAGTCAATGATGTTTTTGACAGAATCAATACATATGGCCGTCGTTTAAGTGATCAAGAAAGGCGTCAGGCTGGTGTACAAAATGATTTTTCTAATATGGTCAGAAAAATTGGGTCTATCCTTCGGGAAGATCAAACTGAAACTGATATTTTGACTCTGGAAAAGATGCCATCTATCAGTATTGATTTACAAAAGACTAAACAGGGCTATACTGTTCAGGCTAATAATGTATTTTGGGTCAAGCAAGGTATTCTGAACTCAACGGATTTGCGAGATAGCATGGATGAACAATGTATCGCGGATATAGCTGCGTGCATTGTAGGTAAAAGAATGATTGAGCGATCAAAAGATGCTCTTGATAAGATTTATGAACAAGGAAGCAATGAATCAGAAAGAATTTTGGATGCTCTTAAAGTATATGGCAGTCAACGATTTATTGACGAATTTAAATACTGTGTTGATCAAATTATTAGGATTTGCAATCAAAAAAAATCTGAAAAACTAAGAGATATTGTATTTGAAAACAACAAAACTAACTCTTGTCAATCTGTTTTTGCTATTCTGATGATTGCTTTACACGAATTAATTGTTAAAGAAAGCAAACAGATCACTGATTATTCAGGTATCAGGAAAGCAATTTCTAACCTGGCTACAAGAATAGGCACAACCCGGAGGGCTAGGAAAGCTGAAGAGCGGCGTAAGAATGTCAATCAAGTTAAGGGATTAATTCGAGGCTTTTTTATTGAAAAAGAAAATAAAACACAGATTTATGATAATCCTTCAATAATTGAGATTGAGTCTATGTTGACTAGATCAGAGATTGAGCTACCTAACTATGAACTAAAGCAGGGACTTCTTTCACTTTCTCATCAGCGAAATGTGGATAACAAGCTTATTGACAAGGTTATCAAAACAATCTGTGCGATCGCGAATAATGGTCCAGAAAAAACTGGAAAGATAATTATTGGGGTGACTGATAAAAAGGCCGATGCCGATCGAATTAAAGAGCTAGATAATATAGAGTGTCTACAGGTTGGAAAGCGGTTTGTTGCTGGAGTCAATCGAGAAGCTAAAGTCCTAGGTATAGCAGAAGAAGACTACTTTTCAAAATGGAAAAATGCGATAAAAAATTCTGATTTATCTCCATCACTTAGGGATTCAGTACTATCAAATCTGGATTTCAATTCATTCTATGGCTTAGGTGTTATCCTTATTAATATTTTGCCGCAGAAGGAACTCTCATATGTTGGAGACGAAGTATACTGGCGTAAGGGTGATGGGACTGAACTAGCAAACAATGCCAAACAGATTGCTATGTTGGCGAAGCGCTTTTAAGACTTAGATAGCTTTAGGGGCGACATGGAATCCAAAAAGCTTACTATATTTTGAGGCTAATCAGCTATGGTTTGATACAGTCGAGAATTTATTTGTGTCCTAAGTCACAAATTTTCTCGGCGATCTCCTGCCCAAGATCCCACATCATCCTCCGACCAAGGGAGTGGTGGATTGCTGCTATAGTCAATAAAATAGTCATAGCCTAACTGGTCATAAAGCTGATCCACCAATGTCTGTAATTCTACCACTGGTTCCGTATCCCCAGGAAGAAGGGGAAGCTGAAAAGAGGGAATGCGTTCGCCTTTGGCGTGGCCTACGGCCAATCGCATAAATTAAAAAGGTACAAGTCAGCAGTGGGACGGGTATTAGAACGACTGACTAAAATCCGATAATGACTCGGATTACTGCTGTTAGAAACAGGCAAGGGTTCTCCATCTCGCAACAGGTCAATTTCGACCAAATGAGTCATACTCTCGAATATCTGCTGCCGTTTGGCTTCGTATTTCTGACGCCCTTCTCCTGGTTTATTGGCAGGGGAGATAACCTCAATCGCTGTCACCACTTCCTTAGTGGCTACATCTTTAACCTCGATGTAGGATTGTCGGACTTCTTCTCGTAAAGGAACAGCTACCTTAATCGGTTGAACTGACGGTTCAGATACCGCAACTGCTGTAGCCATTGCAGCTGAAGCATCTCGGCTTTGTTGAACCGTAACATCTGGTCTACCAATAGCAATCTTGGTTGAGCCAGCAATCTTATAAACCCACTTATCCGTAACCACCCGATATTTAGGTAGCAGTTTGGGAATTAATGCTCTAGCCAAAGCCGCCACCAATTGATTGTGGAAATCCGACCAATATTCCGGTTGTTCAAGGTAGGGATTCATCCCTGGAAATGGGTTAGTCATATAGCATTTTGATTTGAGTTGTAAACATACTTCCTTAGAGCTGATTCGTAAACTCGCACTAAACCTTGTAGGATAAGGCTTGCGCTAAAATAGAACAATTGAACTATTTAATACCGAAAAGACAATCATAGCAAGGCTTTCAGACTTGTTATGATTGTCTTTACGAATCAGCTCTAAGGGGGCCTTGCCCCAAACTAAATATCAGCTGATAGAGCTGAGAAAAGTACCGAGTAAATTCCAGAATCTTTTCCCTAGCCAAGCTGATAACACTCCACAGTAAATGGAGAAGCCAATGCTTAAAAGCATTATGGTATTCAAAGATATCTCTACATGCCAAATCCATCGATAGATAGACATGATAGCGATGCCCCCCAGTAATCCGGCAGCCGCACCTGCTGCCGTCTGAGTTAATACTTGTCTTGCAGTAGGTTGAGTCGTTTCTGTTTCCATAACTAGAGGCTCCTCGTTAGTATCGTTAGCAATTTTGCACGGGACACACAGCAGTGTGCCCCCAATCTCAATCTATTCAATTACTTCACCTTGGATGCAATCAATTCCTGACCCCCTTGATAAAGTGTTAGTCCGTCAACGGTTTCATCTGCTGACAAATTGAATTGAATCGTGATATTTGCAACCTGAGCCAAGAATTTAGTCTCTGAAACAGGGTAAATTGATTGCTGGGTCAAGTTCAACAATCTCAGGCTTACTGGATTAATTAACTGTGACAGTGTCAATATCAACAGTTAATTTTTCTAGTTGAGCCTGTACCTCTGAAGACATCTCGGCCTGGTAACGTCCGCCTAAATGTTCAGCTAAAAACTTCTCTAATCCAGCGGTCATGGCCAGGGAGTTGATCTCCTTACGGAAACCATGGCCTTCATCGGGGGCAATCAGATATTCCACCGGTCGGCCATTGTCTCGCAATGCGGCCACAATTTGGTCTGACTCCGCTTGCTTAACTCGGGGATCGTTGGCTCCCTGAACCACCATCAGCGGGGCTTGAATTTGGTCGGCGGAAAACAGGGGTGACTGGGCTTCTAGACGGGTGCGATCGCTCGGATCATCCGGATCTCCCACCCGCAGAGCAAAGGAAGCCTTGATCGACTCCCAATAGGGAGGAATTGACTTGAGCAAGGTAATCAGATTCGATGGCCCCACCATAGATGCACCGGCAGCATAAATATCTGGCGTAAATGCCAAACCAGCTAGGGTGGCATAGCCTCCATAGGAGACACCAAAAATTCCCACACGCTCTGGATCGGCAATCCCTGCATCAATCAGATACTGCACGCCATCCGTCAGGTCATGCTGCATTGCACCCGTGCCCCATTCGTTGTTACCGGCATTGAGAAAGGCTTTACCATAGCCAGTGGACCCTCTAAAGTTGGGTTGGAGAACGGCGTAGCCACGATTAGCGAGAAACTGGGTAAACGGCCTGTACCCCCACATATCTCGTCCCCAAGGTCCACCGTGGGGCATGACAATCACCGGTAGCTTCACTGGGTCTACCCCCTGGGGCAGGGTCAGATAGGCTGGAATCTCTAGACCATCACGGGCTGTATAGCGGATCGGCTGCATGGTGGCCAAATTTTCCCTGGGCAGCTCTGGCCGATCATCGTAGAGTTTTTCCAGGGTTTGAGTACTACGATCAAATAGATAAGTAGACCCGGGATTCACATCGCTCCGGGTTCCAATCAACGCAAAGCGATCATCGATAGTAAGGGATTGCAACACAATATCAACGTCGGGCAGTTGTTGTTTCAGAAACGCTAGATCAGCCGCTATCTTGTCGTTTTGAGGATAGATGCGGATGCGATCGCCAACATAGGAGGTAGCAATCAACTCATCAGTCGCTTCTGAAAACACTGCACGGCCAAAATCCACCTGGTTTTCAGGATCAACTTCCACGACCTGACTCTGCTGGCTTTCGAGATTAAGCAGCTCTAACTGGATTAAATTCCCATCCCGATTGCTGATCAGATACACCCGTTGGCCATCTTTATGAAATCGAATGGGACGACAGGTTTCTTCAATTCGACAGGTGTAAACAGGTGTTAATCCATCTTTTTGCACCGCCAGAATCTCATGCCCCCCTTCCAGGCTTTGGCGATAGCCGATGCGCACATTACCGTCTAAATCCGTTGTCCAGAGGGCAATATTCTCGTCATTTTGAATCAGCAGCGTCCGCTCGCCTGTTGTCAAATCCAAACGATAGACATCATGAAACTGGGGATTGCGCTCGTTAAGACCGATAATGATGTGGTTGGGAGTCCGTTTAGGAATGCTGTAGATCATGGCCGTAATCCCCTCTACAGGGGTTAAATCGCGGGTTACCGGGCTAGTCTCACCTAAAGATTTAGCTTCAACCGCATAAATGTGAAAATTCTCATTGCCCCCTTTATCCTGGGCGTAGAGAATGTAACGACCATCGGCGCTCCAAAAGTAAATTATAATTGGGCTTTCAGCATCAGCCGTGACTGGACGAGCAGCTTCCATCGGTTCATCGATGCCCTTAACCCACACATTGATCACGCCGTCTAGAGGTTTTTGAAAGGCCAGAAACTTACCGTCGGGGGAAAGCTGGGCACCCGTAATCTCTGGATCGCCAAAGAATAGTTCCCGCTGAAGTAACGGTGCTACAGCGGTCTGACTTTTAGCAGCGCTAGCAGTTTTTGCCGTTAGCGGCAGCGGTTGATTGCCAAGGCAACCCATCAAACTAATAGAAATCATCAAACCTGCACCAAATTGAACTTGTTTCATGATAAACCGTATCCTCTGAATAGTTGCTTATAATTCAATATTAAATAGGCCATTTCAAACTGACTATAGCGAAAGGTCATATAGATACATGACCTTTGTCATGGAAATTTATCCATAAGTTTCATAAGCTGTAGAAGCAGTCATAAGCATTAGGTAAGCTGATGTCAGCTCGGACAACTCCTCAGGTTTCCACCATTAATCCTTCAATTCCCAAAATCCTGCGCTATGTGGAATGGGCATTCTTAGTCATGGTGACCCTGAGACTGATTTTTCCCATCCTGAATAAATCATTGCCCTATGAGGCCAATAACAGTTACTATCTAGTCTTCTGCGTATTAGGAGTTTTGGCAATTCTGAGCTTTTTCTTTCCAATTCGTCGCCCCATGTGGCAGCGACGAGCCTATATCTTTGCCGAAATTGCCTGTCTGTTACTAACACGTATCTTTAGTCAGGTGGGTTTGGATCTCCTTCTCTGTATATACTTAGCCAAAAGCTGTTTTCTGTTGCGTCGTCGGGACGTGATCATCACGGTTGTTTTAGCCGGTATTGCCTGGCATATAGGTTTAGCGTGGTGGTTTATGAATGGTTTTCTAACTGATCTCTCAAACCCAATTGAAGAGCAGAAAGCTCTTTTTGAACAGCGAGTAAAAATGATCCAAGAGGCTCCCCAAGTATTGCTTGCAGATACGATTTTCAATAACCTTGTACTCTATATTTCTATGAGCATACTGATTATTCTGCTCTGTTTTACCTTAGTAGCTGAGTACAGGAGTCGTCAGCAAGCAATCGCCTTAACTCAGGAAGTTGAATTGCTAGCCGCAGATTTAGAACGCACCCGCATTGCTCGCGATATTCATGATTCATTGGGGCATACTTTGACCTCCCTTGATGTGCAGCTAGAATTAGCACAACGACT
>NZ_JAAHHS010000770.1 GCF_010692395.1 Moorena sp. SIO3H5
TCTCGAGAGCAAACCACAGATGTTGGCAGTTTTCCTGGTAATGCCTTTGGTTTATATGATATGCATGGAAATGTATGGGAGTGGTGTCAAGATAACTGGAATCAAACCTACAAAGGAGCACCGACTGACGGTACTGCTTTGATTATTGATGAAAATAATTATCGGTTGCTGCGCGGGGGTTCGTGGTTCAGCGATCCCAGGGTCTGCCGTTGTGCGTATCGCTACTGGTTCGGGCGTGTCGGCTCGTACGGCAATTTCGGTTTCCGGGTTGTCGTCGTTTGCCCCAGGACTTCCTAACCCTTGGCGCTCTAACCCTCTTGCCCTTTACACTTCTTAACTTTTCCCTCTCTATTCGCGCGAATATAGAAAATTTTATTTTTTTAGGTGCTTGATGAGTGATTTGCCTATTATACAAAAAACCTACGATTTAATCAAGTGGTACATACCAATCTTGAATCGCCTCCCCAGGGATCATAAATTTGTGCTGGGAGAGCGGATGATATTAAATCCGGTGACATCGGAATGATAAAAAAACCACTCCAGGCGCAGCGAAAAGTGTTGGGGGTTTCCCCCATGAACAACTTTTCAAGACAGAGAACGCAGAGTCAGAGTCAGAGAGAGGAAATTTAAATAATTCCGATACAAACGCAAATGATATGAAGCTTTGGATAGTGCATAGCTCATCAACGAAATACCAATACGGGAATATTGCTACTGCGGAGAATTTGAGCCGTGGTACTACCAATGACTAAATGACGAATGCGCCTATGTCCATAGGCACCCATCAGTAGTAAATTGATATTGTTGTCCTTTACATATTGAGCAATAGCTGTTTCTGGATTACCTTGCATTAAGGATACTACTGGCTCAAATCCTCCTATGCGTGCTTGTTGCTCGCCTCGCTCAAGTTGAGAATTTGCTGTTTTATCCTCTGCACTTTTAGCAACGGTAACTATATGTAATTCTAAACCTTTAAAAGCAGGAGAGTTAATGAGAAATTGTAGCATTTTCTCACAACTTTTACTACCGTCATAGGCCAGCAAAAATTTCTCTATTGGCTGATATTGACGGGAGGTGACAAGACAAGGTTTATGACTAGAACGCAAAATCCGCTCCAGATTGGCCCCCAAATGTCCAGAGGCGAATTCCGCTGCTTCCCCCCGTTTCCCCAAGATAATTAAATCAGCCTCTGATTCTAACTCGGGTACAAAATCAAGCAAAAAACCTGTTTTATGCATTACCTGCACCTTTGTCACACCCCCATGGGTTAGTGCTGCTTCTGCGTCCTGTAAAATCAACTTTACCCGTTGATGATTTAGTTA
>NZ_JAAHHS010000771.1 GCF_010692395.1 Moorena sp. SIO3H5
GGGATCTAAGGAAATTTTACAGTTAGGGTCACGTCCAATGACGTTATCCTCTAATTCAGAAAGGGGTAGTAGGGCGAGTATCTCTTTGTTATCACTAGTGGAAAGCTGGCGCAGAAATCCACTGTAAACTTGACCAGTCATTGCTACTTTGGTCGTTATTGGTTATTCACACTCCCCATGCTAATCCGGCAGGAGATTCTAGTTTCAACAACGTTTATTACCAATGCCTATCTATCGATCAACACAGATAGAGGAAACATCGACCCTGTCTGGATGCAAAACCCCCATGAGCGACTGTATCAAGAAAGGAATTGCACCACCAAACCAATGCACTACTATTTTTTCAAATGTCCTTAGCCCTTTATATTCGCCCTGGCATCAAGCACCGCTAGGTAGAAAGAGAGACCACCAATAGGAATACTAGCAGCGAGGATAATTACAGTCACCAACTTACCTAACTCGGGGTCACCATAGGAAAGTTCAAAAATTGAACCCACAGCCGCAATTCCAGCAACACAGGCAATCATCAAAAACAGAGCACTTTTTGGTGTCATCATAAGCTTTTTTGTGACAGATTATTTTTATCAGAAATAATAATATTTAAATTAGCTGTGGCGCAATCAATTAGATCTAACTGCTAATTAATAGGTTATATCTAGTCCGTTTTACTATTTATCATGCTTGGGTGTTAGTTAATTAACCATTTAATATTAACAATTGCAATTTGTTAATTTATACCCATCACATAAACCCCATTATAAGTGATTAACCGCACTTGAGATCAAATTTATAAGAGCAGTCACAGTTCAGTAAATTATATAAGGTTAAGGGAGTAGAAAGATTACTGTGACTATAGCAAGCGTAATTTAAAATTGAACAATAACAGGTCGTTATAGTCTTTTCCATCACCCCATCACTACCTCACCAGAGGTTTCACAAATAAACTCAGATTGGTATAGTTATTTAACTGGTTTCACGGCTTGGGGTGAGAACCCATGCTTATTCAATTCTTCAGTTAAGGCTAGGCCATTTTGCACCCGATCAACAAACATCACTCCTTTAAGGTGGTCTATCTCATGCTGAATGACGCGAGATAGTAATCCATTCGCCTTTAAGGTTCTAGGGCGTCCGTTCTCATCCTTGTAGGCTACTTCAATGTCGTCTGGACGGGTGACATCTAAATATACACCGGGGATGCTCAAACAACCTTCCTGGCCATCACAGGGGGTGCTACCAAAACTCTTGATTTCTGGGTTAATTAACACCAGCGGTGGGTTGTCTTGGTTATTAGGTTCACAGTCAACCACAATCATTTGCTTAT
>NZ_JAAHHS010000772.1 GCF_010692395.1 Moorena sp. SIO3H5
TCTAGGAAATAACCAATTATCAGTAAAAGCACTGAGTTTACTACAACCCTATCAACCTAGTTTGAGCGTTACCTGGCTATTTCAAAAAGCCATGAGTGTGGGGGTGAATCAAAAGATACCTAGCGATCGCATTAATCAGTTGTTGTCTGCGGTGTTTGAGGAAATGCAGAATTTAGGTGAACCGGTACTCAAGCCATTTTTACAAGATGTGGTGCAGTTTTCTGGGTTAACAAAGACCCTATTAAAAACAAATTTTAGTCATCCAATTTTAGTCATCAAACTAATCCCTCAATTGGGTTTATTCAGTTTACTAGATTGGATGGTGCATTACATCAATTTAGGGATTTATGCTGTGCTATTTGCAATTAGTCCAATGTTAGAACCATTATTAAACTATTTACCTCATAAATACTTATATTACTGGCATCGTTGGGTAGATGCTTGGAAATATGGTTCTGGTGCTGATCATTCAGAACGTTAGTAAAAAAGTTTACGGTACCATCTCAAATCAAAAATTCTGTGAATACCAATTTTGAAACAAATAATGGGAAGAATGGATGTCTATAACCCAGATATAAAAAGTAATTTTCAATTCTTTAATCCAAAATCCAAAATCTAAAATCCAAAATTGTGTAAGGTGTGGGAAAAATATGGCTAAAAGTCAATCTTCTGGCAGCAAATACTTTGCAGTCACCATTAGTTTACTGCGCGATCGCCAATTATTTCTAGAAGAAATTCAACAAGAGGTAAGACTACCAATAAAAATAATTTCTTTGTTAGTTTGTAGTTCTTTATTCCTAGCAGCCTATGGGGCAATTATTGGTGCCTACCACAGTTGGATGCAAGCGTTATCTTCTGCTATCAAGTTACCTGCTCTTTATCTAATTACCTTATTAATTTGCTTACCCACATTGTACTTTGCCAATGTTATCTTTGGTTCTAAACGTACATTTGCCCAGCATTTTGCTTTGGTGTTAACAGCAGTATCAGTTACTAGTGTACTGCTATTTAGTTTTGCACCAATCTCCCTATTTTTTATGATTAGCACTTATAATTACCAGTTTATAATTTTGCTGAACGTAATTATTTTTGCGCTTACAGGTTTTGCTGGTATTGCTACCCTATATAAAGCCAGTAGCGTAGTCTTAAAAGAAGATGGAGAAGGTACAAAGATTCGCACAAAGCTGATTCGTTCGTGGCTATGTCTGTATGCTTTTGTTGGTATTCAATTAGGATGGACACTCAGACCATTTTTTGGTACTCCTAACTCTGCATTTCAGTTATTTAGGGAGAGAGAAGGTAACTT
>NZ_JAAHHS010000773.1 GCF_010692395.1 Moorena sp. SIO3H5
TCTAATGGGTCAGTGGCTCAAACACAACCTACCCAGTCAGAAAACACAACTAAGCCTACCCAGTCAGAAAAGACAACTAAGCCTATGACTCAAGCGAAACCCAAAAAGGCCAAAGATAATATCCCTGTCAATACCTATCGACCCAAAAACCCCTTCATTGGTAAGTGTATATCAAACGAACAACTAGTCCGGGAAGGGGGTATTGGTAATTGCCGTCACCTGAAATTTGACCTTTCTGGAAGTGAGCTGCGCTATCTCGAAGGTCAAAGTATTGGGATTATTCCCGATGGTACTGATGACAAAGGCAAACCCCACAAGCTTCGTCTGTACTCCATTGCTTCTACTCGTCACGGCGATGACCTGGATGATAAGACAGTATCCCTGTGTGTCAGACAGCTGCAGTACAAACATCCCGAAACTGGGGAGACCGTAAACGGTGTCTGCTCTACTTTCCTTTGCACTATGAATCCAGGGGATGATGTCAAAATCACTGGACCAGTGGGTAAGGAGATGTTGCTGCCATCAGACCCCAATGCCAATATCATCATGATGGCAACAGGAACTGGTATTGCACCATTCCGGGCTTTCCTATGGCGGATGTTTAAGGAGCAGCACGAAGATTACAAGTTCAAGGGCTTGGCTTGGCTGATCTTTGGTATTTCTACTACCCCTAACATCCTCTACAAAGATGATTTAGAAGCAATGCAGCAGAATAACCCAGATAACTTCCGCCTCACCTATGCCATTAGCCGTGAGCAGAAGAATTCTGAAGGGGGCAAGATGTATATCCAGCACAGGGTGGCGGAACATGCTGACGAGTTGTGGAAGCTGATGCAGGAACCCAACACCCATACCTACATCTGCGGATTAAAAGGTATGGAAGGTGGTATTGATGAGGCTTTGACCACTGCAGCTGGTAAAGAGGATGTAGATTGGACTCCATACAGACAGCAAATGAAGAAAGCACATCGCTGGCACGTAGAAACCTACTAGTAAAAACCTAATAGGTTACGGCTGGTACAAAGTAAATCCTCCTTTAGGAGGATTTAGATAAAACTAGCGCGTCTGTTTCTTTTGTCCATAGGGCTGAGGTAAACAGGCGCGCTAATGTTTTTTTGAGATTATTCGATAGGGCTGCAGGGCAGTTTTGGCTAAATAAAAACAAGCTTTAAGATGGCTACACAGTTCCATTGAATGTTGCGCTCACTTGATATAAAAATGGATGCTTGCCTGTACAGCATGGCGCTTTTTATATGGCTACATTTTAGGTATAGCAA
>NZ_JAAHHS010000774.1 GCF_010692395.1 Moorena sp. SIO3H5
TTGGGCTAAACCGTTAGGAACAGTTAATCCGCTACTGAGACCATCGTGATTGACCGCTGTACCTCGAATTAATCCTAGGATATTATCGCCGTCTGCGACAGCATCAGATAAACGCTTGAGTACAACAACACCACAACCTTCTCCTCTTCCATAACCATCTGCGGATGCATCAAAGGTTTTGCTGCGTCCATCAGCAGCTAAAGCCCGCATTTGAGATAGTATGATTGTTGTCTGGGGTGAGAGCATCAAATTTACCCCACCTGCTAGAGCTAAACCACATTCCCTAGCACGCAAGCTCTGACAGCTCAGATGGACTGCAACTAGGGAAGATGAACAAGCAGTGTCTATGGCTAAAGCTGGACCTTGTAGGCCTAAAAAATAAGCTAAACGTCCCGCTGCAACGCTAAAAGCACTACCTGTAAAAAAGTAGGCATTATTGGCTACATCCTGAGATATTTGCAATTGCGTGTAGTCAGAGTTATTGATCCCCACGAATACACCACTTTTACTACCTGCTAATTTGTTGGGGGAAATACCAGCATTTTCTAAAGCTTCCCAGCTGAGTTCTAACAATAATCTTTGCTGGGGATCCATTTCTACTGCTTCCCGTGGTGCAACTCCAAAGAAATCAGCATCAAACTCATCAACTCCAATGTCTAAAAATCCTGCTTGACGTGTATAAATTTTATCAGGAGCTCCTGGATTTGGATCGTAAAAACTATCCATATCCCACCTAGACATGGGAACTTCAGCAATCGTGTCTACCCCATTGCGCAATAATTCCCAAAAAGAATCTGGGTTGTTAGCACCACCGGGAAAGCGACAACTCATACCTACAATAGCAATAGGTTCTGTTTGCTGCTTTTTTATTCTATCGAGCTGAGACTGCATTTTTTCGATTGCTAACAATGCACGCTTGAGTGGGGATAAATTAGACATCGTTTTCTGAGTTATTACTTGTTTTTCCTTAAGCTTCCAGAATCGCCAATTTCTGGAGTAATAATGCTTCCGCTTCTGATTCTGAAACTTCTTCTAACTTAGTTTGAGTGATTACTGTATTATCTAAGTGTTCTTGTTGTGCATAGTTGATTCCTGTGGTATTTACTTGCAAATCCTCCGAGAAAATCTTTGTTAATAAATACTGTGCAAGTTTTTCTATAGTCGGATAATTAAATGCCAAACTTGTAGATAAAGATTGTTGTAAACTCAATTCCAAACGGCGTTTTAAATCCACAGCCATCAAAGAATCCATACCCATATCAAAAAACCCAGTTTGC
>NZ_JAAHHS010000775.1 GCF_010692395.1 Moorena sp. SIO3H5
AGGCTCAACTGTCTAAGGTTTGGTCTCCGGGGGAAACCCCCAAGACCTCGCAAATCACGCTTGTATAGTAAGCTTTATGATTTTTTTTACTTAAAATGAGCGCATAGTAGGTACTGAAGAACCATTTTCAGTAATAACCGCGATCATGTAAACCGTAATCCCGAATTTCTTAGCAGGGTTGAGTAGCCGAAATAGATTTGTCACTGTTACAGGTAGGGATTTTAGAGTTATTCTTTTGTGAATTTAAAATTGAAAATAACAATTCACAATTCACAATTCACAAGCGACCCATATTAATGAGTGAGTTGATCAAGAGGAAAATCCCTATAGTTTTTCCTATCGGGCAAATCAAATACGAGTTCAAATTGGGTATCAGGGACTCCCTGACGCCATAACTGGAGGTGTCCCTCTGGGTGGGAGCGAGTGCAGTAGCGACCGATGATTACCCATTGGGTTGGGGGAACTATATGGTTAACTGCCCAAGGTTGCAGGTTTTGTGGATAAGCCATAATGGAGCTATTTCCGTTGAACAATGGAGTAGTACCCAGCCCATGAACTCTGACGGCTCGGCGCGTTGGCTTTCCCGAGCCTAGCTCATGGCTGGAAAAATAAATTTATAAATTTTGTAAAAAAAATCATTGATGCCAGAATGGAGTAAAGTTGTTTACTGGTAGTAGGACAGTGGCTGAAGAATCAATACGGGTTTATCTATCCAAAGATAAAAAAAAGAACTTTAAAGCAGCTTGTGTTATGCAAGACAGGGACATGAGCGATGTTGTCAATGAATTAATTGATAAGTGGCTTGATCAAAATGGTGTATATATACATGGAGAAAAGGAGACGTGAATAAATCCTGAAACCTTAGCGGTAATAGATTGACAGGCTTATGCGTTCGCTTTTAGCGGAAGCGGAGCTTCATCGCTAGCCAACGCCCTTCGGGCTAATCGCTTTTAGCGGAAGCGGAGCTTCCGGAGCGCAGCTTCCGGCTTTGCCCGAATCGCATTTCAATGTCTGTTGTTGTATCTCATTTTCATGCCTTACTATAATCCTGTTAAGTCTGGCATTCAAACCATGCTGATCCCGCATACTATGACAAAGAAAAGTAAAAGGCGCAAACACAGTCTACTATGGTATTCCTCGTGCGACTTAGCAGCGCTGGGTCTCTGGTAGCACTGAGGCTAGACCAACGCTCCAGCAACTGAAATTGCTGTGCCAACGACTAGGGATTGAGCACATTGTCTTGATGCAGTCGCTCATGGGGGGAAC
>NZ_JAAHHS010000776.1 GCF_010692395.1 Moorena sp. SIO3H5
TGGAAAACCCTAATTTTTTTAGGCACTTGCGAACGGTTTCGCGACAACACTCAATCTTGAACGTATCGTTTACCCAGCGAACCAGACGTTTGAGCGTCCATCTCACGGGCGGGTCGCCTTGGCGCTGTTGGGGAGGGGTAGCCGACCAGTCCAGCGCATGCCGAATACATCCATCTAGCCCTGCTTCAACTTCAGTAGACAAAGGGGGGGATGGCCTCCGGTATGACGATAGACCAATGCATTCAGACCGTTGTCATTGTATCGATGCACCCAATCCATCACCGTTTGAGGATTACGATGAGTCTGTTGGGCGACTTGAGTGGCATTCATCCCTTGAGTAATGTCATACAGGGCGAGTAATCGTTCTCGGGTACGAGGATGAGAGGCGTCTAGGGCTTGCTCTCTTAGCAGAGATGGGCTTTGGTTCCACTTGGCAGTATCAACTTTTAGCATCAATAACAGCAATCACTCATCACGACTATCTCTAGACTAAATGTTTATTCTCAAAAACTCCAGTTCTCAAGATGGACGGGGTTTAATATGTATAAAATATTTGAATTAGGAGATAAAAAATCATTGATACCACGCTGTTGCAAGGGCCGATTGCCTAAATTAGATACATCTGAAAAGGAGAAGACTAAAGTAATTAGATATAAACCTGGTTGACGGACAAAAGATCACTATAAAACGCTAAAACAATTTCCTGCTATGGGTTTAGCCGATTGCGTTGGTGGGAAGGAATACGGCAATCTTAAGAGGATAGATACCACTCATATCCAGTAGATTGCCGATGACCCCATTCTCTCATCTCCACGATGCCTTGAAAAGCTGGCTAGCCCCGACAGACTGGGCACACCAAACCCATCTAACGGTGGCTCTATTGATGGTCGCAGCGTTGATTCATACGGGGACGGTCAACCTGACCAAATGGGCGTTGTGCTTACCGAATCGAGGGGATAAACAACGTGCCCAAAGCCAACAGCGTCGGCTCTCTCGATGGCTTCACAATGCGCGGATTAATGTGCATCGCATCTACAAACCCTTGATCACTCAATCATTGGCAGATTGGAGCGACCCAGTGATGTATGTGGCGCTTGATACGTCTCTATTCTGGGAAGAGTACTGTTTAGTGCGTTTGGCCGTGGTTCATCGAGGACGCTCCCTCCCCCTGTGTTGGTGTGTTTTGCATCATCCTAGTGCCAGTGTGGCCTATGATGCCTATGCGTGGATACTCAAACGGGCAGCAGGGTGTATTCCTAAGGAA
>NZ_JAAHHS010000777.1 GCF_010692395.1 Moorena sp. SIO3H5
TATTAGACCTCTCCAAAAACTTGAAAGTCTCTCAGTAACTGCTTTTCAGCTCTCAAATTGACCAAGTCAATTTTACGTTAAATTAACGCTATAATAGGCTTTACGAAGCTATTGATGTTAATTTAGCGATGCAGCGCGGTCTTGGGGGTTTCCCCCATGAGCGACTGCATCAAGACAGCACCAAAAGTATGAGCAAATACAACCTCAATTGTTTCAGTACTTTCAGAAGCTTTTATTACTTGTAATACTAAGGCTCCTGTTCTCAATCTTACTAAACCGCATATTGTCAAAATTACCTCAGAATATTTACTAGAATTTAGGCGAAACCTTTCTCCCGCTATTTTAAAAATTTTCACCAATCTAATTACATGTTCTACAAATATTCTGTTTGAAGAGAATAACTTATTATCTTTCTTTTGCTGTGGAGTTAATTCACCATTCTTTGGCTTTTTGTGGGGAGTTCTTATTTGTTGTTCTCCTAAATAAGCTTTGTCTCCACTCAGTCGCTGTTTATCATCAAATTTTGCTAAACGTTCTCGACAAATATTTATGTCACTTTTGGGGCCAGGTTTGCCGACCACTACGTCCACAATATCTTCCCCTTTTGGCAAGACAATAAATTGGTTTTTAAATGTATGATTTTTCTTCTTACCAGAATAGAAAATTTTTTGCTGATTATAATCTTTTGGTCTTTCTCTGACTTGTTCAGCGCTATCTACTATTAACTCATACTCAGTCAAAGCTTCCCGAATTATCTCCGACTCTTCTTCGCACTTTTTTACTTGTTCTAGTAAAGAAGCTGGTAAAGCTTCTCTGAAAAGAGATTGCCAGTAGTTAAAAGTAGAGTTTGCTGTCGATTCGCTCACCTGAAACTGTAGTCCTAAAAGTTGAAAGTTTATGTGATGTCGTAAGTAGATTAGCGATGCAGCGCGGTCTTGGGGGTTTCCCCCATGAGCGACTGCATCAAGACAACGTCAAGACTATTTGGTCTTCAATTGATAATTTTTGTGAAGCACCTCCCCCAGGCTTAATTAGCCTGACTTTTTGATTTTGAATTTTTTCTTGATGTTGATGATGTAATAACTTGGCTTGTTCTATCAGTTGAGAGAGTTGTTCATGATTTATTCCTACCAATCGTTTAGTTTGTTTAGGATTTTTTTTAATATAATTCCAAGTGTAGCTCATTTTGAAGTTAATAAAAATTAGTTATATTTTTATTATTATACCATAAATTTATTTTTTGGAGAGGTCTATT
>NZ_JAAHHS010000778.1 GCF_010692395.1 Moorena sp. SIO3H5
TTTTTAGTGAGGGTAGGGGACAGGGGAAAAGGGATAGTATTAGAACCGTCAACCGTCAACTGTCAACTGTCAACTGTCAACTATCAACCATCAACATCAAAAACTTCCTAATACCAATTTAATATGAAGTTGCATATAATAGAGCGAAGCAAACTTGATCGGTTTAAATACTCATGAGTCGCCCATTTAAGATTGAGATCGCGCAGAGTGAAGAGGAACTAAAAAAACTGCTACAGACAGCCAGGGTGGGAAACCAGAAAGAAAAACTACAGATGTTGTGGTGGCTCAAGAGTGGACAGGTAAAGGAGCAGCAAGAAATCGGGAAACGCTTGGCTAGAGATAGTTCAACAGTGACAAGATGGTTACAGAAGTATAGGTCTGGTGGTCTGTCTGGCTTATTAGAAATCAAGAAAGCGGCAGGAGCAAAACGAAAAATTAATGATCATGCGATCGCAGCACTGATACAGGAGTTAAAAACAGGAAAAGGGTTTAGTAGCTATGGTGCGATAGTAGAGTGGTTGAAAAAAGAGCATGGACTTGACATTGAATATGGAACGGTTTATGCATTGGTTCGGTATCGATTGGGAGCAAAACTAAAAGTACCACGTCCTCAAAGCTACAAGCAGGATGAAAAGCTGGTATCTGAGTTTAAAAAAAACTCGGTATCATTCTCAATCGTCTCGAAAAACATCTAGCACAGGGAAAGGGCGTTCATTATCTGTGTCAGGATGAAACTAGGGTTGGACTGAAAACTCTCACAGGAAAAGTGATTACTGCTTCTGGAGTCAAGCCAACTGTTGACGTTAAATGGGTCAGGGAAAATTTTTGGATTTATGGTGCAATTGAGCCATTAACAGGAAAACATTTTCAACACGAATACCCCAAACTCAACGGTGACTATTTTCAACAGTTTTTAGACTGGCTATCTCAGCAGTTAGGTGAAGATTATGCAATTTTACAAATTGACCAAGCTCCTGCTCATATCAGTTGTGCGATTAATTGGCCAGAAAATATTATTCCCCTGCTTCAACCACCTCATTCCCCTGAACTTAATCCAATCGAAAGGCTTTGGCACTTTCTCAAAAAACCTCTCAAAAACGAACTTTTCTCTTCTTTGCAAGATTTACGCGATCGCATACAACAAGTGTTCGAGCAACTTACATTTGAGCAGGTAATATCTATCTCCTCTTACAACTTCATTTTAGAAGCTCTTTTCTATGCAGCTTCATATTAAATTGGTATAAGCACTCCAG
>NZ_JAAHHS010000779.1 GCF_010692395.1 Moorena sp. SIO3H5
TATCCTCCTCTGGGACGGGGGAGGTCAACGCCAGTGGAGAAGAAGTAAGACCAAGACGTGGACGCCCGTCCAAGTTAAGGCATTCTTCCGTGTTCGCGTAGCGTGGCCAAAGGCCAAGCTGGAAGCCACGACCTGGCCTTAGGCCACGCTTCGCGAACAACAACGTAGGTCGTGGTAGTTCACGCGGGTCATGTCTGCCAATTGCATCACAGGGGCAAGATGGGTCGAGTTGGATTTGAACCAACAATGCAAACGCGGCTGTTTTACAGACAGTTACCTTCTCCAATAGGTGAGCCGACCCATAGATTTTGCATTCTCTGAAATTTTCAAGGTGCTTCAGAGCAAGCAGGTTTGCGACCTGTATTACTCTGTTATATATATACTACATAATATACTACAAAGTGTCAAGGGTGTAATACAAAATAGTCATTCTCTTAGATCATTGAGTGGTTCAATATGTGACATAATTACTATTTAGAAGGCCACTTCTCATAAGAAAATGAGTGTAACCCTCACTAACACATCACTCTCTCTCACCACAGCTTTACCCTTGACTGGGCATCCGGCACGGGTTTATTTGAGTAGTTTGAGTCCTGGGTCGCAGCGAACAATGAGGCAAGCTTTGGATGCGATCGCATCCCTACTTACTAACAACGAATGTGATGCAGACACCCTTGACTGGGCAGCCCTCACCTATCAGCACACCGCCGCTGTCCAAGCCGCATTACTAGAAATTAATGCCCCTGCCACGGTCAAGAAGAAGATGGCAGCCCTCAGGGGAGTATTAACTGTGGCAAAGAAGTTGAAACTGATGAATCCAGAAGATTTCGAGGCAGCGGTGGATTTACCCAAGATTAAGAATCATCCCTTACCCAGAGGTCGAGCATTAACTCAAACAGAAATTACAGCACTCATTAAGGTGTGTACTTCCGATACAACTAATCAAGGGGCTAGGGATAAAGCTCTAATTGGCATCCTACGGGGTACAGGACTGCGACGGGCAGAGGTGGTGAAGCTGGAAGTGCGAGATTTTGATGGTTCCACTGGTGCTTTGGAGGTGCGCCAGGGTAAAGGAGGTAAGGATAGGACGGTTTATTTACCTGAAAACGCGATCGCTTTTGTTGATAATTGGTTAAACACAAGAGGTCACCAACCAGGGGCGCTGTTGTGCCCAATACTCAAAGGGGGGCAGATACAGAACAGAAAGATGACCCCCCCGGCCGTGTAGTAAATTTTGCAGAAGCGGGCTA
>NZ_JAAHHS010000078.1 GCF_010692395.1 Moorena sp. SIO3H5
TCACCTAGTGATGGTTAGGGCTTGATCGTTGCCAGACGTTGCTGCTGCTGCACCATGCGTTCGCGTAGCGTGACCATTCGCGTAGCGTGGCCGAACGCGCACGCGTGGCCAAAAGGCCAAAAGGCCAAGGTCAATCAAAAATGCGATCGCTTTTAGCGGAAGCGGAGGCCAAAGGCCTCCGCTTCGCGAACGCTTCATCGCGTAGCGTGACCAAAGGTCAATCGCATTAGTATGAATAAAAGGATGAAGGTCAGCAGTTGCATCCAGACCAGTCTACTAAAGGCATTGCCAACGGGAATTGTGTCTGATCATCTAGTGGCCATATCCCTCAGTGTTTAGGAACTAATCAAGTGCAATTCTCATCAAGAGTGAGGTGCATAGGATTTTTTTCCACTCCCCCCGCCCCGTGCGGTGAAACCACTACTAACAAAACTCTTCCCCCTACTCCCTACTCCCTACTCCCTACTCCCTACTCCCTAAAACCAATGTATCTGGGAAAATTGAACCTTAAGCCGGTCTACTGGCTCTTAGGGCTAATCTTGACAGTCATCCTCCTCTGGGCACTACCCAAGCCTTGGCACGCAGCTAGTTTATCCACTGACCCAAAAGTATTGCATGTCCTCAATCGTGTTAGTTTTGGTCCTCGCCCTGGGGACATCGAACGGGTGAAATCCATGGGAGTTGATGCTTATATTCAGTCCCAACTTTCCCCAGAATCTATTCCGGAACCGCCACAACTGAGGAAACAACTCAATAATTTAGAAACCCTGGAACTGAATGCAGTGGAGCTATGGAAAGGCTATGCACCACCACAAGGTAAAAAGAAACGGCAGCTGAGTCAGCAAGAACGGAAGCAAGCTCAAAAGCGATCGCAAATACCGAGGCAGCAGGGATTAGAAGCCCGTTTAATCAAAGCGATCGCTAGCCCTCAACAGCTTCAGGAAGTAATGGTAGACTTCTGGTTCAACCACTTCAATGTTTTTGATAACAAGGGATTAAATCGGATCTGGGTTAGTTCCTTTGAACAAGATGCCATTAGACCCCATGCCCTTGGTCGTTTTCGGGATTTGTTAGGTGCTACAGCTCACCATCCCGCCATGCTCTTCTATTTAGACAACCACCAAAACACTGCACCAGGAAGTCCAGGAGCTCGTGGTCGATACAAAGGGCTGAATGAAAACTATGCTCGGGAACTAATGGAACTCCACACCCTAGGAGTAGATGGTGGCTACACCCAAGAAGATGTAATTACCTTAGCGCGGATCTTGACTGGCTGGACTACTGACCGTGAGGGTAAGCACGGTGACAGTAGGGGATTTTATTTCGAAACTAAGCGCCATGATTACAGTGATAAGGTTTTCTTGGGTACACCGATTCCAGGTAGTGGCAGCCTAGAGGGAGAGCAAGCCCTAGACCTCCTCGCTCGTCATCCCTCCACCGCCCATTACATTAGCTACAAATTAGCCCAGTACTTTGTAGCTGATCAGCCACCAGCAAAGCTAGTAGACACTCTAGCCCAACGCTTTTTGAAGACCGATGGGGATATTCGTAAGGTTCTAGCAACCCTATTTCAAAGCCCTGAATTTTGGGACACTCAGTATTACAACAGTAAATTTAAATCCCCCTATCACTACATCATCTCAGCAGTGCGAGCTACAGGCAGTAAAAAGCCCAAATGGAAAACCCTCTCTGGTATTATCCGTCAGCTAGGAATGCCCATCTACGGCTGCCCAACTCCCAATGGTTACAAAAACACTGAGAAGGCTTGGCTCAGTCCAGATGGGATGATTCGCCGGGTCAGCTTTGCCACCGCATTAGCCAATGGTAATTTCGAGCAGCGTCAACCTAAAGAAAAGCGTAAACCTGTAGATGCTGTCCAACTCAGGAAAACCCTAGCCAATCACTTTTCTGACCAAACCAAAGAAGTCATCGACAGTAGTCCAGCTAAGCTACGAGCCGCCCTGATTCTAGGCAGTCCAGAAATGATGTATCGGTAATACATTAGGGAGTAGGGAGTAGGGAGTAGGGAGTAGGGAGTAGGGAGTAGGGAGTAGGGAGTCGGGAGTCGGGAGTTGGGGGAATAAAATTGATTGCACCATACTTTTTGAAGTATTACTGATGACTTATGAATTGTTATTTTAAATTTGCCATTTAAAATTTTTAATCTTAAATTTTAATACAAGTATTTTATAGCTATTCCAAATAGCTTAGAGAAATAAATCCTGATTTATTATAATATCAAAAACTCCTCGGAGCTCTTTCCCACTATTCCCTGCTCCCTGCTCCCTGCTCCCTGCTCCCTGCTCCCTGCTCCCTGCTCCCTGCTCCCTGCTCCCTAAAAAAATCTACCTCACTTCATTGAAAACCGCTAGATAAAATAAACAATGAAAAGACGCAAATTATTACAACAAGCTAGCCTTCTAACTGCTGGGGGACTTATCTCTATGGGGAGTTGGGTAGCCAGAGGATTAGCAAATACAGCAAATACTAATCACCGTAAGCGACTGATTGTTATTTTCCTGCGGGGTGGGATAGATGGACTGAATGTAGTTGTGCCATACCAAGATGCTGATTACTACCAAGCGCGACCGAGAATTGCGATTCCTCGCACCGGGGAAAAAGGGGGAGTCTTGGATTTAGATGGTTACTTTGGCTTACATCCAGCTCTAAGTGATCTGATGCCTCTTTGGAAACAGAAAAGTTTAGCTTTTGTTCACGCCAGTGGTTCACCAGACTCCACTCGCTCCCATTTCGATGCTCAGGATTACATGGAAAGTGGCACCCCAGGCATTAAGAGTACAGATGATGGCTGGATGAATCGACTATTAGGGACAATTCCCAAGGAAATACCAACTCAAGCCGTGAATATGGGCACCACAACCCCACGGATTCTATCCGGTCAGATGCCAGTGGCTAATTTACCGATGGGGAGAAATTATAATCACAAGCTGCCTGTAGACCGTCCCCAAATTGATGCAGCTTTTGATCAGCTCTATCGTGGTAATGATGCGATTAATCGGGCTTATCAGGAAGGAAGTGAAGCACGGAAGATACTCCTAGCTGAGCTAAAGGAAGAAATGATGGCAGCTAACCGGGGAGCACCACCTTCCTCTAAATTTGTTGGTGATAGCCGCAAATTAGCCAAGCTGATGGTGGGGGATGCTAAGACCCAACTGGCATTTTTGGCCTTAGGTGACTGGGATACCCATGTTAACCAGGGCGGTAGTCAAGGACAGCTAGCTCGAAAACTTAAGCCTCTTGGACAAGGGTTGGCTACTCTAGTCAAAGAATTAGAACCGATTTATGCCGATACTATGATTGTGGTCATGTCAGAATTTGGTCGTACCTTGGCAGAGAATGGTAATAAGGGTACTGACCATGGACACGGGAATGTGATGTGGGTCTTGGGTGGAGGAGTTCGCGGTGGTAAGGTCTATGGAGACTGGCCCGGTTTGGCGGAATCCCAGTTGTATGAAAAACGTGACTTAGCAGTAACTACGGATTTTCGTGACGTGCTGATGCCTGTGCTAAAGGAACATATGGAGATTCGAGACTCGAATTTAACCCAAATCTTTCCTGGTTTTAGGTCTAATCAGAGTCTGGGGCTTTTGTAGGGAAACAGAAGTGTCGGGAGAGGGGAGTGCGATCGCTAGCCAACGCCCTTCGGGCTAATCGCTTTTAGCGTGGCCTACGGCCAATCGCGAAGTTCATGTAGGGTGGGCAGTGCTTTCGACAGATTCATGTCATTGCCAATAGCCTTAGTAGGCACTGCCCACCAACGGATTAATCACTTTTTAGTTGATGTCTTTACAAAGAGTGCGATCGCACTCAACAAGCAAATTCTTAAAAGCGATAATTAGCAAGGTATTCACTATCTATTCAGAATTGGAAAAGCTAACCGGTATTCCTGAAACAATGCTTTGGACTTTGCACAATCGAGCCAACGAAGCAATGCGGTCAGACGGGGTTATACAAGACCCCAAGGCCATTGAAATTTACGAGGCGATTCAATACGATTACGAACGATCGCGAAGCGTGACCAAAGGTCAATCCTTTGGAAAGGCCGATCCAGTGCACGCACTGCGTTCGATCGCTTTTGACTCAGAAATTAGAGTGTTTATGAAAAAGTACCCAAGTGGCGTGGTGGTAAACCTTGGGGAAGGGCTTGAAACCCAACGTTTCCGTTTGGCGGATCTTCAAACGACCTGGTACACAATAGATTTACCTGAGTCGATTCGCGCTCGTGAGCACTTTATATCGCCGGGTGACAGGTGGAAGCACATTAGTTGTTCCGCCCTGGATTATGCTTGGATAGACCAAATCCCGACCGATCGACCTGTGTGTATAACAGCTCAGGGTTTGTTAATGTATTTTCAGGAGTCGGAAGTTCAGGATCTTCTCAAAACTCTTGCAGAGCGCCATCCAATTTTGACGATTATATTCGACGTTATTCCCAACTGGCTTGCCCAAAAGACACTATCATCCGACGGGTTGAAAATGAGTCGGGATTATGTGACGCCGGTAATGCCTTGGGGAATCAACCGGAAAGAGATTCCATCCTTTATAGAGAAAACTATGGGACAAAACTTTGATGTGACCGATATAGGTTTCCCTCGATACCCACTTGCTATTCGAAGCTTTCTTTTCTGGGTCTGGTTCAATGTGCCTGTATTGAAACAGTTGGCACCGACAATCGTGAAGGTCGAGCGCTAATCAGTAATCTAGATACTAGATAATAGAACTTTGCCCACCCGACTTTAATTGGTATTTTTGTGCTTAAGCTAGTTGTTCATGTAGTTGATTTAGTTGATGTAGGGTGGGCAGTGCTTTCAACAGATTGATGTGGTTGCCAATAGCCTTAGTAAGCACTGCCCACCAACGGATGAATCACTTTTTAGTTGATGCCTCTACAAAGACCAAGAGTTGATGTAGGGTGGGCAGTGCTTTCGACAGATTCATGTGATTGCCAATAGCCTTAGTAAGCACTGCCCACCAACGGATGAATCACTTTTTAGTTGATGCCTCTACAAAGACCAAGAGTTGATGTAGGGTGGGCAGTGCTTTGGACAGATTCATATGGTTGCCAATAGCCTTAGTAAGCACTGCCCACCAACGGATGAATCACTTTTTAGTTGATGCCTCGACAAAGAGTGCGATCGCGTTGACTGACATTCGGGTTATACCTTAGATAATCCCCAGCCCAATCGCAACCACGTCGCAGTAGCTCATCTAGATTATTTAAAGCTAGATCGATATTATTGATATTCCATAACATTACAGTTTTATCGTCACTAGCAGTAGCAAGAGTCTTTCCGTCAGGGCTGAAGCTAACACTATTGATGGCAGCACCACTACTCTGGAGTGTTTCAAGTAGTGTACCGTATCTAAACCAGAGTTTGACTGTCCCGTCACTGCTACCACTGGCAAGTATGGTACCGTCGGGGCTAAAACTGAGGCTATTGACTGCACCACTATTTCCCTTGAGAGTTGCCAGTGGTTGACCTTGCAAATTCCAGAGTTTAATAGTTCCATCCAGACTGGCGGTAGCAAGGGTCTGACCGTCAGGGCTAAAGCTGAGGCTAATCACCGCAGCCCTATGCCCCTTGAGAATTTCAAGTTCTTGATCTGTTAAATTCCAGAGCTTAACGGTTCCATCTTTACTAGCAGTAGCGAGGATTTTGCCATTAGGGCTGAACTTGACACTGTAAACATCAGCTTGATGCCCCTGGAGAGTGAGCATTTCTTCTCCCGTCTCTAAATTCCAGAGTTTTACGGTTCCATCTTTACTAGCAGCAGCAATAATTTGTCCATCAGAGCTAAAACTAAAACTATTAAACCACTCCTTAACACTTCGCAAGCTTACTATTAGTTGACCCGTTACCAAATCCCAGAGCCGAACATTTCCATCCAAACCAGCACTGGCAAGTGATTTCCCATTAGGGCTGAAACTAAGACTTGTGACTGCACCTTGATGTCCTACCAAGGTCATGAGTAGTCTACCGTCTCGTCTCCAAAGCTTAACAGTTCCATCGAAGCTAGCAGTGGCAATTGTGCGACCATCGGGACTAAAGCTGACGCTATCAACCGCAGCCTTATGCCCAAATAGGGTTCGGGTTTTGAGATCATAGTCCTCAACGCTCCAGAGTCTGACGGTCAAGTCTCTGCTGGCGGTGGCTAAAATTTTGCCATCGGGACTAAAGCTCATAATTGCAATCCCTCTCTTATGACCCCGCAAGATTTGGAGTTCCTGACCGTCCCGACTCCATATTTCAACAGTTCCGTCTAAACTGCCAGTGGCAATTGTCTGACCATCAAGACTGAAGCTAACGCTGTTGATTGTGGCACCAGAACTCTGGAAAGTAAGAATTTCCTTTCCTTGAAGATTCCAAAGTCTAACAGCTCCATCCAGACTAGCAGTGGCAAGGGTCTGACCATCAGGGCTAAAACTGATACTTGTAACATCAGCTTTATGCCCCTTAAAGGTTTGCCCAATTCGGTTGCCTTGTTTGTCCCACAATCTTACTATTCCGTTGCTACTACCACTGGCAATCACCTTACCGTCAGGACTGAAACTGAGACTCGTAATACTAGCGTTCTGTATTGCAAAGGGTTGCCCAATTCGGTTGCCTTGTTTGTCCCACAATCTTACTATTCCGCCGCGACTACCACTGACAATCACCTGACCGTCCCGGCTGAAACCGATACTTGTAACCTCAGTTTCATGCCCCTGGAGGGTGTGTCGTAATTGACCGTCTATACTCCAGAGTTTGACGGTGCCATCAGCACTGCCAGTGGCAAGGATTTCACCATCAGGACTAACACTGACGCTATTGACTGTATCTGTATGCCCTGGGAGAACGGTTAGTATTTCATCATCTCCCCTCCAAAGTTTGACCGTACTATCAGCAATGCTAGTGGCAAGGATTTCACCATCAGGACTGAAAGTGATGCTATTAACCCAACTGTCATAACCTTCCAAACGATTGCGCTCTCTGACTCCATAAAGGGCTTGCTGTAATGCAGCTAAAGTCTGAGTGCGGGTATTGGTTCCTACTGCGATTGCTGACTTAAGTTGTGTTCCTGCCTTTAAAGCTAATATGAGTGGATCAAGTGACTCCCTATGTCTGTTAAATAGGGCTTCTGAGGATTGAGCAAGAGCAAGAGTCTTTAGTATTTTAACTTGTCTCGCAAATAGTAGTCCGGTCAATAGTATTAATACTACCATAATAATCATTTCTTTGACAACTGATGCTCTAAATCGGCTTTTGAAAAACGCCTCTTCTAGTCTTAATTTACTTCGTTCCGCATCTTTTCTTGCTAGTCTCTCCTGTTCCAATTCAGTGATTATTAAAGCTCCTGTCGATTGACGAATAATAGGAACAAGATAGTCGTGTACTAATTGATAGTGCGCAGTCGAAAATTCTGGCAAAAGTAAAACCAATCCTGAGTTTACGAAGATCTCTAATATTAAATCTAGGTTTTCTGTCTCTCCTACTCCTAGATCCAATAAACCCGATCCTAACTCTGCCCTAGACTTGAGTGGTCGAGTGTTATTTTCATCTGTTAGGAGGTATAAAACTAGTCTTGCCTCACGTTCATTCGGATAACCACAGTCTTTAACAACTCCAGCTAAAAATCGCTCCAATAGCTTCTGTTTAGAACCGATTTTTTCATACTCAACCAGTTTATAAATTTTATCTTCTTGCAATTGTAATCCCACAATCTGTAACTCAATGGGACGAACTTCACCCAGCTCTACCGCTAAATCATTAACAAGTTTATTAATCAAAGCAGTTTCTAAATAAAACTGAGGTTTATTTGTTAGTTTTTTGATAAAGTTAACACTATCTTTTCTAGAAAAATTTTCTAAATAATAAAGAATATCTTGGCTTAATATGTAATTGATAGTATCTATTTTGTGTGAACGTTGAAATTTTAATAGATAGTGTAGATAGTCTTCCCTTAATGACAGAATAACTTGAGTATAAGGAATAGAGTCAATTGCTGTTTTTAAAAATTCCAATAAAAGATTACGCTCGACTAGATCTGGGACAGCAAAAAATAATTCTTCAAACTGATCAAAAATTAAAACTGTTAGTAAGTTTCGGTCACCATTTTCTTGCAACTGTTGCAAGATGCTAGTTACTGAATCTGCTTCAACAGAAAGACTAAGCCCTCTTGCTTTTAGTGAATTAACCAATAACTCCCCCAACTGCCTAACCCAGTCAGTATAGACTCGTATGGGAATTGGCAGCACATCTCGTTGACCAATGGCTCGTTGTTTGAGAATTGGAACTAATCCTGCATAGATTAAGGAACTTTTACCAACCCCAGATGCTCCATGAATAACAGTTAATTTCCAACTAGTATTGCCAATTCTTTCGACCAAATTATTGATATCTTTTTGTCGGCCAGAAGCGATAATTTCGTCTGCAACCATTTCAGGCTGATCAAGGGCTGGAAGTTGAGAATTAGTTATCCTTCGTTTTGGCTGTAATCTCCCTGTACCGATAAAAGCTCGCAAGCCAAACTGTTGCTCAATGGATATTCGTTCTTGTTTAACTCTAAAAGCAGCTAGATAGTCACCTTTTTCAAGGTATAATTCTCGCCAGCTTGCCAAAATCATAATATAAAGCTCTGGAGCATAATGGGCTTGAGTTTCTGCTTTAGCTCTTTCGAGATACTTGATACTCTCTTGATACTTACCAAGACCTTTTTCTGCTCTTGCCAATAATAATAAATACCAAGCTTTATCAACAGATGGCATTCCATCTAATTTTGCGTTGTGCTTGGATGAGGTTGCTGTTGATTCAGCCGACAAACTAGTTTTCAGGATGGAGAGTGCTTGGTCTGCTAATGCCTTAGCTTCAGTCCAAGCTAATTTATCTAAAGCGACCTCCGCCAGAAAACCATAATCTTTAGCTAACTCAATTGACTTACCATTGGCACTATGGAGTCTTATAGACCTTTGGGCTAGATTTTCCAAGTCTTCCCATCGTTGTAAGCGTTGCAATACTCTGGCAAATTGAGTAATAAATCGGTTAGCTAAATCCTGATCAGATATCTGAGCTAAACTATCAACACATTGCTCAAATAAATTTTGTACTTTAGTTTTTCCATAAGGACATAACCCGATA
This sequence comes from Moorena sp. SIO3H5, assembly GCF_010692395.1. Taxonomy (GTDB): domain Bacteria; phylum Cyanobacteriota; class Cyanobacteriia; order Cyanobacteriales; family Coleofasciculaceae; genus Moorena. Next base: position 9,138 of record NZ_JAAHHS010000078.1, read on the forward strand.
TTAAATAAAACCATCCCTTGCCAATCCCAGCGGGTTATGCTTTGCCATAGCTCTAAGCTTTTATTAAAGTAAAGTAAGGATTCTTCTAATTGTTTTTTAGCATAGTAATTGCGACCTAAAATGAAGTAAAAACTAGCTTCTAACTCTGGTTCAATTTCCTGGTTATGATGGTGTAAATCTTCCCAAGCTGACTCAAATTCTGATAGATCATCTATCCCCCGATTCAGCTCATACAAAAATTTGTCGGGTTCAGAGTCGGGAAAGGTAGCCAAGATATCCTTAGCTTTTTGAGAGAGACTATAGATTAACTCATAGGATAAGGAATCAGGAGGGGTTTGAAACTCCCTAGTTGTGCCCCAACTCTCCAAATCAGGAGCAACCCGAACCAATTTGGTTTGAACATCATCATTAATCCACAGCACTAGGGGGAAATGGAAATTTTTCCGAAACTCTTCCCGCACTTGGTTAGTAGCAGCCAGCAAGCTATCAATATCATCAACGGCCTCTAAGCCAAAAACCATCATAGCCCCTGGTTGCTGATCTCCTAAATCCTGCCTAATCTTGCTATAAAGTTTGCTATCAGACTTTTTCAGCACAACCTCGCGGATTTGAACAGCACAGGTTTCTCGGAGCCGCTCAGTCATTTGCTGCTGTACATAGGTATAGTTACAGTGTGCGAAAATCAGTGAAAATTGCCCCTGAGACGCTTCAATTGCCCAAGCCAATCTTTGCAACGCACGCTCGTTGTAGGCAGCAACCTCTTTGGTTTTATCAGAGTCACTCATATATAGCAAAGGGAACAGGGAACAGGGAACAGGGAGCAGGGAGCAGGGAGCAGGGAGCAGGGAGCAGGGAGCAGTAGTAAAGAGATCGAAACAGTTTTTGATGTTATAGCACTACGCATTAAGGTGTTTGACATTGATACAAGCAGCAAAAGCTGTTTTAGTGAACTTTTGCCTTTTGCCTCTTGCCTCTTGCCTTGCACGTAGCGCTATATAAGAAATCAGCAAGATTGTTCATAACCTATTTAGAAATGCTATGGCTGTAGTTCTTTAGCTTCTGCCAAAATTGGATTAACATCAAACCAAGGTTCATCTTGATCATAATACTCATAAACAAAGCGACTGCGGATTAATATTTCGTATCCATCATCTCCAGTCACTTTCTTATCCTTAGCTACTTTACGCAGTAAGTCCCACTCATCATCAGTGATCGCTAAAACAAGTTTATGGCGCTGGGCCCGAATCATACTTTCTAGAAAATGGCTGGAAAGGGGTAGTTTCCCTTCCTCCATGATCCAATCATTGAGAAACCGAAGTAAATTCCGCACATGACCGCCACTAGCACCACATAAACGGTCTAAGGTTTCAGCACTGTCAAAAATTGCTGTAAGTTTAGTCAGACGCTGGTTTGGCTCTAAATCTGGAAAAGCTCTTGCCAGCACCATCTGTCGCAGCAGTGCCATGCCTTCTTCATGTTTACTACCGTTGCGTAAATTCACAGGTACCATTGGCAGGACTTTGGGGTCGGTCATAAAGCGTTCAGTCACCATCCCAAAGTCATTGGAAAACCGCAGTGACAATGGAATAGTGTAAACCACATGAGAGTGCAGTCCCCGCAACTGTGCTCCTCGATCCGCAAACAAATATTCTGGCTGAAGACGACCAAAGGGCTTTTGGATAGAGTCTACCCGGTCAAGGTTATCAACAATAACTACTAGTCCCTTTTTCCCGGTCTGTTTCAATTTCTTGATAGCAGGCTCGAGCACCTCTTGATTAATGGCCTCAATAATTCCATTGGTTCGAGGCTCCAGATATCCTCTCAACTTATCCCGCTGCTTAGGGCTAGCTTTCGCTTGACTGGTAATGGTGGCAATCCCTACAGAGAATTCTACATCCGATAGCTCCATCGGTGTTTTTAAGATATCTGTGACTTCACCGAATAACCTCTGAAAGTACCCTGGTTGAAGGCTAATGCCAGCGCCTTTGAGACTTTCACTGACTCGACGGGCGATCGCCAGTAAAATATCGCTAATATCAACATCACTCATTTCCAAGTCCTGATCAGACTCGAAGTAAACCACATGAAATCCTAACAGTTCTAAATCCAGCTTTAACCTGAGCAACTCCGTAGACTTGCCGCAGCCAATATGCCCAGTAAACAGTTCACAAGTAGGCTGATTTGGTGAAAAGATAGCAATCTTTTTTCTAAGTTTTTCAATAATCTGACCGCCGCGTACTGAAGAAAAATCAATGTAATACTTGCGATCCTCCTCATTGTCCACCGCTAAGGTTTTACTGGGGTTGGTCGCTCGGTAAAACGTTTGTAAATCAGCCATTTTTATATTGGTAGAGTTTTTCACCTATTCTGTACCAAGCTGCGGTTAGAACATAGAACGGTTCATCCGAGCTGGCATTCTGCACCCACTCTATTTTAGATCATTTTCGCTTAACACTTATAAATAGTAGGTAATAGGGAACAGGGAGCAGGGAGCAGGGAAGAGGGAAGAGGGAAGAGTAGGAAATAAATCCGATTAGTTTTTGTAATGATGCTAAATAAGCCTTGATTTTGATGGTCAGTTTTTAAAAACTGACAACAGTTTTTTGATGTATTTTTTTAATCAATAATTACTAATTATCGGTTATAATAATTATGAGTTACAGATAAGTTTATGCTATTCCCTGTTCCCTATTCCCTGTTCCCTATTCCCTATTCCCTATTCCCTATTCCCTATTCCCTTTCCTATAGTCTCTAAAGTGTTCCATGACCAGAAACGTCCATGACCAATTTGCCAAACAATGTCTTAAAGAACTCCTCGACCCCCTGGGGAAAGTGGAAACAAGCTGGAAAGTTCCTGGGGAAGTGCAAGAAATTGATGTTTACTTTTTGCCATCCCGAGGACTAGCCACCAATGGACAAAGCCTGGGATTACTCGGAAAACTAGCCACAACCCCTGCCATATTTGAACCGTTCCGCAACCCAGTCAGTAAATTTGAGGTGCTCAGTTGTATCGGTAAACTGATCCAGGTTCATGGTCAAGTTTTCCGTCAGGCTAAGCGGGCTAATGCCCAAGTTAGGGTGATAGAACTGCCTCGTTTATGGATTTTCTCCCCAACAGCTTCCGAAGAGTTTTTAGAAAGCTTCAATTTTCAACCAGATCTAGTTAATTATCCCAAGGGGATGTACTTTCTGGGGAAATCTTTGTATACGGCAATTATGGCGATTCACCAACTGCCAGTGACACCGGAAACCTTATGGTTGAGAATTCTCGGTAGAGGTAGAGTACAGCAGCACGCGATTGAGGAGTTGAAATCCCTACCGAACGGGAGTCAGCACAAAGACAATATCCTAGAATTAGTATATGACATGCTGGCGATATTAGACGCACGTATCAAACAAAATCAAGACCTTGAAGAAGATGACCGGGAGTTAATCATGCAATTATCTCAGATATATCAACAACGACTGGAATTGGCTACCGAGCTTGGCAAACAAGAGGGAATAGTGCAAGGTAAACAAGAAGGACTAGTCGAGGGTAAACAAGAAGGACTAGTCGAGGGCAAACAAGAAGGACTAGTCCAAGGTAGGCAAAACGAACGCCGTAGTATGGTCACTTACTTATTGCGTAGCCGTTTTGGTGAACTAGACCAGGAACTGCTGGGAATCATTGAGCCATTGATGGCACTCTCTCCAGAAGAATTTACCCCCCTACTCTTACAATTGTCTCGACTAGAATTATTGACTCAATTTGGAGAGCGAAATTAGGTGATTAATCCCCAATGTCGTGCCGGTTGACTAGCTCGATCATCCGCTTATTACTTAACTCGTAATTAAATACTAATTAAATCAATAGTCCTCAGGGTGTTCCATGACCAGAAACGTCCATGATCAATTTGCCAAACAATGTCTGAAAGAACTCCTCGACCCCCTGGGGAAAGTAGAAACAAGCTGGAAAGTGCCTGGGGAAGTTCAAGAAATTGATGTTTACTTTTTACCATCCCGGGGACTATAAACCCATGGACAAAGCCTGGGATTACTCGGAAAACTGGCCACAACTCCTGCGATATTTGAACCGTTCCGCAACCCAGTCAGTAAATTTGAGGTGCTCAGTTGTATCGGTAAACTGGCGCAGGTTCATGGTCAAGTTTTCCGTCAGGCTAAGCGGGCTAATGCCCAAGTTAGGGTGATAGAACTGCCTCGTTTATGGATTTTCTCCCCAACCGCTTCCGAAGAGTTTTTAGAAAGCTTCAATGCTCAACCAGATCTAGTTAATTATCCCAAGGGGATGTACTTTCTGGGGAAATCATTTTATACGGCAATTGTAGCGATTCACCAACTGCCAGTTACTCCGGAAACCTTATGGCTGAGAATTCTGGGTAGAGGTAGAGTGCAACAGCACGCGATTGAGGAATTGAAATCCCTACCGAACGGGAGTCAGCACAAAGACAATATCCTAGAATTAGTATATGACATGCTGGCGATATTAGACGCACGTATCAAACAAAATCAAAACCTTGAAGAAGATGACCAGGAGTTAATCATGCAATTATCTCAGATATATCAACAACGACTGGAATTGGCTACCGAGCTTGGCAAACAAGAGGGAATAGTGCAAGGTAAACAAGAAGGACTAGTCGAGGGCAAACAAGAAGGACTAGTCCAAGGCAAACAAAACGAACGCCGTAGTATGGTCACTTACTTATTGCGTAGCCGTTTTGGTGAACTAGACCAGGAACTGCTCGACATTATTGAGCCATTGATGGCACTCTCTCCAGAAGAATTTACCCCCCTACTCTTACAATTGTCTCGACTAGAATTATTGACTCGATTTGGAGAGCGAACATAGTCACTAGGAAGTATGTTCACAAATCAAATGAAAATGCTATAGGAGCGCTATAGCTTTAATAACTTGTAGTAATTTAATCGATGACTCCGATTCCATCAGGTTTAATACTGGCATCAACTGATAAATCGGAGGATTGCCAGCTTGGATATAAATAAACTGATAAATGTATCCGTTAGTAGATAATCCCCAAACTGAGTCTTGATGGTCTAAACTCTTATAGGCATAGGTCAGTAATTGAGGTAACCCAACAGATACATCAGCACTACTGTTTTTAGTTTCGATAACTAAGACCCAAAACGATACTTTATCTACTGTCTGTTGAGCTTTGTTAATTGCTAGAATATCTAGTCTGCCAGTAATTTTGGTATCCTGGTCTTGAATATCAATATCAGCCATCCCTTCTTCCAAGGAAATCTTTATTGGAGAGCGATAAAAGCCAGCTAATCGCAGTAAGGGAAAAACAGTTAGGGCTTTTACCAGTCCTTCAGATACTTTACCCGCGATTAAGTAATTATCAAAATCAGTCCGAATTTGTTCCAATTCCCGTTGCTCAAATTCAGTGATAGTGTCTAGGGATAACCGGGAAGTTAATGAACTATTGTATTGCCGTTGAAAGCCAAAGGTATGATGCACATCTTCTAGAGATAGGTGACTAGCTTGTATAATTGTCATAGGTTTATAGGATTATGATAGGTTTATAGCAATCCGTGTAGGAATTGTGAAAATTATTGATCCCATATTCTCTACGGTGCGCGTTCACGCTTAGCTTTAAAAAAGCGCGGGGTCGCACCGCTCCCTACTCCTACTCCCTACTCCCTACTCCCTTTCCTATAGTTATATCAGTTATCAATACTAACGGCGTTGCCACCATACCAACCCAGCTGTGGTAAACCCGACTAAGGGCATAAGTAACAGGGCAGTCCAACCCAGTAACTCAGCTTGGATTGCTGTTAGGTTAATCCGTCGATTGTTTTGTTCTTTAGGGCGGATAGATAGGACTTGATCATCTTGCTTACTTAACCAGCTAATGGTGTTGAGAAAAACATCACCATTTAATTGCTGATCAAACCAACCATTGGTGGCAAAATTAGAGTTACCATAGACTACTAGACGAGATGAAGAGGTCTTTTTGTTACCATCCTCTTGAGGAGTAGCTTGATCAATCCCTTCGGCTTGGCGGCTTAATGCTACACCTAGGATTAACGGACCAGGGCGATCGCGTTCTGGATTCAATTCCAGTGGCTGCTGTTTAGGATTACTCTCAGCCCAAGTTCTGTCATTGGTAATTAGCAGAGGAGTTTCCTGGATACCGTCTACTGGGGTAATTAAGAGCGATCGCGCCCAAGGATAAAAGGAAAATCCGTCGGCAAATTCCGTGGTAATGGGATGATTCCCGTAGCTAGTCACCATGGGAGTTGCGGCACCAAGCACTAAAGAACGTTCTGGAGCAGACGGGTCAATCACTAACCTACTGTCTAGCTTAATTCCCCAGTCTTTGAGAAAGCTATCCAATTTAGGATTAGTATCAGGGTCGAGCATCAATAGTAAGCTACCACCCTTGGATAGATAGTTACGTAACGCTTTGACTTCTTTTTCTAATAATGGCCGAATTGGACCTGCACTAACCACGATTGATGCATCAGCTGGAACCTCTGAGCGTTGAGCTAGGTTAAGGGGTTGAACCGTAAAATTTTTATCCTCTAGAAAACGTACTGCCTCAGATAATCCCCCTTCTACTTCTGCTAAGGATTTTTCTCCGTGACCTTGCAGAAAGTAAACCCTAAGCGAAATTTCCCGAGTCAGGGTTTCGATACCACTAGTAAGACTAGCTTCTGATAGAGGTTGGGTATCATTAACAGCTTGCAACAATTGTTGCTTGTCTTTATATTGTAGATAAACCTCTCCGATAGACTGAACACTAAATTTCTGAGCTAGTGCTGGTTTTAGCTGAGGGTCAACAAACTGAAATTCAAAGTTTGACCCATAACGACGAAAGTTCTCTAACAACTCTCGGTCCTCTGGATTGGGTTGTGGGTTAAAGATCCAAACCTTAAGGGGCTGTCGTAAATTTTGCACCACTTGTTGGGACTGGGGTGACAAAGTATATAACTGATTTTCTGTTAAATCGATGCGTTGGGTATAGCGCACCCCTATAAAGTTAATCAGCCCCAAAATCACTAACATAGCTACCGTAGAAATAATGGCATTGGTTCCGACTTGGGTAGAACGGCTTTGCCAAAATTTCGGAGCCAACCGGGCTAAAAATACTAGCCCTACAAGACTAATGACAATACCAGCAATCAGTAATCCTAATGCGTCTGGAGACCATTTTTCAGTCATAATCCTGACAGTGATTCCCGCCATGGCGAGTAGTGGCCCGAGCCAGAAAAGGTAAAGGAGATACTTTTTGGTTTTACTTGTCTTCATCTCAAACCTCACGGGAGCTGCAACTATCATTACTTACTGATTGTAAGCATTCAGCTTAACCCGCTAGGTATTACGCATTAGGCTTAGGCGTTAGGCGTTAGGGGGTGAAGTGATTTGAGCCTGGCACTTAGCACTGATGCACTGACGCACTCACGCACTGACGCACTTGGCTAGGCAATGGGGACTGTAGTTGAGTTGAGTAAATCATTGTGCGTTCCCGTAGGGGCTGAATGCTTACCATGCGATCCCACTTCAGCGGTTAATAATGGGACAGCTATAGAGTGGAAAACTAAAATAACTATAGCGATTTCTAGCCTAATGAGGTACAGAGGATTTTTTCTCTCTTGGCTATTCCCTGTTCCCTAAAAACTTCACCTAATTAAAACTGCTACAGCAATTCTATTTCCCATGAGGTACAAAATTATCCCCCTAAATACCCCTTAAAAGGGGGACTTTGAGGTTGATAAGTGTACTTCATAAATGCAATAAACGCTATATATAAATTGGTAAACAAGTTTACACTATTTTTATCCATAAAAAGATTATCCTTCATAGTTGTTTTGTAAACTTTGTATAAAGGCTTGGCTTGAATATAAAGTTTGTATAAACTTGCTGGATAGCAACAAGTGCTCCACAATACTTACCAGCTCTAGCTTTCAGGTGAATATCAGCATAAGTCTATGTATAGTTTGGGCTTTCAATTACTTAAAACTCAATCCGTTATTATTTTCTTGAAGTTGAAGTAATATAAATCGTATACATTTTGTAACTGATGCACAAACCTACATTCGATGAGTGAATTTCCTGATTTTTATCACTATGGCTACCAAGTCAAACAACAATTAGGTCACAACTATCACAGTGGTCGAGTAACTTATCAAGCCATCCATCTTAAAACTAAGCAAAAAGTTGTAATCAAGCTGTTTCAATTTGCTCAATATAACAGTAGCTGGCATGGTTACCAATCCATTGAAAGTGAGATTAAGGTACTAAAACAGTTACACCATCCTAGGATTCCTCGCTATCTTGACTCCTTTGCTCCTGAGGGTGGTGTTTGTTTGGTACAGGAGTACAAAAACGCTCAACCTTTGTCTGCATACCCCAGCTTTACACCAGAGCAAATCCAGCAAATTGCCGTCCAAATGCTCGAAATATTGGATTATATCCAGCATTGTTATAATAATCCGATAATTCACCGAGACATTAAACCAGAAAATGTTTTGTTAGATTCCAAAATGCGGGTTTACTTAATTGATTTTGGTTTAGCAAAACTTGCCTATGGTTCAATTACTGGAAGTACTACGATGGCTGGCACAGCTGGATTTATGCCACCAGAACAATTATATAATCAACCCCTCAATAAAGCATCAGATATTTATAGTTTAGGAGTAACACTTATTTGTTTGATGACGGGAATTAAAACGGCAGAAATTAGTAATTTAATTGATTTAAGCAATCATCGTCTAAAATTCAAGCATTTAGCTTCAGGTTATAGCAAAGATTTTCTTAACTACCTAGACAAAATGGTAGAACCTGACCCTAACAAGCGTCTTGCCAATCTAGAACGTATTTTTAAATCGGTTCCATCACCAGAGCCACTTCAAAGAAAACTACTAGTAGAGTTTAGCAATAAACTGAAAGCAAATAACCTAAATAAACGACTAAAGTATGCTATAGTTACTGTAATCAGTTTAGGATTAGGTGTTACCTATGGATTAAACCAAGTTGAGCAACTATTAGTAAGTAAAATCGAACAGCACTTGAGCAATGGAGACTATGAAGAATGTATTAAATTAGCTCAAGACGTTCCGGTGTTTTTGAGCATCAATGAAAAATCGATATGCCTCTTAAATGACTGTTCTGTCGCACAACTAAATAAAGCAACTAAACTAGTAGAGAATCCCCAACTTATCTATAAAGGAATTACTGAAGCTAAAAAAATACCAACTGAGAGTAATAGCTACCAAGAAGCACAAACGTTAATTACTCAATGGAAAGAATGGCAAAGTGATCAAAATTTAATTCAAAAAGCTCAACAAGACCTAAAGAAACGTAAATGGCAACAAGCCAAAGCCATCGCAGCAAAGGTTAACGCTGAACGTTTCCAGCACCAAGCAATCCAAATTATTAAAACTGCTGAAACAAAACTAAAAGCTGCTGAATTAGAAAGACTAGCTGCTGAATTAGAAATACAAGGAGAAAACCTGATCCTCAAGGCAAATCACTATGCTAATCAGCGACAGTATAGTCAAGCAATATCCATCGCCAAACGGATTCATAACGCTACGCCATCTTATCAAGAAGCACAACGATTAATTTCTGAATGGAAAAGCCAAATCCCTCAAGTTTTTAGAAATTATTGGTCATCCCCACAAGTTAATGGCGCTCGCTTCGTTGTCGAGAAACTAGAAAAGTGGAAAAATGGCCAATTAAAAATTTATTTTAAAGCTTATAATTACACTAATAAAGATAGCCGATTTTCCGATTTTATCGCCGTTGATAACTTAGGAAATACTTATAGAGGTTATTCAGGCTCTAGTTGGGATGGAACAGTCATGCCTTCTAGGACACCAACTAAAGGTTCTATCACCTTAAAACAACCCCTAGATCCTAATGCCTCAGTGATTACACTTAGTTTTCGACGTGTTTATACTTATAATCCACTAATTAGACTAATTACTCTCAAAACAAAAGGAATCAGAGTTAAGTAGTAAGACTCTCCTTCTTAACAGCAGGATTAGCGGGAGAATACTCTCCAAAGCGCCAACGTATAGGGCTAGCATTAGTTGTTTCTAAGACCTGGTCAATATGAAACTCCACTAACCGTTGCGCTCCTGGAACGGTAGTGAATCGTGACTGATCCCAAATCACCTCCGCTGTTCCTGTCAGTTGTAAGGTATTACCTCGCTCAAAATCGATGAATAGCAGACCAGCACGGGGATTAACTGTCAGATTACCTAGGGTTTGAAACATATTATTGCCAGCATAATCGGGAAACACTAGCTGATGATCATTGATCACCTGGATAAATCCTGGATATCCACCCCGATGAGAGGCATCTGCCCCAGTTTCTGGATTGAAACTGGCCATGAAAAAGGTATCAGATTGGGTAATCCAGTCTTGTTCGGTTGTGTTCAAAGCCTCAAAGCTGCGAATTTCAGGCTCCCTTGACTCAGGGGTATCAGTCTCTAGATGACGCAGCTGGATGTATTTGGGACAGTTGAAAAATACCTCAGTGGTCTGCATCACAATCTGCCCTTTGCCTTCTACTCTACCCAAGCCATTCATCCGCAAGCGTTTACGGGTAGTCAGGTCAATCACCAGAAGTCCCAGTACTCCATTTTGCACCAAGTTTTCGTACAAGGGATCCCCATCGATAGGGATACAGTTAATCTCGACAGTTTGATTATCGAAAACTCGGACAAAACCAGGTTGACCAGTCAGCAGTGATGCCCAAACCAAGCCATTGCTATCCACACTACTAGCGATCGCTAATTGTTGGGTTGTCAGGAGCATCTGAGCAGCCGGTTTGATAACGGGAGTAATCATCGAGCTGAGTTTCTCAGCTTCTTCCCTTACCCCAGCCCGAGTTTGAACAGCAATCTCTCCAGTGTGAAAGCTCATAATCTACTCCTTTGGGGATTGTGAGACACAAAACAGCAGTTTTCTTATACACAGAATTTCTGTATATGTCTGTATCTAATCTGTCTGTATCTAAACTATAAAACTGTCCAGATTTGGGCTAAAGAAGACTATCACCCAGCACCGGACAGGATATAACCAGTCAGGAGTGTTAGGTCAATAGTTGCCTATCCCTGAAGTTTCTATAATTTCAGAGTACTGGGAAGACAAGAACAAAATGTCTCAGTTTTTGTCTCAGTTTTGTCTGGTGTTGTTTAACTGACCATGACTAGGCTCAGTTCGATTTCAGAAATTGCTTTAAGAAATTGGCAGGTTTTGAGGAAAGCATTCAGCTATCAGCTATCAGTTATCAGCTATCAGCGATCAGATATCAGCTTAAGCGCTACGCGCACGCGTGCGCGTAGCGCAATCGGTGCTTTTGAATGAAATAAGCTGAACGCGCACGCGTGGCCAAAGGCCTTCTGCTGACCGCTGAACGCGCACGCGTGCGCGTAGCGCATATGCTTACCTAAGAACGCTGAAATCTTAACGCATCAATAGACTGAGCAGTTAGAAAAATACCGATAAAGATGTAACTCAAAAACAGAATTATACTACTAGTATCCAAAACACCCTGAATCAGATTTTTATAATTTTCCAGCAACGATAAATGACCTAAGGCTTCCCCAAGGGGTCCACTAACATTTTTAGCAATCAAATCAATAACCCAAAGTCCCAAAACCAGAGCAAAGGTGAGGATTGCTGACAAAATTGAGCTATCAGTTAGGGAAGAAATGAACATTCCCAGAGAAAGCACCGATGCTGCTAGTAAAATTAATCCGACGTGGGCTAGTAAGGGTAGGATAGGTTGAACCGGGGGGTCTGTAGCACTAAATGCGATCGCTTCATAGGCAAGTAAGGGTAGCACCATAAAGCTATAAAATGTCACCACTCCCAAGAGTTTACCCACAGCTACAGCCCAATTCGTTAATGGAGACGTTGCCAAAAGCTCCAAAGTCCTGCGTTTGCGTTCCTCAGCATAGAGTCCCATCGACAGAATTGGCAACACAAATAACGACAGTGAACCCATCACTTCCAAGAATTGACGCAAAAATACATAAGCAACATCTACTGGTGGTATCGGTATACCCAATTGTTCTGCCGTTGCTACTTGGTTAATAATCCCCTCTTGATCCAAAAGAATTTCTACAAAAAAGGAGCCAGAAAGCCACCAAAATACACCGGCGACAACATAAGCGAATGGTGAAGCAAAATAGCCTTGTAATTCTTTCCTAAAAATTGCTAATATATTGCCAATTATAATCATTATTTGTTTAAGTTTATAGGGCACTTATTCGGTTAAATGTTGTTCGCTTAGCGTGGCCTTTTGGCCAAGGTTACCGGTTATATGGTTGCAGGTTAGTTAGCTAAGGATTAGTTAGCTAAGGATTAGTTATTTTAATGTTACTTAGTTCAAAATAACTTTCATCCTTGATGCTTAATCCTTCATCGTTAATCCTTCATCAGACTCCTGAGACTCCTGTAGATCAGACTCCTGTACATCAGGATCGGCTTCAGGCAGTGGTTTTTCGGTCGTAGTCAGTTTCAAAAAAACATCTTCCAGGGTAGCGCGAGTCCGTCGCATTTCGTATATGCCTACACCAGCTCCCACGGTCACAGCTGCAATATCCCGTGCGGGTTCTGCTCCCGGTGCTGATACGATGTGGAATAAAGAGCGTCCGCCAGGTAAATTGTGATCATTAACCAGTTCCACCAGGCAAACTCCTGGTATAACTTGTAATAATTTCTGTAATTCCTGTGCATCACCATCTATTTCTAACTCATAACCTGATCCCCCGGTTAACTCCGCCAGTAACTTGTCTGGACTATCTGTTGCTACAATTTTGCCTTCATTGATAATGGCTACCCGGCTACAGGTCATACTCACTTCTGGTAGAATGTGGGTAGATAGGATAATAGTATGGTCACCAGCAAGGCTCTTAATTAAGTTACGGACATCAATAATTTGCCGAGGATCAAGACCCACTGTAGGTTCATCTAAAATGATGGCTGGTGGGTCATGTACAATCGCCTGAGCGATACCCACCCGTTGACGGAAGCCCTTAGAAAGCTTGCGGATCAGTAGCTTGGCCTTGCTCGTTATGTTACAACGCTCCATGGCAGTTTTGACCTTAGTAGTGCGATCGCCTGCAGCCACACCTTTAATACGGGCAACAAAGTGCAAAAATCCTTCAACGGTCATGTCCGGATACAGTGGCGGAAACTCCGGTAAATAACCAATTCGGCGTCGTACTGCCATAGAATTTTCATGAACATCATAATTAGCAATTCGGGCAGTACCATGGGTTGCTGGTAAATAGCCTGCCAAAATTCGCATGGTAGTGGTTTTACCTGCACCATTCGGTCCAAGGAATCCTAGGATTTCTCCTGGTTCAACCCTGAAAGTCACATTCTCTATCGCTGGTGTGGTGCCATAGATTTTGCTTAGATGCTCTACTTCTATCATACTTCTTAAGTATTAAGTGTTAAATATTAAGTGTTAAGCATTACCCATTCAATATTCCCTGTTAATTATTGCCTGTTAAGTATTACATATTAAATATTACGTGTTAAGTATTACGTATTAATTGCCATTTACTGACTAATATGGTTAAACCTACTATTTACCTTAACCCAGTCACTGGTAAAGATAGCGATACTGGTGATACTGTTCCCTTTAAAAGGTTGACGCTTGGCACTTCCTATTGCCACTGCTGGAATCGTTTTGATGCGTCAGGTGCAACCGGTATTGCGTCGTAATCTGATTGAGAACAATACTCATGGTGGTTTAGTCGTTAATGGTAGGGCGCTTACCAGATAATCGTAATTCTCAAGACCCAGCGGATAATATCCTGCGCAATAATGGTAAGGCTGATATCCAACATCGCACCTCTGTCAGCTTAGTTTCGCTGGGCAATTAGCTCAATCGATCTAGAATTGAGGTTGCGGTAGAGTTGCGTTCATCTCAAGTTCCAGTCCGGCAGACGTGTCACTGAGTTCAACTCACCGTATAGTGTTTTCATGAGTCCTAAGTCCTGATTTCAGTGACCAACCAACTCACTACCAAAACTAGTTGCAAGTTCCAGGTTGCAGGTTACAGGTTACAGGTTACAGGTTGCAGGTTGCAGGTTACAGGTTGCAGGTTGCAGGTTGCAGGTTGCAGGTTGTAGGTTACAGGTTGCAGGTTGCAGGTTGCAAGTTGCAGGATATAGGTTATATTACCAAGCGACTTTGCCCGAAGCCGCTGTGTGTCGATAATTTGTCACCTTTTTACCTTTCCACCTGGAATCGTACCACCTTCCCACCTTGAACCCTTTTACCCATGACCAATGACTCAGATTTAGCCATTGCCTATGCCCTTGCCTTGCTCAGTCACTATGGGTTTGAGCTCAGGGGTTACACTGTAGAAGAATTAGTCAATCTATGGATTGAGAACTATCCTGCCAATTGGGTGCGTCTAGCGGTGATTGAGGCCCTTTATCAAGGACGTTACAAAGCGATATCTGTAGAGCAAATTTTGGCAGTCTGGTTACGACGAGGACAACCTATATATCGCTTTAATCATGAGTTTGAGCGGATGGTTTGTCGTAAATTTCCCCAAAATTTAACCGCTCCAGTCGATAGTACATCCACAACCGAGAGCTTAGAACTAAGTTTACAGTGGTTCGACAATGTTGCTGAAACCTCTGTAGCTACTAGTTCCTATGAAACTAAACCAGAGCAAGAGATGCTTGAGTCAAAGACACTCCAAGCACCACCAATAGAGCAACAGGACACTTCCCCTGAAGCCAAGACCATACCATCCAAAATACCTGAAAAATCAGTCAAGCCCAGAGAAAGCTTCCCAAAGCCTCTGAGCAAAGCCCGTGCTAGTCCTATCTACAATGTAGATTGGTCAAGTTATGAGCTTAACAAGAAGCCAATTAACCAATTTCATCCACCACCAGACTCTTCAGATGTCTACCTTAAGCTGAAGGCAGTTGTCCAGCACCAAGACTCTGGTACAGTCACAGCTACGGTAGTCAATCAGCAGGTCAGCGATTCAGGGGAAGATCACGACGTCGAAAGTAGGTCAGAGGCAGAGAGTCTTTCTCAGGCCACTGTTAACTTGGATCAAAGTTAACCATCCCACGATTAATCCCCGTGGGATGATTGGCCGTAGGCCACCCTACGCGATTGACCGTAGGTCACGCGGGGCGCGAACGAAGCTAATCATACCAAATTCTCCCTGATACCCCTATGGTATACCCCATTGTGATTAAATTATTTTTTATAAACTTTCATAAAACTATTCAGTAATTTACATTAAAATTTAATATATTATATAAATTTATAGCGATTAATTGATAGATATAACTCCAGTCTAAAGTCCTTTAGCCAAGTCTAGCATCAGGATGCAGGAAAAAAGTTTTTATTTTCCCCTATTTTCTGGTTTAATAGCCGGACTTATTTTTGGAATACAGCTGACATTATTTGTCCAAATAATTCTTGAAAACTACTCTGCCCGAGCCTGTGCCAAGATTCCCGATGGCAAATTTGCTGTTTTTGTACCAACAAGTTATTTATTGAATAAAATAAATCTTAAACGAGTCGTTATATCTAACAAATGGGCTTACAATTACAATTGTAAGCTGTTTAAATCCAAACATGATTATATTAAAAATTCTAAAGTCATTAAGTCAGATTCATTTATAAAAGATAACTATGCTCCAGCCGGTTATATACAGGTGCCATCAGAGAGATATATGCTCAGGAAAGTGTGGCGAGGTACCCTGATTGGATATTTTTCTGAATATGAGGCAAATTTAGA
>NZ_JAAHHS010000780.1 GCF_010692395.1 Moorena sp. SIO3H5
TCCAACCTTCAACTTTAAACCTTAAACCTTAAACCTGCAACCTTAAACCTGCAACCTTAAACCTGCAACCAACATCGTTCATCCTTCCTACCATACTCTTAAATGTTCTCATCAAAAAACCCGGTCTTGACCGGGAAAATTGCTGAAAAACCAATCAACTTACCAAAACTTGGCCTTATTACAAAAAATCGTGGGATGTTTGGAAGCCCCGTCTATGAACGGGCAGGGTGCTTACCCTTGATGACCTTTAGACGGAAAAGAGAAAACACTCCCACACCTTTTACCCTTTTTTGAGCTCCTAAAAGGTCATCAATTATTAACATTCCCAGACTTGGGCCAGCACATAAACCGTCTATATAACTATCTGATAATGTTACAGGTGAGGGGGCAAGCGGCATAAACCGGAGTCTGGATCAGATCAGGCTCGCCATGTAGCCAATTTAACCAACTAACTTCCTTAGGATGAACCCCCTTAAAGGTTAAGACTCCTGCACCTAATATCACTGCTAAAACATTTACTCCAATCAAACTCCCTGCTACTAGTAATACAGCACTAACCGGCAGAATCGATTGTAGAGCGATCGCTAACAGAGAGCCAGCGGTAACCATTAATACAATCAACGGAAAACCGACAACCAGTAAGCAAACTGCCAAGGTAAATGCCCAAATTAAAAAGCTTTTGACCACTGCTAATGAATCAGTTTGTGTAAAGCTCTGACTTGTGGTTAATGCCATAGTGTTTTCTCCAGTAATCATTAAAAAAAATGAATTGACAGCATCTGCCCTTACTTGACAGGGTCTGCCCTTGAGTAAATTCTTTGATTTGAAATTTTCTAGGTGAATTTCAGTATAGGTAAAATTTTGATGAAGATGAACCTTTTGTCAAAAAAGTTTACAGTCAACTCCTCCGACCTATGTATCAAAATTGTTACAATCGTTAAAAGCCTAAAATTATTGGTTATCTTAAGAGAGACCGATAATCTACCATTAGACAGATGAACCAATTTTTAATCGCTGATAGGTAGACTGAAGATATAGACCCAATCAGTGATAGCCTTATAGTTAGCTGTCCGGCAAAAGAAGCCCCACACCTAATGCTACGCATTAGGTGTGGGGCTTCTTTTGCACAGGGTATTATAAAATTGCTATAATATATGTACTGAGAAACAAAGCCGAAAATGCTGGTTTGTCAGTCACCTACGTTCCTAAAAAATAGAACTTATTGTATTGTTCCGGCGCGGAGGGGC
>NZ_JAAHHS010000781.1 GCF_010692395.1 Moorena sp. SIO3H5
TCTATTTTTTTATCGCTTTGTTTATCTCAAGTCACCTGAAAACACTAACAAGTGGGACTTTCTTGTTCATACACCCTTATATCTAGATTACTGACAGTAATTACTGTCAGTAAAAAAAATATAAGGTACAAGGAATAACTGAATTAAAACTCTTCCTGAAGATACTTGAAGGTGTAGACGTATCCTTTCCCTTCCCTTCTCTTTTCGAGATACCCTAATTCATTAAGAACAATTAGATAATTCCTGCTAGTTGTTTCAGACATTTTTGTCAAAATCATAGTATCTCTAGCACAAATTTCATCTACTTGTTTTGCATTTTCTAGAACCGAATTAGCAACATTAACAGTCTTTTTGATTGCAAGACTTTCTTCAAATGTTGGTTCAATTAGTTGCTTATTATGCGCATCAGTAAGCACACTTCTCATTGATTCGAGATTGCTGATTACTTTCTCTCTACCCATAGTTATGTACCATTTTTGAAACAATTAAAATTTCTTCTCTAGCTATCTCAGCTATCTTCAAATCCATTCCTGATATTGTCGGAACATTGCTTCCAGTTATTACTGCTATCACTGCATTACCTCTAATTAATTTTCCTGAATCTCTACATATTCCAGTAATCTCTAAACCATTAATTGGATTCTCTATTAGGACTTGATTTCTGTAACTAAATTCATGGTAAGAATATTTGAAAACATCTGAACGTATATAATTCCTGATAAAATCAACTTCATCTCCCATGATTGGACGAATACCATTAGTGTTACCTAATAAAATCAAATATTTATTTGCACTCATTTTTCCGTCCAACCTTTAGTGGTTAATTTCCATCCCAACTGATTCATGATTTGACTAATATCTTTGGGTCTAGGAGATATGTCTAACGCTCCTTGATTTTGAAGTTCATCTAATCTCTGCTTAAGCCTTTTTGGAATAACATATACAGGTTTTGGCTTCAAGCCCTTATCAACTAACGCTTGATTAACCGTTCGGAAAGATAAAGTTTCATCTTCAATGAAATCTCTTACGTGCTCTAGAGTTGCACTGAATTCCGAGTAAACCTCGTACCTAGCATACTCCCAATATTTCCCAAAAAAATCTACCGCTTCTTGAATTGAAGAAAAAGCTTTTAACACTAATCCAGTGCAAATTAAATCAACTGAAATTGTCCATTCATGAGATTTGATAGATTCAGGAATCGTGAATGGCTTCTTTCCTCTTTTGGTTAAAATCTTGCGAA
>NZ_JAAHHS010000782.1 GCF_010692395.1 Moorena sp. SIO3H5
CTCTTTCCCGATCTCCAACTACAATCATGATTGAGCCTAATATCAAATTATATGTCCAACTATGTTAATAATTGTCTAATTATATGGACTCAGTTATCAGCCACTCCGGTCTACGTGTGAGCTTGGTAAATTTAAAAATCGGGATGCTCCCCTCTAACAAAATCATCCCGCAATTATGCAATGCTAATTCAAAAATAACTGACCCGTGCATCAAATCCCCGGGAACGAAGCATTTTTGATAACTCTTCTGCATCGGAGCGATCGCGGAAACTACCCGCATTCACATAAGCACCTAATGGAGAATCGTCTTGAAAGGCTTGGGGTGCTAATTGACGTATTCTGTACAAAATATCGTTATTATCCCCCAAGGGAACTACTACCATATAGCGATTTTGGGAATTACTACTCAAACCCAAAGCTTGGAAAGTAGGTGGATCAACAAATCCCGTGGGATTAAGCCCAGAGGAACGCTGGAATTGAGCAACTGCTGCACTAGTTATTTGACCATAATAACCAGTAGTATCACTGGTAAACAGTCCTCTTTGCTGTAAACTTTGTTGCACTTGTGTAACTCGCTGGCTATTCTCTCCGAAGCAAATATCACCTCTACCTGGGATACAACCAGGATAAAGCTGATCTAGGGCTCGGGATATGGCTGCTATGGTTGGAGCATCGGCAACACCATTGGCAATCAGTTGATTATCTCGTTGGAAACGTGCAACTGCATCTCTGGTTGTATTGCCAAATACACCGGTAGAGTTACCATCAAAATAACGTAATTCTCGTAAAGCCCTTTGTAATTCTACGACCCTAGTACCAACGTCACCTGGATTGCGAGTCTTGGGAAGAGTATTGGAAAAATTATCTGTTCTGCCATTTTCTATATTTCCTGGTGTGGGAAGTACAGGGGGAATGTTAGGATTGGGGTTAACGCCGATGCTTATTTGTCTTTGTATCGCCGTTTGAGTGCGTCTACCTACAATCCCATCAGCAACTAACCCTTGGGATTGTTGGAATTCTATTACTGCTGCTGTGGTTGCGTTTTGGAAATTACCAGTAATCACCCCTGGATAAAAGCCTAAGCGTTGTAAATTTTGCTGCAATTGAATCACACGATCTCCACTGCTACCTATTTGTAGCAAATTACTGGAGTTACTTCTTCGTCGAGTTCTACGGGATACATTCCTGGGACATCTACCCTGTAGTGCCCGTTGAGTCCGCGGTCCTACCACGCCG
>NZ_JAAHHS010000783.1 GCF_010692395.1 Moorena sp. SIO3H5
ATGGGGAGATGGGGAGATGGGGAGAATCGGGAATCGGGAATCGGGAATCGGGAATAGGGAATCGGGAATCGGGAAATCGGGAGAATCTCTAGCTTTGAAACAAAAGCGACACCCAAGCTATTACCGCTTGGGTGTCGCTTTTTCTATGCCTGCCAGGCCTTATGTATAGCGCTATAGATAAAAATTTTGAGATTGATACAAGCAGCACAAACTGTTTTAGTCAACTGTTGCCTCTTGCCTCTTGCCTCTTGCCTTTCCCGTTGGCCTTTCCCGTAGCCATATATACAAGAGCGGCAGCTAGTTGGGAAAAATCTTAACAAAAATGTAAACTTTGTTTTCGTTATGTTACATTAAATTTAATACTTTCTTAAGCATTCTTACCTAGAGGATCAATCAACTACATGGCGGAACCAACCCATCTGGCTGAGCTTGAGCAGGGTCTAAAACTCTGGAATCAATGGAGAGACAATAATCCGAAACTGATCCCTGACCTGATGGAGGTAGACCTGAGTGGGCAAAACCTCAATGGTTTCAATCTGTTTCAAGCGGAGCTAATGGGTGCTAACTTGAGTGGGTCATTGCTGATTTATACTGACCTGACTGAGGCTTGTGTAGTTGGGGCAATTTTTGATAAAGCTATTCTTCGTCACGCTTACTTGAATCGAGCCAAGCTTACCCGTACATCCTTCCAAAGAGCAGACCTGACTATGACATCTTTGGAAGAAGCTAACCTAATTAGGGTTAACTTTTCTCTGGCAGACCTTGAGGGAGCTAATCTGTATAAAACTAACCTGATTGCTGTGAATTTCACCAAAGCCAATCTGAGTAGGGTCAACTTCACGGAGGCGGTGATGACTGGGGCTAATCTCAATGAAGCTAAGCTGATTGGTAGTAATTTTGATAAAGCTAACTTAACAGGAGCAGATCTGGTTAAGGCGAATCTGAAGGGAGCTAACCTTAGTCAAGCTAATCTTAGTTATACCAACCTCAGAGAAGCTAACCTTAGTGAAACCAACCTCAGAAAAGCGAATCTTACTGGAGCTGATTTAACTAATGCCAACCTTCACGGGGCTAATCTGATTGAAGCAGAACTTGATGGGGTGATATTGAATACGAGTATTTAGTTATAGGAACAGGGAACAGGGAACAGGGAACGGGGAACAGGGAACAGGGAACAGGGAACAGGCTGATAGCTGATGGCTGTTCGCGTAGCGTGCGCTACGCGCACGCTACG
>NZ_JAAHHS010000784.1 GCF_010692395.1 Moorena sp. SIO3H5
TGATATTTTGACTTAATTTATTGCCAAATAATTTATCCCATTTTTCACGTCTCATTTAGTACTTTATTTTTTTCGTTGGTGATGGCAACTAATGTAAAAAAAAACACCGTTGTCAAGGGTGTTTTTAAAATTGACTATTTTTTTATTTTTTCTTTAGCCCCAAATTTCCTCTAGTTTAACGTGCCAAGTCTCACTGTACCTAGAAATTTGGTCTAATTTCGGAATACTTCTTGCAACAGATTTTACTTCAAAATCTCTGAAGAAAATATCACGCTTCCGTAAATTCATTGATATTGGAAATTCTAATATCTTCGGTTCTTTACTAGGGAATATTTTTATAGATAAAGAAGTTACCTCAGAATTTTCGGATTTATATTTGCATCTTAGCCATGCATAATCATTGGTTTTTGTATTTTCTGGAATGAATATATAGCTAACTCTTAATAAAGAATTAACATCTGTTGCAGTAAATGGAAATTTCTTCCATTCAAAAGGGTTTGGTTCTACAGTTACTAATTGATTCCAAACCCCAAAATCATCATTATGTAAAGGTTCGTGTAAATGTGATTGCAGCTCATTGCAAAAACAAATTGATGAGTTAAAAGCTCAAATTAAAGCAATCCGCCGATGAAAAAGAGACTCTTGAACTGGCAAAATTAAAGGAGGATGTAGATATAACAAATACGGATTTAATAAGAAGTGAACCAGAGTCAGATGCTACTTAATCTTGAGATGTTGGTAGCTATATTACAAACAATTCAATTGATAACACTTTTGGTTGAAGCTAATAGGATGAAGAGACGTTTTAAAAGGTTGAGGAGGAAGAATTATTAGGCTATATTAGTAATGTAAAGACAGCAGTAATACCAATCCGGCAAATTGGTCAACGTTTTCACTTGTAATGCAACTCAGTATTTTCATGTAGATTAAGTGGTCAGAAGACCACTTTTTTTTGTTTATGTATGTCACCCTACCTTATGTTCAAATTACTGTCAGTAATTACTGACAGTAGCGACTGTCAGTAATTTTTATATAAGGGTATTGGCTTTTAGTCTCTTAGAACTTCGGGTAAATTTATTCTCTCAATATCTAATTGCAGATAATGTTCTTTAATGATTTCTTCACTATTGCCAACTAGCTCAGACAATTTATGCAAAGGGTAATCATTATTAGCATGATAACTTATCATGCTATGACGTAATTGATACGGAACTCTATAACGTATTTCCA
>NZ_JAAHHS010000785.1 GCF_010692395.1 Moorena sp. SIO3H5
AGTTAGTCTCGCCAGAGGTTAATTCCCCCCAACAAACCTGTAATATTTGGAATTATTTTCACATTGGAGGGTAAATCGATAGAGACTTTTTTCGCCTCTCCACCGCCAATATATAGATAATCATAATTAAATAAATGACTTAAGGATGCGATCGCTTTACCTAACCGTTTATTCCATTTTTTATGCCCTACCTTGTCTAAAGCATCCCTTCCTAGCTGCTGTTCATAACTCTCCCTCTTGCGGAAACGATGGTGTCCCATTTCCAAATTTGGTAACAATTTACCATTCACAAACAACGCAGAACCAAAACCAGTGCCCAAAGTTACTACCAACTCAACACCCTTACCAGCAATTGCACCCAAACCCTGCATATCAGCATCATTAACTACCCGTACAGGTCTTTTTAAAATCTTTGATAGTGCTATTGCTAAATCAAAGCCAATCCAGTCTGGATGTAAATTTGCAGCAGTTTCCACAGTTCCATGTTTTACCACACCAGGGAAACCCACAGAAACCCGTTCGTAATCACCTTGGTTGCTAGTTAATTGTGTAATTGCGTCTATTATGGGTTGGGGTTTAGCTGGTTTTGGGGTTTCCAAACGTCCTCGTTCAGTAATGGGATTACCTTGTGTGTCTAAAACCATGACTTTAACACCACTTCCCCCAATATCTACTGATAGGGTACGCAGATTGACATTGCTTTCCATAGTGTTTTTCCTTCCCTAAACAGAACTTATACAAATAAAGCCAAAAATATCTCGTTTTTTAAGTCACTAAGTTTATTTGCTTCAATCACATAAATAACGCATTATACTAAGTCT
The DNA here is from genome assembly GCF_010692395.1 of Moorena sp. SIO3H5. GTDB lineage: Bacteria > Cyanobacteriota > Cyanobacteriia > Cyanobacteriales > Coleofasciculaceae > Moorena. The sequence goes on from NZ_JAAHHS010000785.1 coordinate 822, forward strand.
AGCTGGAATATCCTTATTTCTCACATATTGGGTAGGAAAAGAAGTATAAAAAAAGGGGCAGAGAATTATACAGGATATTTTAGTAGTATATTTGGGATTAAATCATTTCAGTCTTAGGGGAAGACAGACGTTTCAAAGCTGCGATCGCATGGAGTTTGACACTCTTATTACTATCTGTTTGCATATGCTCTAAAGCCGGTAAGGCATCGGCTGAAGCTAATTGACCCCAAGTGTGAGCTAGTGCTTGCTTGATAGCAGAATTTTTGGTAGTAGGATGTCCAGAATTGAAAAAATTTACGAGGATTTTTGCTGCTAGGGGTTGCAAATTTTCCGCTTTTATCCGTCCCAAAACCCGAACAATTTCTAATATGACTTCCGTGGAACATACCCAAATAGCTTGA
>NZ_JAAHHS010000786.1 GCF_010692395.1 Moorena sp. SIO3H5
TAGGAAACTACATATGATGCAGAAGGGGAAACAGCATCTACCCCCGCTACCCGTACCCCATCAGAGATTGCTGGGATTATCGTTTTAGTGGGTGTAATGCTATTTGCCACAGTAGCAGCATTGGATATTCTCGGCATACCCGCCCTAACATCCTTAGTACAAGGTATTTTGTTGATATTTGCCCAGATATTAGCAGGATTAGTGGTATTTGCCATTGGCCTGTTCCTAGCAAATTTGGCTTTCAATATCATTACCAGTTCTGGCAACTCCCAAGCATTAATTTTGGGTCAAGTGGCAAGAATTGCCATTATTGTCCTAGTATCAGCCATGGCATTACAAAGGATTGGTATTGCCCACAATATTGTCAACTTGGCCTTTGGTTTACTATTAGGAGCGATCGCAGTGGCTATTGCCTTGGCTTTTGGTCTTGGTGGCCGAGATGTTGCCTCAGAACAAGTTAGAGAATGGTTAAACTCTTTTAAAATCAGAGGATAATAGCTTTGGTTAACAAAAATTAGCCATTTTTAACCTTCTCTTGTAATTCATCTTTGATGCGGTTAAGAATTGATTTTTCGTCAATACTTGCCAAAATCTGATGAATCACAGCCTTTGGTCCATCGGGTCCCCAAGTTGCCCCATTAGCTAAATAAGCTTTGGTAACTTGTCCGATGCCGTAGGAAGAAGTACCACCTACTGCGGCTTGGGTTAAGGCGACCGACATATAGGGAGCCAAAGACGCACCCCCAGTAGCTGGTGCTGAAATACCCAACAGGGTTTTTAATGAACTTAATCCTAAATTTGCCAGTAATTCACTGGCACTAATACCGCCCATCCCCAGGGCGATTTTTTGTAACAATTTGACTGCTCCGGTTTCCGTCATTTGGATACCATAGAGCTTGGATAAACCCAGGATTAATACCACGTCAATTACTGCTCCACTGAGAATATCCACCACCGTCACGGGATTTAAGGCAATGGCCACTGCTTTGGCGATTACGGCTTTCCAAATTAGCTCATTGGCTGCCAAATCCCGAATTTCTAGTTTGCGCTGTACCACCTGCTCATTCAGGTTATCCGCATAGAGCATGGTATTGAGGGCAACTAAATCCTTCCCTTCCCGTTGGAGAATTTCCAGGATTTTCAGTTTTAGTGCTTCTATTTGGGGATTACCAGGGCGTAACTGTAGTTTACTACTACCATCAGCTCCCTTT
>NZ_JAAHHS010000787.1 GCF_010692395.1 Moorena sp. SIO3H5
TGAACATCCCCAGGGGTAAATGCTGAACCCACTAACAGATTAATTTGTTGTGGTTTAGTATCTCCTGGTTGGGGGAGTTCTCTCACCATACTTTCTACCGCAGCCGCATAACCATCTTGCAATGCACCTTTAAAATCCGGAGCGGAGACTAGTATAATGGGCAAATCATTTAGTTCTGGATGTTGCTGGCGAAAATCTTTGAGGATACCTTGCATATCATCCCCTCTAGTTTCCGTCAGTCCAGTGGTACACAAACCAATCACCTCAGGTTTGACTTTCTCCACCAGGGTGAGAATGGCCTGTTCCACATTATCCTCACCACCCAGAATGGTTGAAACTTCCGTCATCGCCGTAGTGGAAAGGGGAATTACTTCCCGGAAATGGCGTACCAAAATAACTTTAGCAAAGGCTGTACAACCTTGAGAACCATGCAATAAAGGCATCATTCCTTTTAGTCCTAGAAAGGCTAAGGTTGCACCCAAAGCTTGACTTTGTTTGAGAGGATTTACTACAACTGCTTTGTTGGGAGTGGTGACAATCGCCATGTTTTTACTTCAGAGAAAATGTGGAGAGCAGAGGGAGTGGGGGAGTGGGGGAGTGAAGGAGTGAGGGAGTGAAGGAGTGAGGGAGTGGGAGAGTGAAGGAGTGAAGGAGTTTAGACAATGTATGTCTATAATTTTAGAAATGTGTAATCTAAAAATTCTTTCCCTCCTTCACTCCTTCCCTCTTTCCCTCTTTCCCTCCTTCCCTCATCCCCTCATCCCCACGGTGCGGTTTGACGAATTTGCTCCCAAACGGGGCTGTGAAGAGCTTCATCCAATTCCTTGGCCATTTCTATCATGCCAATATAACCTGCATAACGATGATGGCGTTCTTGGTTAATATCTAGGAAAGGAATTCTGGCTTTGAGGGCGGTATACTGGTTACGACCGCCAGCAATCAGCATATCTGCATTAGTTTCGCTGATAATTCGTAGAATTTCCTGGGGATTACCTTTCTCTAAGGTAATACCATCTTTGCCCAATAACTGCTTAATACGAGCTTTATCTTCCTCTGTACTCTTCTTGGTACTTGTAGCTACAACTTCCATACCCAAGTCTTTTGCAGCAGACACAATTGACCAACTTTTCACTCCTCCAGTATAAATAACCACTCGTTTACCTTTGAGGCGATCGCGGTAGGTAGCTAAGGCTATATCTAACTTGGCGG
>NZ_JAAHHS010000788.1 GCF_010692395.1 Moorena sp. SIO3H5
ATTAGAACCTGCTGCACCTAATCCTTGTTTATTTTTTGCCCATGACTGTGAATTCAAAACATTAATTAAACTTACATAAGATATTCTCATGGTTTTTATAATAGGTTAGAAAAATATATTAATAAAAATGTGTAAAATCCATGTATCTGCAAATCTGGAGTCTTCATGTAGGTTGTATTGTTCGCGTTAGCGTTGCGTAGCAATAGAATGAAAACCAACATAACCATTGCTATCGTTGGGTTACACTATCCCTAACCAAACCTACAACAATTACAAATTTCCAGGTGCTTTTGTTTTAAAGCGATATTCATTTGCCATTTATGATTCAAACAATGAATAATATGTTTTTTTGTAGCTAAAAAATGTACTTATGTTAGATATTCTCGGGAATTTTAGTAATATTTTTTCACTCCATTGAGCAGGCAAAAAAGTCATAACAAAAAGCTTTAACCATGCTTTCCAAATAATAGGTTTTGTCAGAAGAGGAATATCTGTATACATAGCAGTAATCAGAAATCTTGCTGCATGTAAAGTATTCTGTTTTCCAGGTAATGTATCTAGGGACTTATAACTTAAGTATTTATATAAATTACCAATAGTGTATTTTTTTAAATATTGATAATTGATAGCTTTATCATTTGCAAAAGCAGTTTTAATCACTGCTAAATTTGATTTTTCTAGAGGTAAGATATTGGAAGATTTAGAATAATAAGAAACCCTATATAAAACTTGTACTTTATTAACATTGATAAATTGATATTTGGTACCTAACCGTATCCACATATCGGTATCTTCTGCATTAGTTAGGGACTCATTAAAACCACCAGTAGCTTGGAATGCATTTCTGAGAACCATGACATTGGAACCATTACCAATAAAATCATCTAATAACAGTTGAGTATAAACATCTCCACTCCAAGTAACACGAGAACCTTTGCGTAAAAAATTATTGTTCTCATCCACGCAATCAGTCCAACTATAAGCAACCGCAGCTTGGGGATTATTTACTAATGCTGTATACTGAGCTTCCAGTTTATCTGGTGTCCAAAGATCATCTGCATCTAAAAAAGTGATAAATTCTCCACTAGCATGGCTAAAACCAAGGTTACGGTTAATGGCTACATTTGCTTTGGGATAGTTAAATACTTGCAGACGGGAGTCTTGTATTTGAGAAATAATATTTGATGTGGAATCCGATGAATTGGGGTT
>NZ_JAAHHS010000789.1 GCF_010692395.1 Moorena sp. SIO3H5
TCTTCAAAAAACAACGAACTGCTCAGTCATCGCATGAATGTCTCGTCGTTTTTTATCAGTAAGTGATGCTTGACAACTTAAGCATTTTTCAGTTTTGTCAAGGGCTTATTTCCATCCTTGGGAAAAGGGCTGAGGTCTATAATTTTCTGAGGTTTGCGCAGTGGCTTGATGACACTCAGATCTCGATTTTCCGGAGCTGTTAGATAGGCAATCGGGTCCGTCGCTGTCCCTTTGTTGTAGGCCGTATTGAAATGGTAAAGACCTCGCCACACCATTTCAGGGGAAATCCGGTCTAAGGGCAATTGCACTGCATCCGCGACCGCATCAGACAAGTCAAATAACACCGCATACATGATCCAGGTGGCCCAAATTTGCAGCTTGATGCCGTTGATGGAGCCAGTCCACAGATAGCCCAGCCCCAGCAGACGTTTAACCAGATGAAAGGCATCTTCAATGCGCCATCGACGGGCATATAAATCAGCCACCACATACGGGGGCAGAGTGTGCGGGTCTACTACTGAGGTGAGATAGCGATAGGTGCCTTTGCCCTTACGAATCGAAATTAAGCGCAGTTGAAATTGCCCCGATGCCACCGTGCCGACTTCAATGATCTCGTCGGTGTGTTTAACGCTCTGGCTGAGCGTTTTGACCACCGTGTAGGAGAGATTCGACTTCCCCAAAATAATGAACGCCACGGAATGGTCCATCAAGCGTTTCCACCATTCAAAATCGTAGAAGCCTCGGTCAAGCACCAAGAGCACCTTGGAGATATTCTGGGTCGCTAAATTGAATAAGTCGTCTAGAAATTGGCAATCATGAGCTTTGGCATCTTCATTGAACCAAATCTCTATCGGTAACTGAGAGCCTAATTCAATGACCGTGCATATTTTTCCGGCTAGTTGACCCACGGGCACATCCTTAAGGCTATCGAGCTTACGAAAGAGCGCTTCGAGCACTGAACCATCTGCCGTCCAGATATGCTCAAAGGATTTGAGTCCATAGGCAATGCTCGGCGCGACGGGACGAGAGCGCTCTGACCAGCGAGTCTTCAACAGGGGTAACAAGTCCTTGAACACCCGTTCAAAGACGCTGGACGGAAACTCCAAAAAACGTTTAGAAACCGCTTGACGACTGACCGTTACCGCTTTTGCCCACAGTAGATCCTCTCGGTTGAGTAGGCGGGTTAATTA
>NZ_JAAHHS010000079.1 GCF_010692395.1 Moorena sp. SIO3H5
TAGGGCGCGTAGCTTTGCGATTGGTCGCTAAGTGTGATAATTTCCTTGAGTGCTTATCGATACTGATTTAAAGCGAGCAAATCCCACACCATTTACCCCAAAATAACCTCTGGGGAGTGTTGTAATTTGTTTTTACCTGGTAGTCGATGTCGCACTGCTATCTTCAATGGCCTAAGACTTGGTTTCTTAGGAACCGATTCTTGTCGGGGTCGAGAAGACAAAGATACTGAAGACAATGTGAAATTATTCTTATGATTACTCAGTCACCACCCAGTAACTGGCGACTTAAGCCAGGTTATCTGAGCTATAGTGGCTCTCAGTTTGAGTCCGTTCACATTCTTTTGACGGTTTTTGGCCGATCGCCATTCCTCTAATCCTCTATCGACTGGCTCTTTACTGTCCAACAATCCCAGCTGTGAATGGGGCAAGGGGCAGCCATTCGAAAAAGTGATCGACTCTCCAGAAGCAATGGCTGCGTTGATAGCAAATCCTCAGTTGTTTCGACATGCGATCGCAATTATTGAACCTTGGAAACATGTGGGCTGTAACCCCCTAGGTGAGGAAGTCCGTGCCTCGGTTAATGTGGCTTATTTGGCGCAAAAAGTTGCTGACTGTGATTCAATTCTCTTTCCCTATTGGGCCTCAGGTCCGTTAGATTTGGAGCGACTCATCCCCGTCATCAGCTCAGGATTGGCAATTGTGGTAGAGGGGGGGGATCCATCTGTCCGCAATCCTTCTACCTTTGCAGGGGCAAGTTGCTCCCATCAGGATCTTCTCCGTCTATCTGAGCAAATTCTCCTCTCTCGGACTCCTGCAAGCGCACCTGCCATATTTATTTGTTTAGGGCAGCAGCTTGCGGCTCAGGCGATCGTTTACCTGTCAGTTTCATCCGGAATTGCTGGCAGATCTGCGGGTGGTGGGCTTGCGGCAGCCCCCTTCCTATGAAGAGTTGAAGTAGGATGATGGGGTACGGCTATTTGCACGTTTGTTGTATGCCGGTATGCAGGGATAATGATCTCAATTCTACAGGCAGACAGCTCGATCATCTATCTCGTATTAAATTGATTTGTTAGCGGTAGCATAACGCGCCCTACAACAGGCCAATCGAGCTGAAAAAGGGGTGGCTGTTTAATTACTAAAGTGTTCGGTTTCTTTTGATAGTGGCTAAAACGAACATGAACCAGGTAACGGTACCTGGTTCATGGCTATACTTATTCAACAAAATATCTAGCTAGGGTTTACAGAGTCTTACAGCCGACGCTCAACAAAAAAGTATATTCCTCCATTACTTACTTTCCTGAGTGCTTTGGCTTTTGATGTTTTAACAGTTTGGCTAGCCTAAGACGCTGAACAAAGATGCTTCAGATCATTACCACTAGCTAGTTAAAACATCGACCAATTAGGGCTAGACATGGTTTTAGTTGTCTAGGGTAGGTAGGAACTAAACTCAATTACTCCCATTCATGGTTATTTAACGCCTACCCTACATGTCTTGTTAATCTCTACGACTAAGTTTCTAGGGCTGTAAGTTCTTCAGGACAGGAGGCACAGTCCTGAATTCCGATTGGTTTGTGTGCCTATGATTAATGTATCAACTTGGCTGAACTTTTGGTAGACTCTGTTCAGAGAAATTTGCTTAACTTAAAATTTGTTTAAAAAACCTCTGAATTCGTAACGTTCGACAAATCCTATAGGACTTACGGCGCAAACCCGGTTATTGAGGGTCATTACACCGATTTCAGCCTTTGACTGATAAGAGAAAGCTGCTTTTAAGGGTCTTGCTGTGTAAGCCCTTTACTAATTATTGATTCGAGAATATCCCACCCTCAGTAACTCTTCCGCAATCCAATTTGACCCTAGGTATAGGGATAAATGGGTAAATTAGGGCATGGGATAATATAGATTTTATTTTGATTTATATGTTAAGCATTTTGTTAGTTTGTATTACTTAACCAATGCTTTAGATCTGATGTGCATTCTGTATTTCTTGCTACTATACTCGAAGAAAACCTTAGAGCTGACTTAGGGATTAAAAACAATCTGATGAAGAAGTTGTTAATTACGCTATTGGTAGCACTGTGCTTGGTTACAACACTATTTCTAACCAGCCCTGCCACTGCACTAGCTAAAACTACACTTTACCCAGGTGAAGAACTCAGAAGAGGTGATTTCATAACCTCTCCGAATGGTCAATACAAGTTCATTCAGCAAGAAGATGGAAACCTCGTTCTCTACAACGGTTCTGGAGTCCCTTTGTGGAATAACGAGCAAAAGGGCAAAGCGGTGAGTAGAACGATCATGCAGGATGATGGCAATCTTGTTACCTATGGATACCCTGAGGCACTTTGGTCTTCTCTTACTAGTGGCAGTCTAGGTGCTTACCTCATGCTCCAGGATGATGGGAACATTGTAATTTATCAGCCCAATCCCAATCCAATATGGACTACTAATACTGTTGAGTAAATCACTTTTTAATGTGAGGGGTGACACCCCTCAATAAATCTGCTATATTGTGATTATGTAGATGCACCCTGATGATCAAGAGAGCTTGAAGACGGCTCTCTTATTTTTTTTTGGGGAAAGGGATCGATGCAGGAGATCTCAAAAGCCGTGTGTACTCATTCAAAAACAACGCAATATAAACAACGCAGAACTACCCTATGGGATTGGCCTAAGGCCACGCTTCGCTCCGGAAGCTAAGCTTCCGCGCTTATGCGATTAGCCCTAAGGGCGTTGGCTAGCGATGAAGCAAAGCTTCCGCCAAAGGCGATCGCATACTCTGTATATATCTGTAGATCTAATCAGGTATGAGAGGATGGGGGGTGAGTTTTCTGATTCCTCCACCCCTGCTCTAGGTGAAATTTATCCTCTTGCGTAAAAAGGAAAGACTTGGGTGATAACTATATAGGTGCATCCCAGATTGACTTGAGCAAGTTGTGATGAGGAAATAAACATGAAAAAAGCACTATTAATCGGAGCGTTATTGGCCCAGACTACAACATTTGGTGCTAGTAAAGCCCTGGCTCAGGTTCCTGATTGGGTGATGGATGGAGCAGGATGTGTTCCCATTGATTCTGCTATACAACAAGACCTTTATCTGATCACGGCGGGACGGATTAAGTTCAAACCAGAAAAAACCGGTTCAATTACTGTCATTTGTCCAGTGTCTGTTAATGTTAAAAATGCCAACACCATTAGTGTTTCCTACCGTGATTCGACGGGAAGAAGTACGAATGCTCGTGTCACAGCAGCACTACGACGCATTAGAAAGCGTGATGGTGCTGTTAATACTGTCTCTGGATTAGTTTTTAATTCGGATACCAGAAGGGAAACTGCTTATACCTTCGAGGGAAGTTCAACCAGTAGTGAATCAGGTCATACCTTTGACCATTTCAATTACTACTACTATGTACAGACTGCCCTGGTTCGGAGAAGCTCAAGCAATATCGTCGAGTTTGGTGGAGTTGAGCTAGGAAGAGTTATTTTTTAAGTCTGATCTCAATAGCACCCTCGTTAACGCTGAAACTTTGACGAAATAAGCGATGGAGTCGAGTCCGGTTAATCACTTCGTCTTTAGGTAAATCGTTAATTATTAATTGACGAACAACTAAAAATGATAAGTAGTCAACCGGACATGATATTACCAGCAAGATTAAATCAATAGGTCTTCCACAATAATTTCATTTAACGTTTTCAATAACTCCCGCTCATTGTAGGGCTTAGAAAAATAGCCAGATGCACCTAAAGTCATAGCTAGTTTGCGATGCTTAGAACCACTCCGGGAGGTGAGCATAATAATGGGTAAGGTATTTAAGCGTGGCTCTCCTTTGACCCGAGTTAAAAAGCCGTAGCCATCCAGCCTGGGCATTTCGATGTCACAAATAATCGCTTTAACCTCTAATCCCCGAAGCAGTTTTTCTATCCCATCCTGACCATCTTTGGCGTGTTCTACAATATACCCAGCTTTTTCTAATCCCAATGCCAACATCCGGCGCACGTTAATCGAGTCGTCAATGATTAAGATGGTGTCTTTGGTACTTGGTTGTATCCCGATTGAGGGAGGTTGTTGCTCCACAAATCTCTTTGAGGTGGAGTCATGTTGTGGGGATAAACTCTCTAGGTTAGTGGTGCGCTGACAACTGATTATCCAGCGTACCATCGCGTTGGCGTCTACCAGAGGAACCACTCGACCGTTACCAAGAATGGTACAGCCGCTAAATCCATCAGGTAACCCTAGGGTTCCTTGTACTTGACGCACGGTGACTTCTCGCTCTCCCCAGGAGCGGTCTACACACAGGCCGATTAATTGCTCGCCTTGATTGATAATTAGAATAGTAGGTTCATTAATGCTCGGGGTTTCTTCTAGGGTGGTGACCCGACGGCGACAGTAAAATTTCAGCCACTTTTTCAGGCGAATCAGGGACACCATTTTCCCTTGCCAGTTAATGACTTCGTTGCCTAGGGTAGTTAAGATTTGCTGGGATTTCAGCATCAGCATCTCTTGAATCACATCGATGGGAAATGCCAAAAGCATGCCGTTACTTTCCACTAGCAGGATGCGTGCTACCGATAGGGTAAAAGGGACGGTGAGGGTAAAAGTCGTTCCCCAACCCGGTTGGGTATCGACTCGGATATCCCCCCGGATTTGCTTGAGGTTGTTGCGCACTACATCCATCCCCACACCACGACCAGATAGGTCGGTTACTTGATCAGCTGTACTAAATCCGGGTTCAAAAATCAGAGAAAGCAATTCCTGGTCACTGGCGCTGGCGAGCAGCTCCTGGTCTAATCCCATTTCCTCTGCTCTGGCTCGGATTTTGCTTAAATTAATGCCTTTACCATCATCACGGAGGGTAAGCTGGGTCTGGTTCCCCCTGTGGGTGGCTTTGATTTCAATAGTTCCCTTCGCCGGTTTCCCCATAGCCTGACGGGTGCTAGGGTCTTCAATGCCATGGTCGAAGGCATTGCGCAATAAATGCATTAGGGGGTCACTCAGGGTTTCCAGGATGGTGCGGTCAATCAGGGTACCTTTCCCCACTACCTTCAGTTCTACTTGTTTGCCATGCTCCACACACAAGTCCCGCAAAGCTCGGGAAAATCGTCCCACTAAATCAGATAAGGGACGCATCCGAACCTGAGTGAGATTGGTTTGCAGCTGCTTGGCGGTTTTGTTTAATTCATGGGCAATGCCATCAGTATCGTCTAGGGTCAATTCCAAGTCGCTGGTGACTTCTTCGATTTGAACAATGGTTTCCATCACCTCCCTTGATAGCAGGTGCAAGTCGCTGTAGGAATCCATCTCTAAGGCATCAAACCCTTCAACAGTAATAGCTAGGGGAGCAGGGGAAGCAGAGGAAGCAGAGGACACAGAGGAAGATACCGAAGATGGCAGGAAAAGTCCCTCGGGTTTGTTGGTTTCCCCATCCCCCTGTCTTCCTGTCATTCCTTTTGGGGTGGCAATCTGGTCATAAGATGTGCGGAGCTTGTGATTGGAAGCTTCGAGAATCTTGACCCGGCGGCTGAGGTTGTCTACTAGGGTGCGCAGTCGTCCCAGTTGCAGCGAAAGACCATTGCGCTCGATAGTCAGTTCTCCAAACAAGTCATTGAGTCGATCCAACTGTCGCACAGGAATGCGCACAGTATTTTCCTGGTGTGGGTCTTTTGAGGAGTCTTCCTGATTGTTCTCCCTCAGGAAGATGGGTTCAGGGGAAGGGGGAGAAGACAAGGGAGGGGGAGAAGACAAAGCAGAGGGGGAAGAGAAGGCAGAGGGGGAAGAGATGTGGAGATTGCTATCCACCCATTGAAATACGTTTACTTCCCCTTGGTCTTGCTGGTCTTGCTGGTCTTGCTGGTCTTGCTGGTCTTGCTGGTCTTGTTGCTCTTGCTGGTATGTCTCATCCTCTTGTCCGACTAGTTCTGGGTGATCGGTTTCCAATTCCCCAACTAATATAGCTTCCTCTGCCACCCCTGGGTCTGTAGCTCCTCCTTGATTCTCCTGAAACTCCCTAGCTTCCAGGCAGCGGGGTAAATGAGTCAGTTGACCTACCAGTACCAACGCCTGGGATTGCCGCCACACCATTAGAGCTTGTTGGGCGATCGCTTCCACTTGGTCTGGGGCAACTTCTAGCTGGTGATTGATGTCTTCGCACAACTGACTAAAAGCTTCGAGCTGCAGCATTTCTCCTAACCCGCCTAATTCTTGAGCCATGATGGACACTTCTTCAAGCAAGCAGGGTTTTTCGGGGTCTGCTAACACCCCTTCTAAGCGAGCTAGACACCCTTCCACTTCTGTTTCAAAGAGCATGGCAGTCACATTAGTGCCATCCTCTGCTCCTAGCATAGTGCTAGCATCATCTGCTACCGGATCCCCTAGAATCTCGTGCAGTTGATCAAAGACTGGGTTAGCTATGGTTTCTAGCCATTGGGAGTCTACCCGATTCCCCTGACGGTTGATATCGAGTACCTGGCGCAGACAGTCTACCCCCTGTAGGAGTAGACTTTCGAGTTGGTTTTCGATTGCGATCGCATTTTTCTTAGCCTTGAGAACTTTAAATGAATCCTCTAAGCGGTGAGTTAGGTGACTCAAGGTACCATATCCCATCATCCCAGCTCCCCCTTTGACAGAATGAACCGCTCGCAGAATCCCATCCATTTTCTGACTATCAATGGGAGCGCTGGCTAAACCCAGCAGCACCGATTCAATGGTATCTAAGTATTCCTTTGCCTCTTCCAGAAACTGTAGCTGAATTTCCAGTTCTTTGTCCTGTGACATCTGTAGTGGTTGTGGTTAGTGGTTAGTGGTTAGTGCTTCGTGGTCAAAGCGTGATAATTCTGATCAACTTTAAACTTGCCAACCGATGTTTGTAATTCTTCAGCAATACTGACAGTGTCTTGGAGGGAGTGGGAGATATGTTCTGTTGACTGGTAGGTGCGTTCTGAGATTTGGGCAATGTCTTTCATTAAGTTTGTCACAGCGCTTGAGGTTTCCGCTTGGGAAACTGTAGCTTGGGATATGGATTGAATGAATTGGTCGATTTGGGTGGAGACGTTGAGGATTTGACCAAAACTGTCTTTGGCTTCTTGAACTAGATAGGTGCCTTCGACCACTTGGGTAGTCCCCAGTTCCATCGCTTCCACCACTTCGGAGGTGCCTTGTTGGATGTTGTCTACAATTTGTTCAATTTCTTTGGTGGCGGTGGCGGCGCGAGCAGCGAGTTCCCCAACTTCTTCGGCAACTACGGCAAATCCTTGCCCCTCTTCCCCAGCCCGGGCGGCTTCTATGCCAGCGTTGATCGACAATAGGTTGGTTTGTAGGGCAATTTGGTTAATAAATGCTACAACTTGGGAAATTTGCTGGGAGGATTCCCCGAGTCGCTTGACTTTTTTTGCAGTTTCTGCTATTGTATCACGCAATATTAGAATACTGACAACAGAGCGCTCAATAGCGTGGGTGCCGCTTTGGGCGGTGTTGGCAGCGGTATGGGCGACGGCAGCGGCTTGGCGGGCGTTGAAGGCTACCTCTTGAATAGAACTAGTCATTTGAGCCACAGAATCTAGGGTGTGGGTGATTTCCTGGGTTTGTTGAAGTGCTGCTTCAGACAGTTGAGCAATAGCTCCGGCATTGTCCCCAACGGACTGGTTTACCTGAGTGGCAGCAGTTTTGACTTGGCTAACAATCCCTCGTAGACTTTCGATTACAGCATTGAAGAAGTCAGCCACAGTGCCAATTTCTCCACTGAGGATCTCAGCCCTTACCGTGAGGTCCCCTTGGGCAGCTCCTTCCACTTTATTAACCAGTTCTAACAGTTGCAACTGTAGGGCTTCCCGTTGTTGCTGTTGTTCCTGGGAAACTACTTCCGCAGCAATGCGGGCTTGTTTGAGCTGGTCTACTAGCTTGGCTTGCTCAAGGGCAAAGCCCAATTGAATCGCCATCTGCCTGAAAAAGTTGATGTCTGATTCTTGCCAATGCCGGGTACCAGAACACTGATGGGTCACCAACAGTCCCAATAATTTGTCGTCCGCTAAGATGGGGGCGACTAGGTTAGCTTTGACTTTAAACGGTTCAAGTTGACCCAAGTAACACTCACTCAAGCCTGCCTGGTAAATGTTACCGAAGGCACTCACTCTACCCTGCTGATACTTTTCCACATATTGGTGGGTAAAACAGGGGTCAGCAATTTCTGCTCCTAGGGATTTTGGCCAGCCATGACCTACGGATTCGGCGACAATAGTTCCTTGCCAATTTTCGTCAAACAGATAGACTAGAACTCGGTCGGTTTTCAGAGCTTCTCGGATGCCACTGGTGGCTGACTGGTAGATTTCCTCGACTGTGAAAGATTGCCGAATACGGGAGGTAATTTCAATAACTTGCCCAGCTCGGTCGGCTTCAGCGGTCTTCACTGTGGCGAGACTCGCACTGCTTAAGGCTAGTCCTAAGTGGGTGGCTAATTCCTGTAGAAAGTCAATTTCATCGGTGCGCCATACCCGAGTCCTAGAACACTGATGAGCTACCAATAAGCCAATTAGATTATCGACCCCTACAATCGGCACCACCAGGTTTGCCTTCACTTGCAGTCGGTTCAACAACTGCATATGGCCCGAGGAATATTTCTGTGCTTGGACATCACTGGTGGGCACAACCCGTCCCTTGCGGTAGGCTTCCAGCAATTTTCTGGGAATACAAGCATCAGTGATTTCGTGGGCGATCGCTTTTGGCCAAGGGGAGTCTACCGCTTCAGCCACAATGGTTCCCCGATAGCCTGGGTCAAAATAATAGATCACCACCCGCTCAGCAGCTAACTTTTCCTTAGCAGCATTAACCACTAAATCAAAGGCATGGGCTTTCTCATCAGGTTTAGCAGCATGAGTGACAACATCAGTAAATAACTGGGCCTTATTTAGGGAAGCTTGTTGGTTAGCAACTAAGGTCTGTAGCTGAGATGCCATGCGGTTGATATTTGACCCAAGTACCCCTAGCTCATCAGTTCCCACTAGCTCCAAACGGGTATCCAGTTCCCCTTCGCCGAGGGCTTTCACTGCTTTGGTAGCTGCTAACAGGGGACTGGTCAAACGGTTAGCCAGATAGACAGCTACTGCCGCAACTAATAAGGTGGTCAGGGAGGTTCCTAGGGTCAGGGTCAGGAGTAATTGCCGCTGGGGCAGAAATGCGTTCGCATAGCGTGGCCAACGGCCAATCGCATCTGGGGTGCCCATCACTACTACCCAGGGCAGGTCTGGTAAATCGTTGATTTTACTTAAATCGTTGTTTTTACTAAAGGGGGTATAAGCTAGCATATCCTGATGCTTTTTGACCCGATTAGCTGTGACTAGAGTATTTGGTTTATCAGCAGTTAGCAGTTCTTTGGCGTCCGGGAATACCTTGGTTAGGGGCTGATTAACGATTTTGCTTTGGTTGGAGAGAAAAATTTTACCGTTGGTAGTATTGATTAAGTAAAGTTCTTCGCGTTCGCTGCCCATCAGGTTGATCGAATCTTGAAGGTATTGGATGGGCATCCGGGATTGGATAATTGCGACCAGCTTTTTTGTATTTTCGTCAAGTACCGGTGCAGCTAAGTAAAGGGATAACTGACCAGAAGCATCCGAGTGTATCGGTTGACTAATCGCCGGTTGTTTGGTCTTGATCACCTGCTCAAAATAAGACCGGGAGCTGGGATTATCTACAGGAGTCTGATTAGATTTGGCAATGACTTTGCCGGTTAAGTCGAAAACAGCTATACTGTCGTAGACTTGGTAAATGTCTAGGTAGCGGTTTAATAATAGGGCTTGTCTTTCCGAAAGGGAGGTTTGCCGCTGTTGACTGGAATTAGTAAAAACTGGGAGCGTAGCTAGAAATCTAATATCCGCATAGCGGTCTTGTATGAAGCCCTTGAGGTTCTCTTCTAGGCTAACTACCCTGGCAATGTTGTTTTGGGAAATTTCTTCGGTAATAGATTGGTTGGCTAAGTGATAGGCAATAGAGCCAATCAGTAGTACAGGAATAGTGCCTAGGGTGATAAATAATGATGTTACTTTAGTTTTTAAGCTGAGTTTAAGACCCCCAGAGCTTTTGGAGCTGCTAGGTGTTTTAGTGGAGCCTATCAGCTCAACCCCATCCTGATTGGAGTTTTCGGTTACTTCTGTCCTAGTCACATTTATAACTGAGTCCAATTCGGCATGGTGACGATACCTGTCTTTGCTTACCCCCTGACTCTTTAAATCCTTATTATTTTCACTATTATATATTGATTTATCAAATTGTTTCACCATAAAAAAGCACCATTACCTGGCTACTAACTTAGTTTTTATAAAACCATTGATATATCTATTATCTTAAAAAAAAATGCTCTGTGTTAGGATAGTCTTAAATTAAGAATCAACAATTAACAGCTGGCATTGAGCTTAAGTCAATTCCCGTTAAATTAGGTATTGTGTAAAAGAGATGAAGCCATAATTGCCAAACCATCTAGTACTAACAAAATTTCTTGTTCTTGCAAAGCGCATCCCCTTAAGTAGGGAACCAAACCCGATGACACTTGTCCCAGTGGAGATTGAATACAATCGGGTGTTAGTCGCAACACCCCTTCAATGCTTTGGACGGCAATCCCTAAAGACGCTGATTGATTACGCAGCGTCACTATGTTGTACTGTTGAACATTGGTTTGTAGCGTCGGTAAACCTAGCATTTGAGCTAGATCAATTACCCACAACACACGAGAGCGCCGATTCATCAACCCCTGTACGTAGAAAGGCATATTTGGCATGGGAGTCAGACGCTCTTGGGGCAAGACTAGAACTTCCTGGGCTTGATGCATAGATATAACCGCAGGGGTTTGTTCATTTAACAAAAATTTAAGATAAGCATCCCCGATATTCTTGTGTTCTTCAGATGCTTTGGTTATACTAGCTAACTGAGACCAGGTCTGAGGGGTATGGGCAAGTGCTGGCGTATTCATTAATTCACAATTTAACCTATGTGATCATACCAATAATTGGTGAGTTTATAATTGGTGAGTTTTTCAAAGTATTGGTTAGGTCAACTATAACCAATAGAATAATCTATAATAATAACCTATAGAGGGATATGTATTTATAATACCACCCTAAATGTCTTAATAAATCAACACCGAATTCAGCTTTTTATCCTTAATAGATATAAGGGAGATAGTTCCAAAATGATTATTTGAGATGTTTAAACACTATCTTGAGGAGATCGGATTGGTTAAACGGTTTAGTCAAGTAACCAGATGCTCCAACAAGTTTAGCCTTAGCTCGGTCTAGGAAACCAGTATTGCCAGTTACCATAATAATTGGGGTATGTTTAAAAAGTGAATGCTTTCGTAACAAAGAACATAGCTCATAACCATCTAAGTTTGGCATGGCAACATCGAGCAAAATTAGGTCAGGCTTAATACGGATAATTTGCATTAATGCCCTAACTGGGTCATTAATCATGACAACAGAGAAACTTTTATCTTCCAAGAAGGAGTTGATGGCATTTAAAACACTTGTACTATCATCAATGCAAGCAATCTTGTAAGTTTTACTGGTAGACGTTGGTTTTTGATTAACCGATGTATTATACTGGAAGCTCTGCTCTAATTGAGCCGACTTATTTACAGAGGGTTCGTGAATTGAGTTCAATTGTGTAGAATTTCCGATGGGGACTACAGAATGAGAGCTATAGGGATTATTCACTGGCTTTGAGTTAGAAGAGTGCTGATGTTGTAACTGTTCGTAACAATGTTCAACAATTGTGCGAAGGTCAAGCCTACAAAATTTAGGCAAATCCTCAGATGGATTAGTTTCCAGTAATTGGTAAGTTCCTTCTTTCTCTGAGAGCAGAGAACCTATTACGTCTTCAGCCAATTCTTCGATCAGACTTGCTGCCTGAACGGAATTAAGATAATGTTGATTCACCAACCAACAAATTGCTTGGTAATCTGAAGGATAATTGGAATGACTGTTTAAGTTGGCTTCAAAGATCAGGCGAACCTGAACCCGAACCGCACTAACAAGGGTAGGAATTCTACGACTTAGACGAGATAAGTAATGATCTAGGCGATCAAATGGGTTGATGGAGTTTGAAGCATAGACTAATTTACCATTTTCTAGATAGATTGACCAAGAAACTGAACCACTAGATACTTGTAAACATCCATTGGCATGACGACTGGATAATTGAGCCAATAAGGAAAGGGGGTTTAGTTTTTTATCATGTCTGTAGCTATTGATGTAGGTGGAGTTCATTTTTCTCTAATCCGCTGTAAATCAATTGATGAAAAAAAATCAATACTAATGATTGATTGACTTGGCTTAATAGTTAGCTACATCTTAGCTAAGGGATATTCCGGAAAGTTTTCTTGAAGTGAAATTATTTTTTTAACTAAAAATCGATTTTCAAAACAAATAACAGCCATACCCAAACTAAAACTGTACAATAAGTAATGTGACTAGTAAAGATTACCTAATCAACTTAGGTAGTAGCTGCTTCCCTGAATTGGATATCTCAGAAATGAATGGGATCTGAGATTCAAAAATTAAACGGTTTTAAGTTATTTAAAAAAAAATGAGGGGTGGATTCTCATTTGCATTGCACCATGACATCCAAGAGTGAAGGGTAACTATAGTAAGCTTGGATACACCCTCTAGGTACAGAAAAACTTTCCTAACACTAGATTTACCAAAAATTCACTCGTTGTCCATTATCATAACAAGCTTGTGTATCATCTGTGTAAAGCTTACATAAATAGTTTTTTAAATGGATGAAGTTAGTGTAATTACTGAGTGAATCTTTAGTAGCTGGGAGAGAATATTAACAAACAGTGGATCATGGGAAAACTTTCGTCATTTATCCTGATAGTCGGCAGTACTGCCCTAATAAATAAGAAGCGTAGCTAAAATTACTTTAAGATTTGGCTAATGACATTAACGACAAGTTAGTTACTATAACCAAAATTGCACTTGTCAATAGCATTATTTTAAAGTTAGAATTGATGGAGCTCGAATAAGCTGTTACACACTGAACTTGCACAGAGAAGTAGGACTAGCCTAGGGCAAGTCGAAGAAAGCGTCTACGTTTATATACCCCCTATATAACCCTACTATGCAGGGGTTTGGGGGGTTAGTGCAAGATATAAGGTATAATAGTATACTACTATAGTAATTACTTTGTATGATTACCAGGAAAGAAGTGCTTGCCATCAGCAGGGTGATTTGGTAAAGACTTTTTCCGCTCTACAGGGATTTGCAAAAAAAATAGTTAAGTTAAATAAGACGTTACTTCGGCAGTCTAGCCTGGGAGAAATTGTTCCCCACTCTAGGAATAACGTTAGGAATAAACTGATCTGGATGCTAGCTACCGTTAACAATTAATAATCAAGGCTAGGAATGCTTCGGAAGCAGTTCCAATGGCCATATCTTGTCATTTTATTGATTGGTTAGACACGTATGGGGAACTATTGATCCCTTACAAAGCCAGTTGAAGTTGCATTAAATCGTGATTTTTTTCTCAAGTCTCATTAAATCGGGCTATAGTTATAAACTCAATTCCAAACGTCTTTTGCTGATCAAATATCATGAGTCATTTTGGCATAATTTGTCCTGCTGCTTCTAGTCATCTTAACCTGATGACTAATTTAGGTTACGAACTGAAACAGCGTGGTCATCGCGTCACCGTATTAGGAATTGAAGACGCTCAACCAAAAGTTCTAGCTGCAGGATTAGAATTTCAGGTGATTGGCAAGTCGGATTTTCCCAAAGGAAGCACAAAGGACTCATTTACTCGACTAGGTAATTTGAGTGGATTTAAGGCATTCACTTATACCATGAATAGGATGCTCAATATAGCCAAAATATTACTTCGGGATGCTCCAGAAGTCATTAAAGCAGCAGGTATAGAGGTATTGTTAGTCGATCAAGCTTCTCCAGAAGGAGGAACTATCGCTGAGTATCTAGACATTCCTTTTGTTACTGTGTGTGCTGCCGTAATCCTGAATCGGGAAATAAGTATTCCTCCGTTTTTCAAGTCCTGGAATTATGACCCTTCATGGTGGGGACTTCTACGGAACAGAGTGGGTTATGCACCGCTTGATCTTATAGTGATACAATCTCTGAAAACAGTTGTTAATGAGTATCGTAAGCAGTGGAATTTATCTCCCTATAATAAACCCAATCAAAACTATTCCCAGTTAGCTCAACTTAGTCAACAACCTGCTGAATTTGAATTTCCTAGAAGAAAACTACCGTCTTGTTTTCATTTTACAGGTCCCTATAGTAACCCAGCGAGTCGAGAAGCTGCGCCTTTTCCTTATGAAAAATTGACTGGACAACCACTCATTTATGCTTCTATGGGAACTTTACAAAATCGGCTTCTCTGGATTTTTAAAATGATTGCAGAAGCTTGTGTGGGATTAGATGCACAATTAGTCATTACTTTAGGTGGGGCTGCTAGTCCAGAATCTTTACCAGAATTTCCTGGAAATCCCATAGTTGTTGGCTATGCACCTCAATTAGAACTATTAAAAAAAGCGACCCTTACCATCACTCATTCAGGAATGAATACGACCCTAGAATCGTTAAGTAATGGGGTCCCAATGGTAGCTATTCCCATTGCTAACGATCAACCTGGAGTGGCGGCGCGGATCGCTTGGACAGGAACAGGGGAGGTAATACCTGTGGGCAAAGTCAGGGTGGAGAAGTTACAAAAGGCTATCAAACGAGTCTTAACCGAAGATTCCTATAAAAAGAATGCCTTGAGGCTACAAGAGGCAATTAGACGAGCAGGGGGAGTGAGTCGAGCTGCTGATATTATCGAACAGGTTGTTGCTACAGGTAAACCAGTTTTGAATTCAAAAAAACAATAACATAATTTTTAAACAAAATAATTTTATGTCTAATCAAGATACTTCATCAGAAATAATAAAAACATCTAACTACAATTCCAAGACCGAGGCAGACAGAGCTTTTGCTCTTTTGGACAGTTTTAAAAATGATAATGAAGACATTGAATCATCTTTAGATAACGAAAATTTATCTGATATTCAGCCAGTATTAACCATGTCCTCTCTTGGTAAATTTGGACGTTTTGGTAATCAAATTTTTCAATATGCTTTTTTAAAAGTTTGTGCAAAAAATAGTGGAGCAAAAGTAGAATGTCCTGATTGGATTGGTCAGACTATTTTTGGACATAACGATGCACCAATTTCTAAGCGTTTACCTCCTGCAATTGAGTATGAAGATCTGGCAAAAAGTTTATTTAATGTAGTTCCAGAATTCATTCCTTACCTAGAAAAATCAGCAGATGCTAAGAGTTATTTATTTGGTTCAGAAGTATTAGAAATAGGTCTAAGTAATTTAGATATTTGGGGCGTTTTTCACTTTCACACTCGATGCCTAAAACCTTATCAGCAATATTTTCGTTCCTTGTTTCAACCCGTAAGCGATCTTAAATTTACTTTAGAGGAGGGTTTAAATAATCTTCGTTCCAAAGGGAAAACAATCGTTGGTATTCACATTCGACGAGGAGATTACATAAAACAACCAAGGTTAGGTTTTACATTAGTATTTCCTACACAATGGTATTGTGAATGGCTTGAAGGGATATGGGAACAATTGGAAGATCCGGTTCTTTTGCTATGCAGTGACGATATCGATAGTATAATTGGCGACTTTGAAAAATTTTCTCCCGTAACTACACGGGATTTAAACATTCGGTTGCCAGAAAGCATGAAAGACTTAGACTTAGACTTCTATATCGATTTCTTTATGTTGAGTAAATGTGATGTAGTTTGCACTAGTAATAGCACTTTCAGCTTTGCTGCTTGTATGCTTAACGATCGTGCCAAAATGTTTTTCCGTCCACATTGGGATTTCTCGACGAAGTTTAAAGCCTTCGATCCTTGGGATAGTCAACCAGTTTTATGGATAGGAGATAAACAGCCAAGATTGCACAAAAGTTTAGCTGAAATTATATACTTTACGTACTCTACCCAAGGCATTTGGGTGATGCTAAAGTCTATATTTATCTACTTACCTAAAAGCTTGATCAGAGGATGGGCAATCCGAGTTTATCTTGGTTACCAAATCGAAAGCATGATTGGTGTATTTAAAACTCTATTGTCTATATTAAGTTGGCGTTCTGCTTGGAAGCGGTAAGATCAGAGGATTTCTAGATGAAAAGAGCAGGGTAAACGCATCTTGTCAATAAACAGCATATAGTTCTCAATAAAACCTGCCTTGTCTTGCTTGTCGCCCCTTCAGATTATTTCCCGATCATTACAAAGCTCTTTGATATACTCTATATCTGATTTTTTCCAGGTTTTTCTTCTACCACTTCTTGACTTATATCAGAGTCATAATTTGCCTTATATTATCTACCTGTGATTTTTTTTATCACTGTATTATGTGACCAATATATTCAGTTATAGATTTGATTAACTGTCCATTATTTAGGTCTAAAATGTGGCGAACTTAATTGGTATACGGAAAGTATACCCTCAGCATTTAAGCATATAAATTATACTAACTTTATAGTAATTTTTGGACAACTACTATCTAACAGTCGTTTCAATAGTTCGTATGCATTTTCGAGTAGTAATGTCTCTAATTTCCCATGCTCGCGCATCGCACACTGTTTCTGAACCGAGCCAATCAACTATTTGTTCAAATAGCTCTCGCACTGCTGAAAAAATCTGTCTTCATTTGAGCTAGATGGTTGCATATGTCTGACTTAATCCTGGCAAATACTGCTGTGAAGCGCCTGTCCTGTCTTTCGGTTTTTTCTCTCAAAACACTGCTAAGTAGGTGGGCTTAATTATCCGTAAAATAGCGATTGAGATTCAAAATGCTGAAAACCTATTTAATCAAGGCTTTCAGCTTCACTTTCCTATTTTTAGTTTTAACGTTTATTTATGCCCACCTACTTACAGGACAGCTTGGGGTAAAAAACTCTTCCGCATTCTATCGTGTTTCTATAAGATCCGCACCCAAAAGATATAATGTTACAGGACTTATAACAAGACAGGTTTATGATCAATAGGGCTATGCTTTTGCAAGACTTCAATAGAGGGTTGAATAACCCGCAGGGCAAGTGCTACACGAACTTGACCACTAGTATTGCGAAGTGAACGATGCATAAGTTGGTCTGTGAATAAAACAAATTCTCCGGGAGATAAAACCACAGGAACAGCTTGTTTTTCTAAGTCTTCTGTCAGCTTAAAAAAGCTATTGCCAGTAGAAGGGTCTTTCATTTTCACTAAAACATCCTGAGTGAGTTGACGATTAGTAGGGATATACTCAAATCCATTCCATTCATTAACCTCTGTTAGGGCAATGTAAACATTAATACTTTTGCCTTCCCCTTGAAGTAAATTAGGATAAGAGTCTTGATGCCAAAAAGGAATTAGTTGTTGAGAGGGATAATTGACCCAAATCTCAGAACGCCACAATACTAAGTTTTCCCCTAAATACTCTTTTAATTTCTGGATCAAAGTATCATCCTGACATATGGACCAAACCGCCTCAGAATCAAGATGCCTCTCCATGTAAAATTGTTTTTTCAATATTTCAGATAAAAGCAGCAAAAGAGAAGAAATTTTTAATTTAAACAAAAACTTTAACGCCTGATCAAATATACTCTTTATCGGTGGTTTAGGTAAAACGTCTTCAATAATCGTTTTGGTGAGCGAACCAACTTCAGTGGGAGTCATCGCCAGAGCATAGGGTTGTAAAACTCCAGCAGCATCATTATTGTTTTGGGTCTTTGTCGATTTATCTCGGTTATATCCTGTCCATAAGCAACTCCGTTTCCACAATTCTTGAGCTACGTTAGTATCTTTGACCAGTTCAGGAAGTTTGATTTCGTTCTGTTTGTAATCAAAAAATTTACCCTTCACGCCTGCTAAAGTAGAAGATGTTGCAAAAGTAACTAAACCCAAAGCACTTTCCTGAGGCGAAATACCTAACCCTAAATACTTACTTAAACGATGCATCCATGTTATATTAGAGTGAACAAATCCAGGATGAATGCTATTGACGGTTACGTTGGTATTCTCTAAGCGCCTTGTCAGTTCTTGGGTTAATACCAATAAGCACAACTTTGATAGAGCATACAATTCCATAAAATTAAAAGGTGTCTTCTTTACAAAACTCTCCCATTTGATAGAAGTAGGACGTAATGCCAAGTCAGAGCTAACCATAATAATTCTACTTGACCCTGATTTTTTAAGTGTTTCGATAAGCAAATTAGTTAAGAGAAAGTGACCAAGATAGTTAATTCCAAAGATAAGTTCAAATCCTTCTTTTGTTATCCCCCTTGTATTAAATACACCCGCATTATTCACTAATATATTAAGCGGAAGATTTCTTTCTTTAAAAAGTTTCACAAATGTGCGAACTGAATCGAGGGATGCTAAATCAAGAGGCAAAAACTCAACGTTTACATTTCCTGTAGAGGAGCGAATATACTTTACAGCTTTCTCCGCTTTATTAGCACAGCGACAAGCAATAAATACATGATGACCTAATTGAGCAAGACCAAGAGCAGTCATTAAACCTACACCTGAGTTACCACCAGTGACAATACATACCGGCTGATGTTTAGATTGATTCATATTTTTATTTTCCTAGTTGTTAACTGTAATTGATTATTTGAGCTTATAATATGGTTAATTTATTTTATTCACTACAAAGCTTAGACATCATTAAAATTAAAAACTTGATGATAGTTTAGGCAATTATAATTTATTCCAGAAGTGTTTGATTTAGTCATCAAAGTTAATCAAAATTTATGAGTTATGTCTATCTTTGAGATCCAGCAAATAAGAATGTGGCCGTTTAATTTTGCTACCAGCAATTTAGGTAAGGCAGTCTAGAGCTTGCTGACAGTTAATCAGATGATCTTAGGATAATTTTTCTGGCATAATAGAATTACATCAAACATATTGTATACTCGGGGATAAAACCTCCGCTTTCTCTGTTGAAGCTCAAAGCGCGGTTTTTTTTCTATAAATACTATATAAATTCGAACATTTTTATTATTACTAATATCTTTAAAAATGTCAACAATCAATCTAAATAATTAACTTTATTAAAAAATAAATTTAGAAAATATTTTAGTACTTAATATATAAAAAAAAGCTTGTAATTTAGTTTTATTTTATTAAGGGATCATTTAGTAGGGTAAAACGGATAGGCTAACAGAAATAACTCTGTGTGCCTGATAGTTATGAAAAACGCTGTAACTATTATTCAGTTATAAAAAAACGTTACACCTTCTCCGCCGACTCCCGACTCCCGACTCCCTTGCTCTCAAAACCATTAAATTTAAATAAAGACCAGCTGATATAACCCAAGAATTGATAGTGTAATCAGAGTCAATTCATCTATCGTTTGGACAAAGACAGTCGAAAATGTCGAAAAATAAGGTTTTGATAGTACTGATCTCGCTAATCTTACCCTTTGTGCTTGGTTTCCAACTAGCAATGGCTGATACCAGCGACTCAGCTCAAACCTGCTTACGAGGGTTACTTTACATGGAAAACGGTTGCAGTACCATAAATTGTCTCTAATTCCCCATGCTCGCGCACCGCACACTGTTTCTGAACTGAGCCAATCAACTTTTGTTCAAATAGCTCTCCCGCTGCCGTCAAACAATTAGGCGTTGTCTTGGAAAAATTATTGCTTACTTTGACAATATAAATACTCAAGGAGTAACAGAATGTATCAACAATAATCTCAAGGTAATTAAACGAAGAGCATATAGATTCATGAATTTTTATAATTTATGAATGAGATTTTTTTTGACTTAGCATTTTAATGGTTATATTTACATACTAGCTTTGGTATAACCCAAATGTTTTAGGATTGCTATATATATAGCAATCCTAAAAGTAAATGAATTTTTCGTTATTTAAATTAGTGCGTCAACTGATAGCTTATTATTTACGTATATTGTTATTTATTTTATAGTTTATTGGCGATTTTTTCAAACTTGTACTCCTGATAAACAAATGAAAGATCTTTGATAATCTGCTCTCTTGTTAAGTTAAATTCTTCAAGATTTTTGACACGATGTTTGCGTTTATAATTTTTCTGCTGTTGCGCTTGCTTTTTAATAGCTTTTTTTAATTTATTACTGGGATTAATTCCAGTAAAATCTACTATTTCTTCCCACGCTTTCTCTAAATCAGATATTAAGAAATCATAACGTATAATTCTGACGTTGCTTTCTGGTATGTCTTGATTTTTTTGAAGCTGATAAAAATAGCGATAAAGGTCTACATTATAGCGATATCGTCGTTTTTCATATCGTTTGATTTTATCGGGTGGTATATTTTTACCCCATTGGTTTTCGAGAAAGTTTCTATCCAGGGAAAGATGAGAAGGAATTGTTTCGTGAGGTGGACGAACTAAATAGATAAATTTAGCATCTGGAAATACTTCTAGCAATGTTTTAATGCGGTGAGTAGAAAAATGAATTTGCGCAATTACTTGTTTTTTACCTGTGTAATAGATATGCCGCTTTAAACAACTTTCAAAAAATTTTACTGAACTTCGACGACGAGATGCTGGTTGTTGATCATGGAAGCGAAGCTCTGGATGCTCCTGATCATCAAAGGCTAAGGGTGTGGTTAAAAGCACAAATTGAGTATCGGCTTGGTGAAGGAATAATAGTTCTTCTTCTTCTACTCTATCAAGAGAAATTCCATGTCCAATATCATCAGGTATCACTGAGTTTATATTGTGTTTAACTAAATAGTCAACCAGAGGTTTAACTAAAATACGCGCTGTCAGAGATGGCACAAAAATATGCCAAGCTTTGAATGTACTAAATTCTTCTGTCTGGGTTAATACATGATGGAGGAAAGTAGTACCACTGCGAGGGTGTCCAATGATAAATATTGGTTTCACCACCTTAATGTCACGATATTTAGAAAAGAAAATTTCATCTAAAGCCAGGCTTAGTCTCAGCAAAATAAAAGCTAATGGTGGCAGAAATACCCATAAAAAAAGCCAGTGGCTAAACCCAAATGTTTTCCAACAGGAAATAATAATTCGGTAATAAACCTTTAACATATTTTATATTCAAAATATTGATGATAAATATTTTGTAGCAATTAGAAATATATCTAGCAGTTCTCAAATTGAGAACTGCTAGAATAACTAATAAGTGTATCTGTCTAACAGACTTAGGGCTTTACTGCTACCTGTTGACCACTAGCTGGTGTTTGCCGGAACTCAATGGGTTTGCGGGGAACTAAACCTGCCTTTTCTTGCCATTTAGCTATCTCATAGAAAGACCAGTTACTACCAGCACTGGTCAAGGAGAAAAACAAATTCCCCAATGCACCCAGTTGTCCATTGTCTTTGGAAGGAAATATAGTTTTCTGAACGACGAGATGGCCTCCAGGTCGCAGAGCTTGAGCCAAACGCTGGAATAGCTCAATATTAGTTTTTTCATCAAAGTGGTGTATTAGGTTAGCCATAAAGATTAAGTCATAGGCATTGGTGCCTAGATCGTCTTTAAGAACATTCCCAGCTTTGTACACCACCCGATCGCCCATGCCTTCCTCGGCAAGGATCGGTGCTGCATATTCAATGCCCTCAGGTAAATCGAAGATGACGGCTTGAAGATCAGGGTAGCGGCGGCAGAGGGCTACTGAAAAATAGCCGTGAGAGCCACCAACATCTAGCATTTTCTGAGCACCATTTGGTACAGGTGTGTATTGGACTACCTCAGGAGCAGCTACACTAGCTATTGAGCGCATACCCCGATGATAAAGTTCCCAGTGATGGGGGCACATTTTATCGTGAGATTCCAGAGGGTCTCCAGTGCGGATGAACTCTTCTAAGTGGGTGAGCCATTCCCACGCCAAAACCCGGCTAATGGTGTAATCGTAAAGTGATGACTCATTCTCACGTAGTAGCCATTTACGGGCAACTGGAGCCAAAGAATAGCTTTCTCCTTTCTTGGCAAGGTAATTTGTAGCAACAAGAGCATCTAAAAGTTGGGTTAAAGCATGCTTGTTGAGATTACACCGCTCAGCAATTTCTTGGGCGGAAAGTGAACTTGACCCTAGGGCTTCAAACACACCTAGCTGTGTTCCTGCTATCAGAGATCGGGCTAAAATCAGGCAGGCTTGAGTTTCGATCGCAGGTTGGGGTAGTTGGCCCAAGGCAAGGGCACTCTTTTCGAGGAAGTTTTCAGGATTAATACCAACTCTCATCTAGAACTATTAGCTCCTTTAATAAATCCAATGACTGGAATAAAACGGGGTTGATTGGCAAAGACATCAGCATAGTTGGTGTCTTCGCTTAAGGCTTGTTCTTCAGTGGGAATACGCCGACTCATTAATAGAGCATTGGCGATACTGAAAACGATAGTGGTCAAGTAAGCAGTATGGATCAGAGGTAAAGCGGAAATTTCCAGAATTACTCCTAGCCAATTCGGATGCTTTAGGTAACGGTAAATTCCTGAGTTAACTACAGGCAAGCCTGGAAAGGTGATGATGGGAAGAGTCCAACGCTTTTTTAGCGATCGCATTGATAAATACCGCAAGCCTTGACCAGCTAAAGTAAGCATCAGTGCGATCGCTGCCAATCCTGGGATAAAGGGGCGGTTGAGCCACCAAACCTCGTTAATCATTGCTGCAAACCAGCTCACCTGCACTACTTTCACTATCCAAAGGGAATTTGATCCATATTCCCTTCCTCCGTTAGTAAGCAAGTATGCTGCATTCTTTTTGCTAATACGAAGTTCAATCAGTCGCTGTAAAATGACCGCAACTACAACAAGCGTGAAGATAACCTTAGTAATCATTGAGGGCTTACTACCATTGCAATAGCAGAATTTCCTGGGAGAAACCTGGTCCCATTGCCACCATCAAGCCATAACTACCTGGACTGGGCTGCTCTTGAGATAAAACTTCATTGAGCATATAAAGCACAGTGGATGAGGACATATTGCCAACTTTTTCTAAGGTGTCCCAGCTAAGCTGTACTGCCTCCTGAGTCAGTCCAAACTCTTCTTGTACAGTTTTAATTACCTTGGGTCCACCTGGATGCACAATCCAGCAGGATATATCATCTGTTGATAAGTTATGCTTGTTCAGCAGTGGGTCAATCACCTCTCGCAGTCCTCCTTTGAGATGGTCAGACACTTCAGGTCTGAGAATATTCTTGAACCCGGTATCGGCAATATCCATTCCCATCAAGTGAGTGGTATTGGGAAGCAACATTGAGGCAATATCAATTACCCGAGGTTGACCTGGCTTGGCTAAGGGATGATCGCGACCTACCATTAAAACTGCTCCCATCCCATCAGCAAAGAGTGCAGCAGTAACGATAGAGCAAATGATTTCGCTGTACAGAGAGGGGTCGTCTGGTAGTTTAGAAATCATTGTTTGCAATTCCATTTGCAACGAACCCTGCCACAGAGTAGAGGAGAGTTCACCAGCAAAGAAAATTGCAGCATCCTTGGGGTGTCCTTCTAGGTACTCTGTCACTCGCGCTATACCTGCTGCTCCACCCATACAGCCATAGCCAAACATTGGTAGTCGTTTAATGTACCGTGAGAAAGGAATGCGATTCATTAACCGAGCTTCCAGGGAGGGAACCGAAATGGTTAGTGTAGAGGAAGCGATTAATCCGATCTCCTCGGGGTCGATGCCGGTTGAAGATAACAATGACTCCACAGTTTTTTCAAAGTTATCGAGAGCAAGATTTATAGACCGCTCAGCAGTGACTCCGGGAGTCGATGGGTCAAAGAAGAAATCTAGGGAGTGGGTGAAATAACGGCCTTTGATATTGACATTGGTGAAAAAGCGGTCGATGGTATCTAGATCAAAATCTAGATTCATCGCGATGCAAAACTTTTTGACCGCTGTGGCTAGCACTTCTTGAGGATAGTAGTGCTCGGGAAAGGTGAAGGCAGTACCAGCAATAACAGGCATAGTAATTTTAGTCTTAAATAGCTTAAAAGTTAGTTGGTTGAAAGTTAGTTGGTTTAAGGTTGAAAGTTAGTCGGTTTTTCGCTTAGGGTGGGCTTTTGGCCAAGGTTGAAGGATTTTGCTGCTTTGTCAAAATAGTGGTTAGTGGTTAGCTGATTCTGGGTGGAACTGGGGAGTTTGCCGGTTACACAGTCATTCGCGATCGCACCAGTGGAGAATACCTAGCCATTTTATCAGGAGTTTTTCA